>JBCBRU010000619.1:0-5409 GCA_039819565.1 Myxococcota bacterium | reverse complement strand
TCGAGGATGTCACCGTCGAGGGGGGCGCGGCCGGGGCGTTTGCCGTGGCCAGCGGTGAGAGGGCAACCCTCGTGGTCTCGCCGCCGCCCAACATGACGGGGACGCTCCGGGTCACCGTGGCCGCAATGAGCTTCGAGGATGCGGCCGGCAACCTGAACGTTGATGCGGCGACGGCCGAGCAGCCTTTCAACACGGTCCCCGGCGCGGCCTTCGACGGGGTGGTGTTTGGGGACGACTACGGCGCCGGCGTCGTCTTCGCGGAGTTCGACAACTCCACGAACGATCTCGCCGTCGACACCGCGGAGGCACAAGCGGGCATGGCCTCCCTGCGGGTGAGCGTACCCGCGGAGGGCTACACCGGCGGAGCTCTCGTGCTCGGTCCCGGCGCAGACGTCTCGGGCTTCAACGCGGTGACCTTTTGGGTCCGCGCCGACGCCGATCGGACCTTGAACGTCGCGGGTTTCGGCAACACCGCCGCCGACGACACCCAGAACACCGAGATCAACGGGGCCCTCCCGGTCACCACGCGCTGGGCTCAATACACCCTCCCGATTCCCGACCCTTCCGTGCTCACTCAACACATCGGACTCTTCCACTTCGCTGAGGGCTCGGACGAGGGGGCATACACGCTGTGGCTCGATGAGATTCGCTACGTGACGCTCGATGCGGGTCAGATTTCCAACCCCCGACCGAGCCTCGACGCAACCACCGAGTCCATCGCCACCGGCGCGATGGGCGCGGTCCGGGGGGCCTCCGCGGTGCTCTCCGTCAACGGGACGGACGTGACCCTCGATCCCATGGCGCCCGCCTTTCTCACCTACCTATCTTCGGACACGAGCGTCGCCACCGTAGATGGCTCGGGGATCATCACCGGAGTAGGGGAAGGCTCCGCAGTGATCACCGCCTCTCTCCTGGGGGTGCCCGCCTCGGGGACGGTCCGGGTGAACGTGGGCATGGGATGCGGGCCGTCCGGAGCCAACCTCGCCACCAACGGCGGCTTCGAGTCCGGCGACTTTTCCTGCATCCAGCAGTTCGTCAACGGAGGGGTCCAGACCATCGTGACCGCCAACGCGGCGTCGGGGACCTATGCTGCGCTCCTCACGGTGACGACGCCCGACACCGACACCGTGATCAAGTTCGCCAACCTCAGTCCGGGCGCGTTCACGCCGGGCCAGACCATCTTCGTGGCTTTCGACCTGCGGGGGGCGGTGACGCCCGGCGGCGTCGTGTTCGCCGAGTTCTTCTCGGAGCTCACCGGCGGGGGCACCTCTTCCTCGGAGATACTTACAGGGGGCCCGCTCTTTCCCGACCCGAACGCCGCTACCTGGACGAGGGTTCGAACCACCGCGCTCACCGGGGCGGACACCTCCGGCGGCATTACCCTTCAGCTGAAGGCGGCGAGCGGAGCCGGGACCGCAAATATCTTCCTGGACAACGTCTGCGTATCGACGTCGGCCTGCCCCTGAGCCCCCGAGCCCCGCGCGACCTTGCCGACGTAGCCGTGGCTCGGTAACGAAGAGGGTCGTGGCTCTTCGAGACGCCCCCCTCTCCGCGATGCGCGCGGTCTTGCAAGACTATCTCGCGCCGGACAGGCTGCGGCCGCTGATCGAGGGCGAGCCTCGACTCGTCGGATTCCTCGGAGACTTCGAGGCCCTCGACGCACAGCTTGGGAGCTTCGAGAAGGTCTCCGGCTCCAGCGGTGCTCTCCGCCGCGACGAACTGGTGGAGCGTCGTGAGGCCGCCTGCGCCCACTTTGACCAGGTGCTGCGGCAAGCCTTTCACGTCGTTCAAGCGGGGTTGGCCACCGCGACCGAAGCCAGCCCGTCTCCGGCCGAGGTCGAGCGGGCCGAGGCGCTCCTCTTTCCGAACGGGCGCGGCTTCACCCGTCGCGGGCCGGCGGCCCGGGTGGCCTATGTCGAGGCGCTTCGCGTGGGCCCGGAGGACGCAGCGCTGTTGGCCCGGCTCGAGGGCCCTCACCGGACGGTGCTGGAACTCTACCAAGAGCTCGTCGACACGGCTTCGGAGCTGAGCGAGGTCCTCCGTCAGCTCGAGGGCCTCGATGCCCATCGGCCCCCGAAACAGGACGCGCTCGAAGCGAAGCGTCGCTGGATCCAGATCGTCCAGGTGTTTCGGTCCCTCGTGGAGCTCCTCGAGCTCTCCTCAGAGACCCGCAGCGCTCTCCTGGAGGGCTTGGAGGCCTGGAGTGAGGGCTCGAGCGACGCTCCACCGGGCGCCTCCGCAAAGAGCTCTGCAGATCCTTGAGGGCACGAGGCGCCCCCCCTAGCCGAAGCCCTTTTCGGCGGCGCCAGGACCCCGAGAGGGCAAAGTTTAGGCCTTTTTGATGCCCGTTCTCAAAAAGGGCGGTTCCTTTAGGGGGTCCCGGGTCGTGAATGAACGCGATCGGGCTAAGAGAATAGGGTCCGTCTAAGATGATGAACGATAGGGCGATTCTTTTACTGCTTTAACGTACGCGAGGCCGTCGACCCCTAGCTTTAGCCTCCTCGGCCGGGAAATGGGCCCCATCCCCTACGGCTAGCCTTCGCGCTCACCCACGCGCCCTCCCCCCCTAGCGCTAGCCTCGAACGCTTCTTCGTGAGCTCCGAGGCTAAGTCTAGCCTCGAGCTCTCAGGAGAGGGCCGGTGCCCCCTAGCGCTAGCCCCTCTCGATAGTTAACTATCAAGAGAGGCTAAAATCGGCCCTGGGAAAAGAATAGATGAGGCGTTCGTATCCTTTAACCAGCGTCGCTACGGCGGCACACAGAAAGGAACGAACCCATGGTTATGATCAATCTGTCCAAAGACACTATGCTCTCGATCGTCGAAGACTACTTGAGCCCCAACCACCTTCGGCCATTCATCGAGGCCGAGCCCCAGCTGGCCTACTTTCTCGACGACTTCGAAGCCCTCCAGGAGCGCTTCGAACAACGCGCGGATGCGCTCAAGGAGGACCCGAAATTCGACAAGCGACGGGCTCGGGCTCGGGCCCGTCGGGATGAGCTCGTGGAGGACCACGATGGGGTGGTCCGCCAGATCTGGCATCTCGTGCAGGCGGCCCAGAGCAGCCCCGACGAACAGGAGGCCCAAGCGGCCGAGGAGGTAGAGATCTTGCTCTTTCCCGAGGGGCGGGAGTTCTTGAGGAGGGGAGCCTTCGCGCGGGTCAGCGCGGCGCGGGCCATCCGACTGGATACGAAGCAGCGCGAGACGCTCCACGAGCTTGGCCACGACGGCTCACTGGATCGACTCCACGACCTCCGTGCGAGTCTCGCCTCCCAGATCGCTCAGGCGCTCTCGGAGCTGAGGCAGATCGAGGCGGAGGAGGTGGGGGCGCAAGAGTCCCTGCGCACCCTGCAGCGGGAGTGGGTCCGGCTCATGCGCCTCTTCGAGCGGATGGTGGCGCACGTCGAGCTGGAACCGGTGGCGCGCGCGGCGCTGCTCGGTCACGTGGACCGGGCCATCGAGCGGCTGCGGGCGGCCCGGGAGAGCGCCGAGGAGAAGGAGGAAGACCGGCTCTCGGAGGTCACCGCGTCCGTGGCGGCCTCTCGAGCCCCTCCCGAGACGGCTCCGCTCTGACATGATGGAGGGAGGCCGAGAGGCCTCCCTCCATCCCTTCACCCACCGGTAGGTCGCTCGATCTTGGCTGCGATCTGTCCCATCCGACCGGCCTGAAAGTCCTCGAAAGCCTGCCCTAGCTCCGCGGGAGTGTTCATCACGAACGGCCCCATGCGAGCTACGGGCTCCCCCAGCGGACGCCCTCCCAAGAGGAGGAGTTGGGCCCACCGGTCCGCGGACAGGCGCACCATCTCTCCTCGGTCCAGGACCGCGAGCTGGCCCTCTCGGACGACGTCTTCGGCCACCTTGACCGAACCTTCGAAGACGTAGGCGGCCAGGTTGTGGTCCTCCGGGACCGGCAACTCAACCTGCGCTTCGGCGTCGAGCATCCAGTGGTGAAACAGGATGGGGGTATGGGTGCCGATGTTCGCCCGCGCGCGGAGCGCCTCCCCGGCGATGATGCGAACCCGGGCTCGGCCGTCCGCGGTCGTGACTTCCGGGATCGCGGCGGCCGGGACCTCCTGATAGGCAGGCGGGACGAGCTTCTTGGCCCTGGGTAGGTTCACCCAGATCTGAAAGCCGTGGACCCGCCCACCGTCGCGCAGCACCTGCTCCGAAGGCATCTCGCGATGCACCACCCCCGCCCCGGCGGTCATCCACTGGACGTCGCCGGGCCCGATCGTGCCGTGATGGCCGGCGCTATCGGCATGAGCCCCTTCGCCCTCGAGAATGTAGGTCACCGTCTCGAAGCCCCGGTGGGGATGATCCGGCGCCCCGACGGCTTCCCCCGGCCCGTACTCCACCGGTCCCATCTCATCGACGAGGAGGATGGGATCGAGGTCCGCGAGGCCCGCCGTCGGCAGCGGCCGGCGCACCACGAAACCGCCGCCCTCCGTCTGCCGGTGGGCGGTAACGGTTTGGACCACTGTGCGTTCGGTCATCTCAGGCGGTGACGTTTTCGCGCGCCCAGCTCTCCAGCTTGCGCGCGTCGGCGTCGAACCGACGGATGCCCTCGGCGAGCTTGTCGACGGCCATGGCGTCCGAGTTGTGGAGCCAGCGATAGCTCTTCTCGTCCAGATGGATGAGCTCCGCGCCGTCCTGCTTGGACGTCTCCGGGTCGAGCTTGCGCTCGATGGGATCCTCGGAGGCCCGAAGTTCGTCGAGGAGGTTGGGGGCGATAGTCAGGAGATCGCAGCCGGCCAGCTCGATGACCTGTCCCACCTTCCGAAAGCTCGCCCCCATGACTTCGGTGCCGTAGCCGTGACGCTTGTAGTACGCGTAGATGCTCCGCACCGAGGCCACCCCGGGATCCTCGGCGAGGGGGATGTCATCCACGCCGCGATCCTTCTTGTGCCAGTCATAGATCCGGCCCACGAACGGTGAGATGAGGGTCACCTTGGCCTCGGCGCAGGCGACCGCCTGGGCGAAGCTAAAGAGCAGGGTGAGGTTACAATGAATACCCTCCTGCTCGAGGCGCTCCGCGGCTCGCACCCCCTCCCAGGTGGTTCCGATCTTGATGAGGATGCGCTTTCGGTCGATACCGCGCTCTTCGTAGAGCTGGATGAGTTGTCGGGCCTTGGCAATGGTGGCCTCGGTATCGAAGCTGAGACGGGCGTCCACCTCGGTGGAGACCCGGCCTTCGATGATCGACAGGATCTCGAGGCCAAAACCCACCGATAGGTGGTCCATGAAGGCTTCGGTGCGAGCGTCCTCGCTGCCGGCGGAAGCCGCGACCTTCGCGGCCTTCTCGACGATCGCCCGGTACTCGCTCATCTGAGCCGCCTTGAGGAGAAGCGACGGGTTGGTGGTGGCATCCCGGGGCTGGTGCTCCCGGATCGCGGCAATGTCGCCGGTGTCGGCG
>JBCBRU010000618.1:0-5416 GCA_039819565.1 Myxococcota bacterium | reverse complement strand
TAGAAGATGATGGTTCTGCTCCCGTTCTGGCGGCGCAGGGGCATGGCCAAATTCGAGGACACCTCCGCCGCACACCCTGATCCCGCGCTGGAGCTACAAGCTAGCTTGCGAATGACGGCCGAGACCGCTCGCCCATGCTCCGACCGACCGGTGCCGCCGTTCGGGAAGGGGGCATCGACGGAGGTGTCGACAACCACGACCTTCGTAGCCGCCGCCCCGGCCGGAAGCATCGCCGAGGCTTGAACTTGAGTCAGGAACGCCTGCTCGAAAGCGGCAACGTTGCGGCCTTCGTAGGGATGTCCAAAGGCGGTGACGCTCATGCAGTCGGGCTCGAGCCATCCCGTGGACTCGTGGGGCATGAGTTTGGGGTCCGGGGTGCCCGGCCCCTTCCAGTCGTAGGCGCAGAATTGACTCAGCGCAGCCGAGGTCGCGTGAGGGAAGAGGTTGACCCTTTTCCAGCGCTTCGAACCGCTCCGCGGACAGCTGGCGCTCGTAGGAGGTCGAATCCCGACCATCCGGTACTCCGGGCAGCCTTCGGACTCCTGGACGCCGGGCGGGAGCTGCAAGCCATACAGCCCGACCCGTCGAAAGGCCGTCGGAGGCGAATCTTCGAAGACCTCCGGCTCTTCATCAGTAGGCACGCAGGCGAAGGCGGTGAGGCTGAACAGGGCCACGATCCATCGAGCCCCGTTTTTTTCGTGTAGGTTTTTCACGCCGTGATCCCTCTATGCACGCTCGACGCGTTTCTGACGCGCGGCTGCGGATTTTTTTGACCGAGACCTCACCGACCTCCGGCATAGGACCCGTCTAACCTTGATTGACTGTGACTAGGGAACAAACACCCGAAAGGCCGCCCAGTCTGTTTCAGATGCGGATAGCTTCTTGTAAGTCCTGCGAATGGCGGCCACGGGGTCATCCGGCACCTCGTCTCCATAAAATGCCTGCGCAAAGAGAAGCGCGGCGGAGTCGTCGACAGGTCGGGTTGTTGCCACCACGGCTTGGCTGCCCGCGAGCAGGAAAGCCTCGGCGAGAGTAAGGTGCCGGGCGCCGGTAGGCGACGTTTGACAGGCCGTCAGCACCACGTTCCGGGGCGCTGATGCCGACGTGAGGACGTCCACAGGCTCAATGGATGCCCCATCCGCCAGCGGGAGGCTGCCGCTTCCCAGGCTGTCAAGGCTCCGCTCACCCGCGACACCGTGACCCGCCCAATGAAGCCACCCGGTCGGCTTCGCCAGGAGCCTCCGCTCCACGTCTCGACCTCGTCGTTCTTCTACAGTCCACCCTGCGCCACGGAGACGACGAGCAACCCAGTCCCCTTCGTCGCGGGCCCTCGGGAGATCTCCGGTAGGATCGGAGGCCACGACGCGAAGAGCAACCTCTTGCTCAGCTTGGTGTGTGTCGGGACTTCCGACAGAATAGGCGACGCTGCGCGTAGCTCCTAAAGGTGAGCCCTCGAAGGATGCTAGGTGGAGGTCCACGGCGCGTACTCGGCCCTGTGCGTGCACGGAAATGGAGCGTGCCCGACGAATGAACTCCTCGAAGGGTTTGAGCCAACCCTCGGGTCCAGTGACCCGATCCTCGGGGCAGTCGAGGCGACGAACCTCTCGTCCTGTCGAGGACGACGCGAAGGCAAGGACACAGCCGCCCAGGGCCTCGTAGCCGAGCACGAGTTCACCGTCGGCCGGCGTTTCAAGGGGTCGAAGGGGGACCTGGGGACCAAGAGCAGCGATAGTGTCATCCAGCGCTGCCTCGAGTTCACGCCCTAACGCCCGTACGGCCTCGGATTCGCGCCAGTCATCTTCGCTCCAGGCCGACTCGATAAGTGCATCCATGCGGACACGAAGGGAGGCATATCGTTGGGCGGCGAACTCCCAAGCTTCGCGGTCCTTTCTCGACAACCTTTGAATACGCGTGGCCATTGCGAAGCTGGACATCCTGCGTTGCGTACGTCTGACCAGAACCTCCGCGGCTTGTTCGCGTTTGCCCGATTCAAGGAGAAGTGTTGCGTGAGCCTCCGCGGCCCGATCGACGGCCACGCCCCAAACCGTGGAACCCGAAGGTAGAAGCGTTGAGGGCTTCCATCTTGCCAGAAGCGCCTCGGCTCGTTCGAAGCTCCGCAGGGCATCTTTCGTTTTTCCCGCCTGTCCGAGTATCTGGGCCATTCCGACGGCCGCGCGCCACTGCCAACGCACGAGTCCCGCTCGTTGGGCGAACTCGCCCATTGCCAGGTAGGCATCGCGAGCCATAGAGAACCTTTTGGTTGCCACGGCAACACGTGCTCGCACCTCCAAAAGCCAAGGTAGAGCATTGATGGGCATGCTTCCTTCGCGAGCCATGGCTCGACTCACGACGCGGTCAGCCTCGCTCCAATTTTCATCTCTAGCATGCGCAAGGGCTAGAATACTCAGACTATTCGTCAGTGCCTGGGGTTGCGGGCAGTCACTCTCGAACAACTCGACTGAGCGACGCGCTGAGTCCAAGGGAGACCCGCCACTCAGGGAAGTACCACTCTCTTGGCTCATCAGCTGCTGCCATGCCTCGTTGCCGACCCACCACCCCAACGGACAACCCGCATTAGCCGGTGGCTCCGCAGACCGAAGGGCCTCCAGGCCCGCGGAATGAAGGCCGGCCTCGCCATAAAGGGCAGCTCTCGCCTGAGTTGTAACATACAAAAAGGAGCGTTCGCCCACCTTACGCGACAGACGCTCGGCTTCAAGAATGCGTCTTAGCGCGACTCGTTTGTCACCAAGAGCTCGTTGATACTTCCCTTCATAGTTGGCCAGAACAAGCGAGGCATACGGGCTCCTAAAACCGCTGGCGGCGTTATCGAGAACCTCACGCGCAATTCGAAAGTCAGGATGGAGGTCAAGAGCAGTAAAGATGACTGGCCCTCGAGCTCTCGCTGCGGTGTCGGGCCATCCCTGCTCGTCTGCTAACGCCGCTGCCTTGCGCCATGTCTTACTGGCGGCCTCGAAGTCTCCCTCGCGAAAGCTGAGTTTCGCTCTCGCGATCATGGCTTCGACCTGGGTGCGTGGATCTTCCGCGTCGTCCAGGGACGCAAGCTCGGCCTTCGCCTTTTCGGGGTCGGTCTTGTAGAGCTCCATCACCCGGTCCAGGGCGGCGGGTTTCTTCCAGGTCTTGATGTGGAGCTCTCGGGAGGTCTTAACGCCCAGGGCGCTGCGGGCCAGGACCCGTACGGCGCTGACGGTGGGGGTGACGGTGAGGGCGCCGCGGAGTCCGCCTTCGACCCGGGTCCACTCCGTGACTTGAGGCTTCCCGTCCAGGAAGGCTTCGAGGCGCAGGCCGCGGGGCGCAGGGGCCCACAGGGTCAGCTTGGTGGACTGATCGATGAGACAGGTGTCGGCGTTGAGGAGATCGCGACATCCCCCCACGAGGAGTCCGGATAGGGGTGATGCCTCGGGCTTCGCTTCGGGGACCGCCCGGGAGCGGCAGGCAACGACGGCGGCGGCGGCGAGGCAGAGCCAGGCCCTGCGCATCCATGGACTACATCCGGAGTCCGAGAACTTATCAATGGGGGGGCGTCAGCGCGTGGGCTCGGTCACAGGGATGGAATAGGCGCCACCGGTGATGCGCACCCCGCCCTCCGAGGGGACAGAGACCTTGATTCGGCTGGGTCGCCCCATATCTTGACCTTGAAGGATTTCGAAAGATGTCGGCGCCGACGCGAGCTTAGCCTCACGGAGATAGCCGCCGAGGGCGGCCGCGGCGGCGCCCGTCGCGGGATCTTCGAAGACCCCGCCCACGGGAAAGGGGTTTCGGGCGTGGAAGAACTCAGGCTTCTCTCGATGGACGAGATTGAGGGTGGTGAGCTCGGCGTCCTCCATCAGGGCCCGCAGGGCGGCAAAGTCATACTCGAGCTGAGAGAGTTGAGACCGATCCCGGGTCGCCAACACTAGGTGCCAGGCCCCGGCGTAGGTTTTGGCCGCGGGGAGGCTCGGATCGAGAGTCTCTCGGGGCCATCCGAGGAGATCGAGGGCACGCTCGACCAGCGAGGCTTCCGCGGGTGCAAAGCGCGGCGCCACGGACGTGAGGGTCGCCGCGTACCCATCTCCGGTTCGGGCCACCTCTACCGGGACCTCGCCGGCGCGGGTCTCGAATTGAAACGTCCCCGGCCCCTCGGCGTGCCCCAGCGCAACCCCGGAGGCGACGGTGGCGTGCCCGCAGAAGGGGACCTCGGCCTCGGGGCTGAAGTACCGCACGGTGCGCCTCGCACCGGAGCGCGGGGTGATGAAGGCCGTCTCGGAGTCTCCCACTTCGGCGGCGATGCGCTGCATCTCCTCCGCGGCGGGGAGCGCGTCCCCCATCCACACCCCGGCCGGGTTTCCGCCGGGTTCCGAGGCGCCAAAGGCGGCGTAGCGCTGAAGCTGGAAGGTCATGGGCGAAACATAGGAGAGTCTCGACGAAGGACAAGCGAGACCTCCTGAGCCTCAGGGCAAGGAGGGCTGAGCCATGAAGATCCCGGAAGCCCCCCTTCATCTCCTGCGCAGCTTCGAGGCCGCGGCCCGCCTCGGCGGGTTCAAGGTGGCCGCGCAGGAGCGCTCGCTGACCCCGGCCGCGATCAGCGGACAGATCCGAGAGCTCGAGGCCCAGCTCGGCGTCGCCCTCTTCGTGCGCGAAGCCCGCGGAGTTCAGCTCACGGCTGAGGGCGCTCGCTACCGAGAGCAGGTCGCGGCAGCCCTCCTCGCCGTGGATCGCGCCACCGCGGGCCTCGCCGAGCCACCGATCGACGGTCCCCTGCGCGTCACCCTCCCCGGGTCCCTCGCGACGCCCTGGCTCCTCCCTCGACTCGGGGCTTTTTTGGACGCTTATCCCGGGATCGAGCTCCACCTCGACCTCAGCGCCGCTCCGAGGGATCTCCGCCGCGCCGAAGCCGACGTCGCCCTGCGTTTCGGGGCTGGGCCCTACCCCGGGCTGCGGGCGAGGCGGCTCGCCTCGGATGCGGTAAACGTCCTCGTTCCCGCGGCCGCGGTCGAAGCCCGGAGTTTCGAGGATCCCCGCCGCTGTCTGGAGGCCCTGCGGTGGTGGGTCGACGACAGCCTCCGAGACGACGAGCCTTGGAGCGGCTGGTCGCCCTGGTTGCGCGAGGCGGGGATCGCTGAGGGCGCGGGCGACGCGCCCTTGGGCGCGGGAGCTCGCTGGGTGCACTGCCGCGACGCCACGACGGCGCTCGAAGCCTGCGCGGCGGGACTCGGAGCGTGCGTCAGCCGCCGCAGCATGGCCGCCGACCTCATCGAGGCGGGACGCGTCGTGCCTCTCTTCGAGTGGCGGGTGAGCGAGTACGCTTGGTTTCTGCTCATGCGCGAAGAGGACGCCGAGAGTCCCCGGATCCGGGCTTTCGAGAGCTGGATCGAGGGGCTCATGGCCGGAGCCTCCTGGTCCGGATCCTCCCGGGCCG
>JBCBRU010000617.1:0-5425 GCA_039819565.1 Myxococcota bacterium | reverse complement strand
GCGAAAACTGCCTCACCACTCATGCAACTAATCAACCTGACTCCGCCGGATGGCGCGTTTCATAGCGCTTCCGGAGTGAGAGGAACCAGTCCGTTCCCCGTCCTTCCGAAGTACCCCTTCTTGCAGTGATCGAGACGCGAAGCCTCCCTGACCCCGGGGAGGCTTAACATCCGCCCCCTCCACGCTTCGAGGTGCGGGTAGGCCTCGAGCTTCTTTCGATTCAGCAAGAACCGGGTGAAGTACACGTCATCAAAGCGAAAGAGGGTCGGGAAGAGACGAAGGTCCGGTTCCGTCGGGGTGTCTCCGAGGAGAAAAGCTCGGCCGTCCGATAGGCGATGCTCGAGTCCTTCCAAGGCGTCAAAGAAGTACTCGGCGGCGTCTTCATGGGCTTCTTGCGCGGACGAAAAGCCGGCCTTGTACGCCCCGTTGTTGATGCGCTGATAGATCCACTGGTTGAGAAGGGTGATCTCCGTGTCGCGACCTTCGGGGAGGAGCTCGAGGGGGCGGCGCGCGAGGGGACGTAACACCGTGTGGAACATGCGGACGATCTCGGCTGACTCGTTGTTGACGATGGTCTCGGTGAGCTTGTCAAAGAGCAGAGGTACGGACTTCTCCTTGGAGCCCTCGCGCTCGTAGATCTCTCGGATGAACTTCGCTCCGAAGACGCGGTCGGGAGTGCAGCCCTCTTCCTCGGGGCGAAACTGCCATCCGCGGTCTGGATCCCTCCGATAGAAGAGGACGTCCATGCTCACCGCATCCTCGAGGCCAAGCATGGAGCGAGCGAGGTTGGCGCGGTGCGACCACGGGCAATTATGGCTGACGTAGAGGTGATAACGCCCGGACTCGAGGGGGTGGCGGGCGCCGGGGCGATCTTCGATCCAGGCGCGATGCGCGCTCCGCGGCCGGATCCACCCGAGGGCTCCCGGCTGCGGCTGCGTCTCCTCGGTGCCCGCGTCCGAGAGCGGGCGAGTGGCGAAGCGCTGATGGCGGTCGTGGGGGCGCCAAAGGTCGGGAAGCCCGCCCGTGGGGACCCGCCGCTTCGGGTTGAGGCGCTCCGAACGCCAGGCGTGATGGCGCCGGATCTCCCGGAGCATGACGAGGTCGGCAAAGCCGGGGAGCTGAAAGACGTCCCGCGCGTAGTCTCCGAGGTGATCGAAGTCCTCGAGTCGGGCGAGAGTAAGCTTGTAAAAGGGGAGGTGCGCCGGGTCGTGGCGCACGAGGGCTGCGAAGAGCCAGAGGTCGGCGATGTTGGGGCGCTCCCCTCCGAGGAATCGTCGCTCCGAGAGGATCTCGTCCTGTGCCCTCAAGGTATCGAAGTACTCGCGGCATGCGCGCTCATAGGTGGCTTGGTTCGTGGTCTTGGCGATAGTCTCCACCGCCCCGAACAGCGAAGAGCGTAGAGACTGGTTGAGCCCTGGTCCGAGCGCTCCTGCCGCCATCATCATCAGCTGCGCGAGCGCGGCTTCGCCGTCATGGCGCTGCTCCCCGGCCTGGAGGGCGATTTCGACGTCCGGGATGCCCTCCTCGCCGCCGTGACGTTTTCCGTCGCGGTCCCGCGTCAGGGGCTTGATCACATGGTCCAAGTTGGCCAGGCGAGCCAGCATAGCCGCAACGTGGCCTTCGGCCGTGGCGAGCTGGACCCAAAGCGTGAGCGGTGCAGCGCTCGGGGGCGTCATCTTGCGAGCGACGCTCGCACGGGGCCTCGCTGCGATCCACCTCGCCGTGGTTGACCTCTCGGTAGGGCTGCTCTAGCCCGCCTAAGATGAACAAGCCGAGTGCGGGCGTGGGCGCCTCCCTGGGACCCCTAATTCTCGGCCTTTTCGGCGGGATCGGCCTTGGTGCGGCCGCGGTCGCCCTGCTCCTGGAGAGCGGGGGACTCCCCGGCGGGCTCGCCGTGCTCGCGCTGGCCGTCGCCGCGGCGGGGGTTGCGGTGGTGGCCGTCCTCAAGCGGCGCCTCGTGATGCTCGAGGCTGAGCTTCGCGGGTTTCGTCAGCAGACCTCTCGCGAGCTGGGCACCTTGCGACGGGTGTCGGAGGCGGTGCGGAGGGACGTGGCGAAGCAGATCTTCGAGCCCTTCGACTACTGGGAAGCGCGTATTGCCGAACATGGCCCGGCTGGAGTGGGAGACCTCTCTCGCCCCCTCGCTGAGCTGGAGGAGGACACTCGGCTCGAGAAGGGCGGCTTGCTGCCCTTCTTTGCGTCCCAGCTTAGGGGCGGTGAGGCTCGGGTGCTCGACTTCGGCTGTGGTTTTGGTCGTTTCACCTCGGAGCTGGCGGCGCTCGTTTCCGAAGGGGCTACCGGCGTCGACGCCACGCCGGCCCTGATCGAAGAGGCGCAGCGTCGGGCGACCTCGGACCGCGCCACTTTCGTGCAAGCGAGGGGTTCACTGCCTTTCCCGGATGGACACTTCGACGCGATCTGGGTCGCCTACGTCCTCATCCACGTCGTGGGTGAGAACAAACGGCGCACCGCGGAGGAGCTGGCTCGAGTGCTCAAGCCCGGTGGGCTGCTGTTTATGACGGAAGGGGTCACGACCTGGCGCCGAGGTTCAGCCCACTGTGAGTTCGAACCCTTCGAGTGGTACGCGCAGGCATTCCCCTTCGACCTCGTGGCCTACCGACGGGACGACGTCTTTCGAGCTGGGAGCAGAGGTGGTTTCGAACATCTCGGGGCCCTCGATGGGGCGTCGCGTGACGAGGCGCTTAGGAAGGCCGAGGCCGACAACCACGATCTCCATTGGGTGATGACGGGCCGAAAGCCCCTCTGAGGGCTTCGGCGGAATTGACGTCTGGGCTCGGCGGAATCCGCCGATCCTGGCTCGATTTCATTCCTCAGGGGATTGGCACGCGCGTTGAAGAGGTGCGGACCGTGAAAACCTCAGCCCTCATCACCGCTCTCACGCTCGGCCTCGGCGTCACCGTACCCGCCGCCGCGCGTCCTCCGCATCCGCCGCCCCCGGAAGCCTTCGAAGCTTGCGAGGACGCCCTCCAAGGGGATGCGTGCCGTGTGGAGACACCGCACGGCACCCTCAACGGTACCTGCGAGATGCCCCGGGGAGACGTTCTGGTATGCGTTCCCGAGGGGATGCCGCCTCCGCCCCCCCAGCCGTAGTCTCAGCGGGGGAGGCGAAGGACTTTCCTCTTCAGGAAGTCGAGGATCAGCGCTTCGATCTCCGGACGGTGGGTCTCCAGCGCGAAGTGTCCGGTGTCGAAGAGGTGAATCTCGGCGTCGGGTACGTCACGGGCGAAGGCACGGGCGCCGTCCGGTCCGAAGAACGGGTCGTTCTTCCCCCAGGTGGCCAGCAGCGGAGGACGATGACGCCGCAGGTAATCCTGCCAATGAGGGTACCGATCCACGTTTGACTTGTAGTCCCGGAATAGGTCGAGCTGGACTTCCGGATCTCGGTCGAGGATGGCCTGGTCGTGGGCCATGGCGTCTGGGCTGATGCGCGTCAACCTGTCCTCTGGAACGCCGTGCGTGTACTGGAATCGGGTGGTGTCACGGGTCAGCACGGTTCGCAGGTCGTTCCGGCGATCGGCGCTCTCGGGATCTTCCCAATAGGCTCTGAAGGGGTTCCAACTATCGAGAAGCCCTTCTCGGTAGGCGTTTCCGCTTTGACTGATCAGCGCCGTGACTCTGGCGGGGTTGGCCGCAGCGAGTCGAAATCCCACCGGTGCGCCATAATCGAACACCATCAAAGCGTAGCGATCGAGAGCTAGAGCCTCCGTAAAGGCTTCGATGATCCGGTACAAGGCCTCAAAGGTGTACTCGAACTGCCCTCGCGGTGGAGCTTCGGTATACCCGAAGCCGGGGAGATCCGGGGCGATCACCCGATACTGGCGAGAGAGGCCCGGGATGAGATCGCGGTACATGTGGCTGGAGGTTGGGAAGCCGTGAAGGAGGAGGACCACGGGCGCCTGCTCAGGTCCCGCCTCACGATAGAATACGCGCACGTCGTCGAGCTCGACGAAGGTGTACCGGGTCGGATGGGTGATATCGCTCATCGGGGTCGCTGACCTTTCCGGCGAGGATGTCGGAAGCGAGGGCGGTAGGATTGGACGATTTCTGCGCCGTCGTATCAGCCTGACCCGACGAAGCGGAAAGTCGTACGCCAGGCTGTGAGGTGACGGAACGAGGCCGATGAGCGGTCCGTGGGACCCGCGGAAGAAGCTCGGGTCGAGCTGACGCGTCTCGCAGACTCGGGCGTCGTCCTGCGCCGTCACCGGAAGATCTTTGGCACCGTCACCCCTGTGTTCCGGGTTGTGGCGAATGGCGGGGCGGCGTTGCTGGCCGGGGTCTATATGGCCACCGGATCCAGTGGGAACCTCGACCGCGCCATATTCTGGATGGCGCTCTTCATGGGGCTATCGGTGGTGCTTTCCGTGGCTCAACGGTACCTCGCCCTCCAGGGGTTCCGCTGGGCGGGGCATGAGTTCTTGGTCCTCGACTTCGTTCCCTACGCGCTGATCATCGTGGCCACCGGAGGGGTATCCAGTCCTCTCTTCTTCCTTCCCATCATGCGGGTGGCGGATCAGCCCGGGGTGCGCATTCGCCTATCTCAGCTGTTTGGGGTGGGAGCCGTCGCGTGCCTTCTGGCGGCCTTCGTGCTGAAGGACGGTTGGGAAGTCCTCCTCACCCGAGAAGCCCTCGTGCGACTGGGCTTCATCGCGGTGGGAGCCGCCTATCTCGTGAACGCCAGCCGGCTCGCTTTCGCCTTTCGGGATCGTCTCCGCCGCACGGTCAAGATGGCTTCAGTGCTGGTGGACGAAATGGACGCCCAGAACGAGAAGCTCGAAGGCTTAGCTGCGGAGGCGGAGGCCCTGGCCCGGGTCAAGGGGGACTTCTTGGCCACCATGAGTCACGAGATTCGAACCCCAGTGAACGGGATTCTCGGGACGAGCGAGCTGCTCCTGGATTCAGATCTCGACGAAGACCAGAAGAACCTCACCGAGATCGTCCACACCAGCGCCGATACTTTGCTGTCCCTCATTAACGACATCCTGGATCTATCCAAGCTCGACGCGGACAAGATGATGCTCGAGTCGATACCCATCCATTTATCTCCTTGGGTCGACGACACGCTCGCTATTGTTCGCACCGCTCGCGGCAAGCCGGAGGTCACCCTCTCCGCACACGTCGATCCTGATCTCCCCCCTCGGATCCTCGGGGATCCGGTGCGGCTTCGGCAGATCCTGCTCAACATCGCCGGGAACGCGCTCAAATTCACGGAGGAGGGCCAGGTCACCGTGCACCTCAGCCTGAGTAAAGGGATCGAAGACCGAGGCCGCCGTCTCCGGGGTCATGCCAATACCGGTGTCCGAGACGTCGAGCCGGAGGACTGATCCCTCAGCGCTGAGGTGCACGGTGACCTGGCCCTCCTCCTGCTCAACATCGCCGGGAACGCGCTCAAATTCACGGAGGAGGG
>JBCBRU010000616.1:0-5433 GCA_039819565.1 Myxococcota bacterium | reverse complement strand
TCCACGTGGATGAGGAGGTCTACACCCGCGCCATGAAGATGGCGATGGATGACCATCTCAATCGGCGCTCGAACAAGTTCGACCCGAACCTCATTCTTCAGAAGGCCGTAAAAATCGGCATCGACGAGCTCTGGCGAAAGCACCCGACGGATACCGGCGACTGACCCGTTCCCGCGTCCCGTGCTCGCCCAACCTGAGACCGAATGTGAGTCGCGCCCCTCGCACCTGGCTTAGAGTCGAACGACAGAGGTGACACCACGGGGGCTTCGCCCCCGAACCCCCGCCGGACGCTTCGCGCCCGGCCTCCTCCGGCGGCTTCTGTACACCCCAAGGCTGCGAGGCAGGGACCTGTGAGGGCTCACACCTCTGCTGCCATGACTGTAGCCCCGCCGTGGCCGCCCAGCTGCCCTTCGAGGGCTCGGCTGGCTTTCCCGGTGCCTCCACCAGCGTCCTCACCAACGCCCCGGTGTCCTGCACATGCGACTGATGGCTCTCCAGATACTCGCCGGGGCCTGTCTCATGGGCATGATAGCCTGCAGCGGTACGACCGAGGGCGACGACGCGCCCGACGGGACCGACGACGTCCCCGGCGGGACCAACGAAGTGAGCAGCGACTGCCTCACCGCCGCGTCCGCGAGCTTTGTGCGCCCGTTCGAGGTCGACCCCAAGCAGTATCCGTTCGACTCCTGCGCCTTCGAGACGGCCGCGGGCACGATGCACTACGTCGATGCCGGTCCGAAGGACGCCTTGCATACGGTGCTCATGGTGCATAGCAACCCGACGTGGTCGTTCTTGTACGGGAATATCGCCGCGAGCCTGCTCGCGGACGGTCACCGCGTCGTGATTCCTGACCACCTCGGCATGGGTATGAGCGACGTGCCGACGACGTCAGACTTCGATTATCGGCCGCGGACCCATGCGCAAAACCTCCGGGTCCTGGTTGCGGCACTGGACCTGCAGGACATCACGCTGGTCGTCCAGGACTGGGGCGGGCCGATCGGGCTCGACCTCGCAGCGAGGCAGCCCGAGCGCATCGGACGTATCCTCCTCATGAACACTTGGGCTTGGTCGGTGGACATCGACAACCCCGGATACGCGCACCAGATGGTTCGCTGGTACGAGCAGGTCCAGCTCGCCGAGAGGATCCCTGACATCTTCTGCCGAGCGCTCCTGCCCGGCCAAGCTGCCGCCAATGCCATCGAATCCGACCCCTCCGAAGGGGCCGTGCACGACGCGGTCCTCGGAGCCTACATCTCACCCCATATCGTCCCAGCGACAGGAGCCTACCGACACTCCGAGCCCTGCGCCGATGCAGATCTTCGCCGAGTCGATCTTCGACGACGACGCCTTTCAGGCCGAGATCGAAGGTTGCCTGTCGAATCTCCGCGGCACCCCCTATGCCCTCCTCTTCGGGCTGTCCAACGTTATCTTCGAAGCTCAGCGCTGGGACGGAAGACGCAATACACCTTGCCCGAGCGGGGCGACATGCGAGTGCGATGTGGAGCCACTGCCCGACCGGGTCGAGACGGACTGCGCGAGCGCCCCCGAGGAGTACTACGTGTGCAACAATGAGAGCGGCGCGCCCTTCGAGCCCTTCGCCGACCAGTTCGTGGGGCGGCTGGGCCCGGAGGCACTGGTGTCCCGCGCATCGGAGGCCACGGCGGACCACATGGTCCAGGAGGCAGCGCCGGAGCGAGTGGTGGCGGCGATCCGCCGGCTGATCGAGGCCGCCCCCTGATATATCTCGGCTACGAGGGAGAGGTGGCTTCAAGAACGCCTCAGCCAAGCCAAGAGGAGAAGGCTCACCATGACGAAGCCAAAGAGGGAAATTCGAAGGCCATTTGTAGTCGGATTGACGAGCCCGTTCTGAGCGAGGAAGACGAGATTCAAGGACAGGTAGAGCAAGCTAGCTATCACGGCTGTCGGTCCCGCTCGGCCTACGAGAAGCACCGAAGCGACGGCGCCGAGGCTGATGATCACGTTCGATGTCACTCGAATCGCCTCTAGTGTAACGGATCAAGCAGATGGGGTATCAAGGGCTGCGCGAGCCCGCTCAACCCTCTCGAGAATCTCGTCGGCCGTCTTCGTCCAGATGAATGGCTTGGGCTCCTCGTTGTGAGCGTCGACGTAGGCATCGATCGCCTCAATCAGGCTGTCGACGCTGGGGAAGGCATCGCGGTGGATGCGCTTCACTGTAAGGTCACGGAAGAAGCGCTCGTCGAGGTTCAGCCACGAGCAGCTCGTTGGTACGAAGTGCATCGTGAAGCGTGGATTTCGCTGCAGCCACCTCTGAACCGTCTCGTGTTTGTGCTTCGCGTAGTTGTCGACGATGAGGTGGACGTCCAAGTCATTGGGCACCGTGGCATCGATCTCACAGAGGAACTTCAAGAACTCTTGATTGACGGTGGCGAGGCATGCACTTCGAGAGAACGTAGCCGGAGAGCGTGCACATCGTAGCGAATAGGGTGGTGGTTCCATTTCGCTTGTAGTCGTGCGTCTTCGTTCCGGCCTTGCCCTTCTTCATCGAAGGCCGGGTTGCGTGCGGTCGAGCGCCTGGATTCGGCTCTTCTCGTCCACGGAGAACACGATCGCGTTATCCCGGGGGGCTCATGTATAGGCCGACGACGTCTCGCAGCTTCTCCTCGAACTTCGGGTCGTTGCTGACCTTGAAGGTCCTTGTCTGGTGCGGTTTGAGGCCGTGCTTCCGCCAAATCCGTTGGACCGAGCTGTGACTGACGCCGACCGCGGCAGCCATGGACCCGGGCCGACCAGCGCGTCGCGTTCACGGGACGCTCCCCCACCGCCCTCTCGAGGACCTCATGCACCTTCTCACAAGGGAGCGACGGAGGTGTTCCTCGCGGGGCGTCCTTCAAGATCTGTCGACGGCCACGTAGATCCGGGGATTCTCGTCGCGATCACGGATGAGGCGGGTATCCGACGGCGTCGGAAAACTGGCTTTCCGTTCAGCTCGGCGTAGGTTGACGGGGTCGTGAGGAAAAGAGTGAGGCCCAGGAGTAGCCGCTCCTGAGCCTCGATGCCGTCGAGGTCGGCGAGGGCAGCGTCCCTCCTTCCGAGTGGCACCGCAAATTTCCGGCGACCTTCGAGGTCGAAACTGGATGCAGAGGTCATCCTGCTGGAGAAGCGCTGCCGCGGTTGTCACCGCGTCTTCCACCACTGCCTGGAGTGTCATGAAGGCCAGGTCTTCTGCAGCGTGCGGTGCCGAGACGAGGCGAGAGAGTCATCCAAGCGACGAGCGCGGGCCAAGCATCAGCGCTCACAAGAGGGACGCAAAGACCATCGTGACCGCAACCGCGCTTACCGCCAGCGACGGCAAAGCGTGATGGATCACCCTGCCGAAAATTGGACAACGGCGGCAAGAGGGTCGTCGGCGACCGATGGGGCTCCGCGACAGACGCGGAGGCTGATCTCGGCGCCGAAAGGAGCAGTCTATGCCTTCGATCACCGTGGTCCTTCATCCGGAGCCGGATCGGACCCACCTCTTGATGCGGAGCGGCTCGACGGAGCTCGTCCGGGCTCAACTCCCGGTCACGCCGATGGCGGAGCCTCGTGCGCTCACCACCCTTCTGGAGGGCCTGTCGTTGGCCTTCGAGCAGCGCCTCTCCGTTGTGCTCGTTGTGGACGAAGCGGACGGGACCTCGTGCGGCGCTACGTACGCGGCGCTCGTCGAGACCCGTCCCTTATTCTACGACGTCGGCATCGTAGCCCGCGGGTCCGCGGACCTCCTCTTTGAGGCTGAGGCCGAGGGGGAGAGGGGCGGCCAAGGCTCCGAGGAGATCTATCCATGATCCCCAAGGAGCTCGCCGCCAAGATCCGTCGATTGTATTACGGGGAGCATTGGAAGGTCGGCACCATCGTGACGCAGCTCGGCGTCCACGAGGACGTCGTAGAGCGGGTCATCGGTCCGCTGGGGCCCGAGCCAAAGGAGCATCCGCCTCGAGAGACCTTGCTCGACCCATACAGAGGATTCGTGGGGGATACGCTCGAGAGATACCCACGACTCACGGCCACCCGCATCTACGACATGGTGACGGAGCGTGGGTACGCCGGGAGTGTCCGGACCCTCACCCGCCACGTCGCCGAGGTTCGGCCCGAGCCTAAGTCCGAAACCTATATCCGGACCGAACGCCTCCCAGGCGAGCAGGCCCAGGTGGACTGGGGCCACGTGGGCAAGATCCCTGTCTTGGGCGGAGAGCGCGCCCTGTGGGTCTTCGTGATGGTCTTGGCCTACTCGAGGGCGATCTTCGCCGAGCTCGTATTGGACCTCAGCGTTCATTCTCTCCTCCGCTCCCTGGTGCGTGCCTCCGAGAGCTTCGAGGGCATGACCCGGCAGTGGCTCTTCGATAACCCCAAGACGGTGGTCCTGCAGCGCGAGGGCGATCTGGTTCGCTATCATCCGGATCTCCTGGAGCTGACGTCGAAGCTCCATGTCCAACCCCGCCTCTGCGCCGTACGGCGGCCTACGGATAAAGGGGGCGTCGAGCGTAGCATTCGCTACCTAAAGGACCGGTTCTTCGCGGCGCGTACGCTTCATTCCCTGGAGCAAGGGAATCTGCAGTTGAGCCGCTTCATCGAAGACGTCACGATGGCCCGGCGCCACCCGGTCGAACGCTCGAAGACGGTCCGCGAGGTGCTCGAGGAGGAGCGTCGCTACCTCCTCTCGTTGCCCTCGGTCTTGCCGGAGGTCGATCAGGTGAAGGCCGTGACCGCGGACAAGACGGCCACCATCGCGTTCGACCGGAATCGATACTCGGTCCCGCCCAAGCGTCGACATGAGAAACTGACGCTCGTCGCCTCGGATGTCGAGGTCCGCATCATGGCGAACAAGGAGGTCATCGCTTCCCATTGTTGGCGCCCGGGCTGAGTGAGGGGTGGGACGGGTTTCTCAACCAAGCTGGATGAGGGTCCCGAGCGAAGTTCGGCGTCGCTGCCCTCATCGTTCATGACGGTAGCGAGAGGTAGAGGCTCGTTGTAGGTCCGTATCTGGAGGCCGGAGAGGTGGCGGCCGGGTGCGGCAACACCCGACCGCCGGTGCTCCGCAAGTTCACTTTGGCACGGAGCACGTCGGGCATCATCCAGACATCCATCGAGATCAAGCGCTGGCAGCGGAAACTGCCAAGCCCGGACGAGGTGCGCCCGGCGCGGTGCCCGCGGTGTGGGCATGCGAGCCGCTGCCCGGGGCGGGGTCTCGGCCTTCATGGCCACGGGGTGGTGCTTCGGGACGTCTGGGGGCCGGTCGAAGCGGGGGAGGTCCCGCGGTTCCACGACGTCCTGCTGCGTCGTTTCCGATGCGTCCACTGTCTCACCGTGCTGCGCGTAGGTCCTAGCGGGATCCTGCCGCACCGCCGCTACGGAGGCGGAGCGATCCTCGCAGCCCTCGCGCTGTGGACGCTGTACGGAGAGGCTCCGGCCACC
>JBCBRU010000615.1:0-5435 GCA_039819565.1 Myxococcota bacterium | reverse complement strand
GGCTGCCGAGGGCAGAGAGACCGAAGTCGAGCACCCGGAGGCGACCGTCGGCGCCGAGGAAGACGTTGCGGGGATGCAGGTCGCGGTGCTGGATACGCGGGATCCCTTCTCGAACGGCGTCGGCGAATCGGCGCCGAAGCTCCTCTACGGGGTCGGGGTTGAGGTTGCTGATGAGCTCGAGACGCGTCTCGAGGAGGTCCCAAAAGAGGGCAAAGAGCTTGGCATCACCGCGCTCCAGCGGACGTTCGAGATCGGCCTTCGGGAACACGAGCTCCCCCCGAGGGGACGGGGTGTGGAATCGAGGCGCGCGCCCAAAGTAGCGTTCGTAGTGCGGGAGCAATCCCACCCGGTCCCCGCTCAGGCGGACCTCCGCGACGCTTGGAGCCGACGACGTCATCCCGCGAATGACGCGGAGAAGGAACGCAACGACCGCCCCCTGCATGATCCCACCGTCGAGCTTGTCCGCGGGATGGAACCAGTGGATGGCGCCAAAGTTGGGACTGTTGTCGAAGTGGACCTCCGCGTCGTTGGCCATTGCGACAACCGAGAAACGCGCGAACACCCTCAGCGCGTCCGCGAGGGTCGGCGCCATCTGCATGGCATGGATGACGTCATTCACCGGAAAAACCATCCCGAGTTCGATGGGGACGGCGTCGTCCGGGCGAGCGCGAAGGACAGTCGAACACAGGGTGGTCGGGATGTGGTCGGGCAGCCACAACTTGGGATCCATCAGCTGGTGGAGGGAGACCCCCAGCACCGACTCGACCTCTTCCCGTTCGATCCCCTTGGCCACGGCGTAGGTTGCGACTCCAAAGATGCCCGACGCGTGGGTGCGGCCTGGGGGGGGTGCGGCGTCCGGCATGCGCGGGATGCAACAGTATTCCCGGCCGCAATATCAACCCAAATACGAGGCGGACACGCAAACTTGGCACTATCTTAGAGTAGCAGCCTAGATACCCGGACCGGACGCGTCAGATGGCGTGAAAAGAACCCTCGCAGGACGGACGTCCTAGGACGGCCCGGCGAAATTGTGACCCGCTCCCAAGGGATGGATCATGGATCATGGATCATGGATCACGGGCCATGGTCGTCGGAGCGGAACGGCAGCCTACCCGTAAGTACGCGAAGTGGAGCGAGCCAGGGGCCGTCCGTCGAGCCTGGCGCGAGAGGCGTACTGGAAGGGTGGGTCAGATTTCCGCCGGTCCGTACTATGTGCAGGACGCGACAGATGGCGTGAGAAGAACCCTCGCAGGACGGACGTCCTAACGTCCCGTCAATGTATTCTGGGGGGTGGTCTCGTATTCGAAGTGAGGGGGATGCGAGCGGCCGGGGGCGCAGGGCCCCTCGACACTTCGGGAGCTTGGCCTGCGCCCTCGGGAGGGAGCGAGGCCCCCCGCGGCGGGATCGGTCGAGTCGTTCGTTCGAGCTCGAGACCGGGGCGACGGAGAGCACAGCCAGGCCGTCAGCGTGGGCGAGAGCCCGGCGTGGGGCATGGTCATCGCTTCGCCGAAAGGCGAGTATAGCGCTGGACATGGGGGATGAGCGCCAAGCCGACGACATCTGGCGACTTGCCGCCGGCGATCGGGTCGACCAGTTCCGAGTTCTGAGACGTCTCGGAAAAGGGGGCATGGGGCAGGTCTACGCGGCTCGCGATGAACAGCTGGGGCGTCGAGTGGCGCTCAAGCTGCTGACCGCGTCCGAAACCGGGACCGATGCGCTGGACGAGGCCCGAACCACGGCCCAGTTCAGCCACCCTCATATCGTCACGCTCTATGCGGTGGGCACCTACGGTGAGCTCGCCTACCTCGCCCTCGAGTACCTGGAGGGAGAGACCTTGAGGGATCGGCTGCGCTCCGGAGCCCTCCCCGTGCAGGAAGCCCTTCGCCTCGCCCACGACATTGCCGAGGCTTTGAAGGAGGCCCATCGCCGCGACATCCAGCACCGCGACCTGCATCCCCGCAACGTCTTCCTCGGCGCCGACGGTCGCCTCCGGGTGCTCGACTTCGGTCTCTCTGCCCTCGGCAGCCCCTCCACCGCGGAGGGGCGCGCATCCGGGCGGATTCGGGGCACGCCGGCCTATATGGCGCCGGAACAGTGGCGCGGGGAGGCCCTCTCGCCCGCGGTCGACGTGTGGGCCCTCGGACTCGTCCTGTACGAGCTCTTGACCGGAACCCATCCGTACGCGGCCCGCGAGCTCAACTCCTACGAGATCCGCGCCCAGGTCCTGGCGGAGGAGCTTCGCTTCGAAGCCCCGAGCCAGCGGCGCGAGGGCGTTCCGCGCATCGTCGACGACCTCGTACTCGAGTGTTTGAGTCCCGAGGCTCCACGCCGGCCGGCCGCCGCGGAGCTCGTCGCGCAGCTGGGCGCGATGCTGACCCTGAGCTTTTCGGCTCCGGAGCAGGACCCCTCCCCCTTCAAGGGGCTGCTGACTTTCACAGAGCGCGATGCGGCGCGCTTTTACGGTCGGGAGCGGGAGGTCGCGGCCTTCGTGGAGCGACTGCGCAAGACGAGCTTCCTCACGGTGGTCGGCGCCTCTGGCGCGGGCAAGTCTTCCTTCGTTCAGGCGGGAGTGATTCCTCGCTTGCGGGAGTGGGGAGAGCTCGTCGTGGTCTCGATGCGCCCGGGCCGTACTCCGCTTCAGGCCCTGGTGAGCGCGCTCGGAACGCACGTGACGGCGCCCCTCAGCGGGACCACGCGGTCCATGGAGGAGAGCGAGCTCAGCGCCGAGGTGTCGCTCGAGGGCTCCGAGCCCGAGAGCCTCGCCTCTCAGCTTCTTCGGACCCCCTCGAAGCTCTCCCTGTTTCTTCAGCAGCTCGCGGAACGGCATGGGGCCCGGGCGGTGCTCTTCGTGGATCAGTTCGAGGAGGTGGTCACCTTGACGGAGGACGATGCGGAGCGAAGCGCCTTCGTGAAGGCCGTCTGCCTGGCCGCCGAGGATCCCGCCCTCCCGGTTCGGGTCGTCCTGACCCTGAGAGAGGAGTTCCTGAGCCGGGTACAGGCCACCATGGCCGAGCGCGGGGGGATCACTCAGATCACGGTGCTGCGCACCCCCGACACGGTCGATCTCAGACGGATTCTGCTCCAGCCGGTGGCCGAGGCCCAGCATCGCTTCGACGATGAAGGGGTGGTCGATGAGATGGTGGCGGAAGCCTCTCGAAGCTCCGCGTGCCTCCCACTCCTTCAGTTCGGAGGCGCGAAGCTCTGGGAGGGACGGGACCAGAGCCAGCGCCTGCTCCTCCGCGCCACCTATCGCGACATGGGAGGGCTCGCCGGCGCATTGGCGCAACACGCCGACCAAGTTCTGCAGGCCTTCGGTCCGGACGAACTGCCCGTGGGTCGCGCCCTCTGTCTCCGTCTCGTCACGCCGCAGCGAACCCGGAGGGCGGTACCGCGAGACGAGCTTCTAGAGGGCCTCGGCGAGGCCGGAGAGCAGCTCCTCGAGCGATTCGTCGCGGCTCGACTCATCGTAGGGCGATCCGGCGGGGAGGGCCCAGAGGGAGACCTGGAGCTGGTCCACGAATCCCTGATTCAAACCTGGGCTCGCCTGGCCGGATGGATCACGCAGAGCAGCGAAGAGCTGATTCTTCTCGGCGAGCTCGAGCGCGCCTCGCTGGGCTGGGAGCGCCGAGGGCGCCGGGAGTCCGATCTCTGGCGGGGGGACGCGCTGTCGGACGCGGTACGCTCCATGCGGAGCTTTCCTGGGGAGGTCCCGCCCCGGGTGCAGGCTTTCCTGCAGGAGAGCCATGACCGAGAGCGTCGAGTCCAGCGACGCACCCGGGGGGCGGTGGGAGCCACGATGCTCGTGCTCGCGTTGGCGGCGCTGGGATTTGCCCGAGGGCAAGCGGAGGCGGAGCGCGAGCGCGGCCGGGCCGAGAGCGAGCGGGCCCGGGCCGAGACGGGTCGGGCCCAAGTGGAGCTCGAGGGGGCACGCACCGCCGCCGAGCGCGGCCGGATGGTCGAGGCTAAGGCCAAGCTGCGAGCCTCTCTCGAGACGCGGGACTCTCTCGGGGGGCGATGGCTTTGGCGAACCCTCCGCTCGGAACCTCGGATCTGGACTCTCGATCTGGCGAGCACCGTTCTCGACGTCCGGGAGGACCCCCTCGGACGCTTCGTAGCGGTGGCCGTCGGCCCCTCCGTCTTGCTCTACGACGCCGCGACCGCGGATGGCCCGCGCGCCCTCGCCGCCCCGGAGATGCTGGAGCGCCTCGCGTTCTCACCGGGCGGAAGCTGGCTTGCAGGCGTCACTCGCTTCGAGCGCACCGTCGAGGTGTGGTCCCTGTCGGGCACGGAGCCTCTACGCCGGCATTTGGCCTTGGAGGCACCTCCGGAGCCCGGCCCCGGATGGAGCCGAACCCGACTCGGTTGGGCCTCGGACGAGACCCTCAAAGTCCTCAAGGGCGCTTGGCTCTACACCTACGACCCGCGGTCCGGCACGCTCGTACACAGCGAGCCGCTCGAGAAGGGAGACGGCGTCGCCTTCGCCGTAGCGGGCCCCCTTCACGCCCGCTCGGACGGCCGCTGGTTGCGTTTCGGGGGGGAAGCGCGGGCACCGATCGAGCTCACCTCCAAGGTGGGAAACCTCGCCCTCCATCCGGGTCGAGGGCGCGTGGCCATCGGGCTCAAGTCCGGCGAGGTCGAAGTCTGGGATTACGTCGCCGGTCAACGGATCTGGCAGACCTCGGGTCATGCCCGCTGGGTTGAGGAGCTTCGTTTCGACGCTTCGGGAGACGGCCTCGTGACCCAGGCCGTGGACGGCGTGCGGGTCTGGAGGGTGGGGGAGCCTCGGCCCCTCGAGAGCTACGGATGCGAGGGTCGAGCGTCGGGGGTGGATGTGGACCGTGGAGGCGATCACGTGGCCATCGCGTGCCGGCCTGGGGTCGTCCGGCGGGTGGCCTTGAATGTGCCGACCCGCGACGATGTCGTCGTTGGACATGAGGCCGAGACCACCGGCCCTCGATTCTCTCCGGACGGGCAGTACGTGCTGAGCGGCAGCCTCGACCGAACCACTCGACTCTGGAGCTTGAGCACGGGCCGCAACCTATCTACGCCGATCTCCCACAACTCCCAAATCTTCAACACCGCCTATGGCCCGCGCGGTCGAATGTATGCGACGGCCGAGCAATCGGGTGCGATCCAGCTCTTCGACCCCCAGTCGGAGAGGCGCCTGGCCACGCTCTTTGGACATACGCGGGGGGTGCTGGATCTCGTGTTTACGGCCGATGGTCAGCAGCTCATCACGAGCGGCCAAGACGGAACGCTGCGGAGGTGGAGCACCGAGACGAGGACCCACCTGCAAACCATCGACGTCGGATGCTCTCTTTACTTCGCGGCTGTGGACGACGCCGGCCGCGTGGCCGCGAGCTGCTATAGCGAGCCCCGCACCGTCCTCTTCGACGCCGCGGGGGGGGCTCGGCGCGAGGTCCGAGGAGCAGCTC
>JBCBRU010000614.1:0-5443 GCA_039819565.1 Myxococcota bacterium | reverse complement strand
GCGCTTGTCGATACGGGCTCTCGTATGGACGAGGTGATCTTCGAGGAGTTCAAGGGCACGGGTAACTCCGAGATCCATCTGGACCGAAAGCTCATGGAAAAGCGCATCTTCCCGTGCCTGGACATCAATAAGTCCGCCACGCGGAAGGAAGAGCTGCTGCATGCTCCCGACGTGCTCAACCGGGTTTGGATTCTCCGACAGCTCCTCCACCCGCTGAACGTCATCGACTCGATGGAGTTCATGCTTCAGAAGCTCCGACCAACGAAGAGCAACCAGGACTTCATCGACTCCATGTCGAGCTGACCGGCATACTCGTCGCACCCCCTCCCCCTCCGCATTCTCGCGGTTCCGAAGCTAAGTGCGCGCGTGCTAAGCCATGCGCATGCGAAGCGCGCCGTATCGAGCGGGAGTGCCCTGTGGGCTCCTCCCGCTCCTTTTCTCAGGTTGCCTCGGGAGCCTCGAGGACCCGGACCGTTTCCTGGGAGGCAGCAGCCGCGACGCCGGAGTCTCCGTGCCCGACTTGGGGACGCCGGCGTCGTGCCCCGACGTCCTGACCAACATTCTGGCCGGAACTCAGGCGCCTCGGGGTTGTGCCCAAACCAACTGCCATTCGAGCGCCGCCAATGCCATGGGTCTCGATCTCGAGACGGCCAATATCATCGATCGCCTGAGCGACACGCCGAGCTCGACCCAGTGCGGGAGCGTCCCGCTCATCGACTCCGACAACATCCCGAACTCTTTACTCCTCACTAAGCTGGGGCCCGGTCCCTATCGATGCGGAGAGCAGATGCCGACCGGAGCCGTCCTCACGGACTTCGAGGTCAGCTGTGTGACCCGCTACATCGAGGAGGGGCTCGGCGAGGTCGACGCGGGCGTGCCTGCTCCTGACGTCGGCGTTCCGGACCTGGGACCGATTGACGGTATCGCGGTGGAGGCGGAGGCGATGACTTTGACCTCCCCTTTTCGCACCCAAACCGCCGCGAACGCGTCGTCCGGGATGTTCATCACGCAGCCCCTCGGGGTCATCAATCCGGACCCGACCGCGACGAACGGGATCGGTCGAGCTGTCTTTGACTTCACGGTGCCCAACGCCGGCCCGGCAAGAGTGTTCGGGCGGGTGCGGGCGACCATCCCCGATGGGGACTCTTTTTGGGTGCGCGTCGACGACGGGCCTTACCTTCAATGGAACGATCTCTTCTTCCTGAGCAGCGGAAACTGGGTGTGGGATGCTGTCCACGACACTCGGATCGACAACGGCACCGACGCAGTAGAGGTGTTCTCGCTCACCGCTGGGGCTCATCGCCTCGAGATCGTCTTTCGAGAGGCGAACGCTCAGCTGGACCAGATCATCATCACTCAAGATGCGAGCTTTACCCCTCCCGGTAGCTGACGCCTCGGTAAGTTCTCAGCCCTAGATGCGCCCGGCGTAGGTCGTGAGCCGCCCCGCCGGGTGATGGATCTCGCCGCGTGGTGGTTCGACGAGGAGGAAGCCTACCGAGGTAGGCGACGATGAGAGTCGCGAAGCGACGGCCGAGCGAGCACGCGGGAGGCGCGGCCGAGGGTATCAGAATTCGCGCCGGGCGCGTCTAGCCCTCAAGTCCTCGAAGAGCCCGAAGCGGTTCGATGAGGTCCTTCGCAGCCGCCCTACCCAGCTCGATGAGTTCGCGGGCCCGATAGAACTGCGTGAAGCCGAACTCGTGGGTGTCTGGGAGGATGGGTACGTCGGCCGAGAACACTTGGCGTTCCCCGTTGCGAGCAAAGCCAATGAGCTCCGCGTGGGCGATCATCTTGCCACGTGACATGGGCCACCAGCTCCGCCAAGGGGCGCTGTCCTCAGGGGCAAGGGGCTTAGGGCGATTGATGACGTTCACACCGATGGTCCGGTGCGCTCCGAGCTCACGGGCCACGTCTACTGGCACATTGTTGACTCCGCCAGCGTCGATATACACCCCGCTCGGGAGGTCACCCTCCTCTCCTTCGGAACGAAAGGGCACAAACACGCTGGCCAGGGAGACCGTCGCTCTGAGCGCGTCCGCAAGTGAACCTTCGGTCAAAGCTCGCTCTTCTCCCGTGCGCAGATCCAAAGCCAGAGCCGCGAAGGACACCGGCAAGCCTTCCAAGGTCGCGTTTCCGAGGATGTCGCTAAACATCCGGTGGATCCTTCGCCCAGCGATCCGCCCCGAGAAAAAGAAACTCGGCTCCATGAGCCGAAACAGCTGGGCCCGAGTCATGGCTTCCGTACGCTCGATGCTGTCGGCAAGCCCTCGGACTAGGAAGAGTCCGGCCATCAGCGCGCCTGCGCTCGTCCCCGCGACGAAATCGATGGGAACCCGCTCCCGCTCGAGCACCTCGAGAACCCCGAGATGGCAGAGACCCAGCGCCCCCCCTCCCCCGAGAGCCAGACCCACGCTTCGTCCCTCCAGGATTCGCACCACCCGTTCGGCGGTTTCATGCAGCCGAATCGATGAGAATCGAACCGTGCGCGGTCCGAGCCCTCCGTGCCGGGTGAGCTTTACATGGCGGGAGTCCGGAACCTCATCGCCCAGGACCGCTTGGGCCCCTGTGACCCAACCCGTGACGGTGGGCCCGAGAGCGCGGAGGGCGTCAAGGGCGCCGAGCACGATAGCTACCGTGCCGGGCGGAGGACGCAATCCATCTTGCAGTGGTTCGAACGGCAGCCCGTGAGCCTTGCCGAGCCGAGCTCTCGCTCCCGCCGCACACCACACCGTCGGAGGCGCCCCGCCCGCTCTCGGCCGCCACGCCGCGCGAGCGAGCGCCGCGGCGAAGGCGGCATCGAGATCGTCCGTGCGCTCGACCGCCCACACCTCGCCGGTGGGTCGCCCGCCCCCGCTTCCCATCGGGGAAGGGACGGTGCGGTGAGCCAGGATCTCAGCGAGGCGTAGGGCCGCGCTGGGAGTGCTCCGGACAAACGCGATGAAGTCTCTCCCCGGGACGGAAACCAAGGTGCTCGGCTCAACCGCCCGGACGCTGGCGGTGCGCGCGTCGCCACGCATCACCCCAAGCTCACCCAGGACGGCGCCGCGCCGGACATCGGCAACGTGAAGCCTCTCTGCGGTGCCAAGGCGCTCATGGAGGACCTCGAGGAGCCCATCCTCGACCACAAACACCGAATTCGGGGGGTCTTCCTCGTGAAACAGAAACTCCCCCGCCGAAAGCCGCACTCGTTGGGTCGTCTCGACGAGACGCCCGAGATGATCCGGAGCCGCCCCTGCGAAAAGGGGCCGCGTCCGCAGGAAAGACTGCACGGCGCGATCCACGACCCGGGGTCGCCGTCGAGGACCGCCGTCCGAGAGAAGGGAGCGAAGCCTCCGAGTGCGTCGAGCGGGCACGGGTCTCCTTAGCAGGGCCTGGGGTCGACGTCCGCTGATCACTGACCGTTGGGCTTGCAGCCCATACGAAAGCCACCCCAATAGCGTCCCCGTACGGTCACCGGAGCCAAAACGAAGTTTCCTCCGCCCGTGTCCCGACGATAGGTCTGAATGAGGAGGCCGCGTGAGTTGCGCCCGGCCGCAAGGTCGACGCGGTCATTGAAGATGCGTCGATTGCGACGGTTTGCGTTGTTTTATACTGGGCCCTGTTCTTGTGGCTTCGAGACCCATAGGTTGTGGGTGGGGATGTAGCCGTGGTCATCGAGGCTCTTCGAAATCTCAACGAAACCGAGATTGACATCTTGAACCGTAGATCCGAGCCCTTGGACCTCCTCCGCTACATCTCGAGCTCGGATCTCTGCGGAGTGTGCGCTGGCCCTATGGCGAGCCCGATGTTGCCGAAGAGCTTCCCGCACCTGACCGGTCTCCTCGCCGACGCGTTGGGCGACCACGCTGGCGTCTTCGCTCTCGTCCATGACGAGCCGCACGTTCCGCACCAGCGTCTCGATGATGTCTTCGATGACATGAGTCGCCCGAGACAGGTCCTCACCTCCCCGGCCACCATTGCGAAGCCCTTCCCGGCCTCACCAGCGCGGGCCGCTTCGATGGTCGCGTTGAGAGCCAGCAGGTTGGTTTGCGAAGCGATGGCTGCGATCTGCCGGGTCACTCGAGCGACCTCGTCGAGGGTCTTCCATCCGCTCGAGAGGTTCTGCGCCACCGACCGCACCCGCTCGACGAGGGCTCCCACATCCTCGAGCGCTATCTCCACCGGCTCCCCCGAGTGGAGCCGCTGCTGATCCACGGCTTGGATGAGGAGACGAAGTCGTCGATCGTTCTTGCCGAGCCTCGCTCGCGAGAGCGTTCGGGCTCCACCCGCATCCCTGGACTATCGGACCCTCCAAACGATCATCGAGCCGAGGAGCGATCGCGCGCACGAGCCGCAGGTGCCGAACCCCTTTTCAAGCAGGTACGAACGGGAGGGTCACGACCTCAGCGGAAAGCGAGCGCCCGCCCTGCTTCACCTCGACCCGAGTTCCCGGCGCCTCATAGTCCACATGGAGATACCCAAGCGCAATGCCCCGCCCCAGAGTGGATGAAAGGACCGCGCTCGTGACCTCTCCGCGGGAGCGCTCCGCGCCCTCGGGCCATAGCTCCGCTCCCGTAGAGGGCAAGGCTACAGGATCGTCGAGCACAAGCCCCACCAGATGGTGTTTGACGCCGCCTCGGTGGGTCGCGCGCGCGATGACCTCCTGACCGAGATAGCAACCCTTGTCGTGGTCGATCGCGTCGTCGAGCCGGGCCTCCAAGGGTAGGGTATCGAGATCGACGTCGACACCGTCCTTGGGCTGCCCCGCTTCTACACGAAGCACCTCGAAGGCCTCCGCGGACAGCCCCACAACGCCGGCGCCCGCGAGTTGCTCCATAAGGGTCACTCCCGAACCATCGCCTCGCGCATGTATTTCGAAGCCCGGAAGCCCCCAGGCGTCGTCGCGGATCACGTGACCCCGGTCGCCGCTCGCGACCTCCTGGTGCCGGCCCGGCACCGGCCACCCGAGTTCGGCCAGGATGATTGGGGCCCGCGGCCCGAGCAGGGTCAAGACCTCGCGGGCGGCCGTACCGTCCGCAAGCTGAACATCGTCCATGACCACGAAGCGCATGAGCTCCGTGGCCACCCTCTCGGCGGAGACCTCGAGCACGTCGAGCGAGATGGCCTCGGCGCCCACGCGCACGCGCAGAATCCCCTCGACGCGCCCCTTGGCGTTGGCTTTGACGGCCCGACGGGCCTCGTCCGGCGCGATCCTCTCGACATCACAGGAGATCATCCCGTTGAGAAAACGGACCCGGTCGTGCCCTGTGACCTCGATCGTAAGCACCTCGGGGCGAAGGCGCGCGCCAGCTCCCGCCCGGGTGGCCGCTACCTGCTCTGCTTCGCTCGTCATCACCAATTCCGATGAACATGTTCGGCCACCCGGGCGGGAGCTGGCGCGCGCCTTCGCCCCGAGGTGCTTACGATCGAGGTCACAGGGCACGACCGGGTCCGTTTTCTCAACGGG
>JBCBRU010000613.1:0-5459 GCA_039819565.1 Myxococcota bacterium | reverse complement strand
GCTCGCGCCCGACATGATTGGCTTTGGGCGCGAGCACACGATACCCCGCAGCAACCAAAACCGGGACCATATCCCGATATAGGTAGGACCAGCTCGGATTGCCATGCAGGAGCAGCACCACTTCACCGTCGGGCGGTCCTTCATCGAGATAGTGAAGCCGTAGCGTGTCACCGTCGCCGGCATCAACCGGCGCGTAGTGGGGCTTGAATAGATAGTCGGGGAGATCCTTGAATCGGGCGTCAGGAGTACGGATGGACTTCACTTTGGGCCTCTCTTAGCTGAAATCGAAGAAGCAGAACTTGTTGCCGTCCGGGTCCCGAGCATTGGCTCCGTAGAAGCGACCCGCGACCTCCTCGCTGGTCCCCCCGAGGAGCTCGGTACTTCGCGGCGCTGACGTCCTCACGCCCAGGGTTGGATAGCCAATCATGTCTTCTGCCCCCCGGCTCAGGCCTTTTGCGACCGAGACGGAGGCGTCGGTTCGCTGAACATGTCCCGGATGGCCTCGTCGGGCGTGGAAATAAGGCCCCGGAGGACATCCTCGGGCATCCTAGGGTGGTAGCCGGTGGGGTCGAAGGGGGGCTGGGCAACGGCGCCGCCCTGGCCGGCGTATTCCGCCGGCGCGATGTAGCGCGCAAGCTCGTCCTCTGAGATCCCAGCTATCGCGACCACTTCTGGGTCGATCCAGTCATCGGGGCCGACCGGCGTGTCGCAGTCTGCATAGGTCGAGACTTCCAGACTGATGTCTTCCGGGCCCTGAAAGTAGATGCTGTTCGCGAATCCGTGGTTGATCGGGCCGGTGACATTGACCCCCCGCGAGCGGATGCGGTCCCGCATGTTCAGCAAGTCCGTCATGCCATCCACGTTGAACGCGACATGCTGCATCGTCCCCGGGGCGGAGGCCCCGGTCGGGTGGCCTGGTTGGGTGACCCCATACTCAGGCTCGGCCGTTGCGTTTTGGGGATTGAAGACAAAAGCTAGCGCGCTCCCCTCATTTAGGCGCAGGAATCCGTGCCAGCAACCTTCCGCCCCATGCATCCAGTAGAGCGCGATGAGCTCCATCCCGAGTACGTCGGAGAAGAACTCGATCTGCTCCTTCATGCTGTTCGTTGAAAGCGCCAGATGATTGATGCCGTTGGCCTTGATATTGGTCCTCATGTGTCCTCCTCTAGATCTGGTTCAGCGCCCAGTCGTGGACGGTGTTCGAGAACTTCTCGGTGTGAAATAGCATCAGCTGATGACCGGCATTCTCGAAGGGTACGAAGTCGACAGGGCCGCCGATGGTCTCGGCCACCGAGCGCACGAGGTCGACGGGGAAAGTCGGGTCGCTGTCCCCGACCGTATAAAGGATGGGTTTGGTATTTTCCGAGAGCGGCTTGGCCGGCTGGTACTGCCAGAGGCTCGCCCAACTCTCCAGATCATAGGTCCACGTGTTGAAGGGATCCATTTCCTTCTGCGCCTGCGCGCCCTTGTAGCCGTAGTCGACGTCGAAGTTGAAATAGCGGCGGATGTCGAGGACGCCGGCGCCCTGGAGGAGCTTGACCCCCTCAGTCCATCCCTCCGTCCGAAAGGGCCTCCCGAACGCGTCGAAGACGGGATGACCCGGCACGACGATCGAACCCATCAGGATGGAGCCGACTACGTCCTCGTGGTTGATCGCGGAGATGGCCGCGCCAACCCCGAGGCTGGACCCCATGGTGTAGACCGGCAGCTTGGTGAGCTTCTTTACGTAGCTCGCGTAGTCCATGCTCGCCTGCGCCCACTCCGAGAAGCGCCACTGCCCCCTCGGGCGATGGGTGGTCGAGCGCCCGTGGCCGGGAGCGTCATACGTCCAGATATCAACGCCCTTGGCGGCGTGATGCTCACAGAAGTCATCATAGATGCCGCCATGTCCCCCCAGGCCGTGAGAAATCACGAGAGCATATTTAGGGTCTTCTCCGCAGTATCGAAAACTGTGAAGTTCGTTGAGAATATGGGTTTCCATGCGCATGATCGTCTCCTCATGTATCAAAACGCGGTCAGCAACTCGTCGCTGCCCATCGCCGGTGGAGTGCGGCGGAGCTCGGCTACCCAGTCCGGGTTTGAGCGTGCGTGGTCGGCCGCGACTCGGCACGGTACACACGAGCCCTGCGTCCATTCCGCTAGGCGTTGCGTGAAGGTCTTGAAGGTGTGCATCCGGCGCTTCTCGGCGAGCAGATAGGGATGGAAGACCACGGTGCGATACGTGGCGGCGTTCGCGCGAGCGTAGAGAAGCGACTCGAGCGCTGCGTCCCATGCCGAGATCTCGGCGAGAACCGAGCGCCCCAGGAGCCGCGCGCGTCCTTTGGCGAGGAGGGGCTCGAAATAGAGGGCATCTACGTGCGTCCACTGAAAAGGAAGGGAGACCTGGTTCGTGGTGACGTCGACGGTGTGGCCGAGCGGAGAGACATAGGACAGATCGAACTCGGCGAGCAGGGCCGCCGTGTCGGATGTGCTGACGCCGCCAGGCGGCCGCAACCCGGAAGGCGTCAGACCGAGGGTGCCGAAGGCTTCGACGCAGTCTTCCAGGATGAGGTGCCGGCCCGCTTCCGTCTGGTTCGCCCAATCCTCATGGCGCCAGCCGTGAAGCGAGACCTCATGTCCGCGTCTTGCCATGTCCATGAGCGATGGCCCGTAGTGTTCCGCGTTCCAGCCTTCGACGAAGAAGGTCGCTTTGAGCTCTGTCGCATCCAGATGGTCGAGGATCTCCGGGAGGACCGAAGCCGAGGGATGCGCGCCGAAGGTCTGGTTCTCTGAGCCGTCGCGGTTCTGAAGATCGAAGGCCTCACCGAAGTTGTCGAAGGTCAGGCTGACCATGTGCGTCGATGGAGCGGTCATGAGGCGACCTCGAAGCGGTTGGAGAGCCGACCCAGACGCTCGATCTCAGAGCTGATCACCCAGCCCGGCTGGATGTATCGGGGCGGGGAGTAGCCCATACCGACCCCGTCCGGCGTGCCCGTAAAGATGAGGTCGCCGGTGCGCAGCTCGCACACCCTTGAAATATAGCTGACCAGCTTCGCAACGCCGAAGATCATCTGCTTGGTGTTGCCGCTCTGAAGGGTACCCGCTTGATACCGACAACCGATATTTAAGCGACCGATGTCGACCTCGTCGGGCGTCGTTATCCAGGGGCCCATGGGGGCGAAGTTGGGAAAACTCTTGGCGAAGCTGAACTGGGCGGGCGTGTGAGCAAACTGGAGCGTTCGCTCGGAGACGTCCTGGCCCACGCAGTAGCCTGCCACACACGTCAGCGCATCGGACTCGGGGATGTCGCGCCCGCCTCGCCCGATTACGGCTACGAGCTCCACCTCCCAGTCGCAGGTCGGCGTCGGGAGCGCCACCTCCGCGCTAGGCTTGCCGATGGCGGAGGGGAACTTGGTAAAGATCATGGGCTCGTCGGGAACCTCTAGGCCCGTCTCCGCACTGTGGGCGCGATAGTTCAACCCGATCGCGAAGATCTGATCGGGGTCGGCGATGGGCGCGTCGAGCGGGGTGAGGTCCTCGAGCAGGCGAGCGGCGGAGAGGCTCGGATCAAACTCGAGCTCCGTGCCGGCCACCCAAGTGCGAAGGTCTTCGAGCCGGGCCAACAGCGCCTTCAGGTTGGGCTGGAATCGGCCATCTGAAGCCCGCGCGATGTCGATGCCTCCGGCTTCGGTAATCAGATGCGCACGCTTGTTGAGGGTCGCGAGCCTCATTGGGTGGACCTTGGCTGCGGCCGAAGCCCTCGTCCTGGCGCGCAGGCTGGACTGGGCACGGCGGGCCCAACCACGAGGCCGACGACGTTCTTTGATGTCCCTATCGTCTCGTTCTTCTTCACGGTTTCATCCCTCGCGGGCTTCCCAGACAACCCGGCCTAGAGTTCATTTTGGATGTGGTAACCAAATTGGATTAAAATGTCAAATTGGATTGATTAAACAACTCGAAACCGATGGCGACGAGCGGCTTTCGTCTGTGGTTCGTCTCGAGCTGGACGGACGGACCCGGTGGGGCGGGAGGGGGTTCGAGCCGCGTGGAATGATCCGCGTGATGCGGGCGTGCACTCGCCAAGCCACCTTGCAGCATCGGGTCCGGCTATAGTGTAGTTTGGGAGTGCGGGCGGTTCAGGGGCCTAACTGATGCGTGACCAGAATCTGAAACGTCGCGCTGAGATCGGGAGGGAGCGACGTGCGCGTACCCGAGCTCAGCTTGTGGAGGCGGCCCTGCGGGTCTTCGCGGGCAAGGGACTGGACGCGGCGACGACCCAGGATTTCTACGAGGAGGCGGGCGTCTCCCGCGGCACCTTCTACAACTATTTCGAGACGAAAGAAGATGTGCTCACGGCCGTCGCCAATCGGTTGGCCGACGCCCTCAATGAAGAAATTCTATCGGAGACGGAGGGGGTCGAGGGGGCACCCGAACGCGTGGCCTGGACGGTGGAGCGCTTTGTCGGTCGTGCCCTCACGCATCCCGGTCCGTCGCAGGTGATGGTCGACATTGCCGCCCGCCAGGCTCTGATCCTGATTGGCGAGACGAGCGAGGGCAACATGCGGGCTGACCTCGAAACGGGTCGGGCGCAAGGGCTCTTCACGATCGAGGACGATGAGATGGCGGCCAACATCATCGTCGGCGTCTCCATGCAGGCGATCCGATCTATCCTCGCCGGCCGTGCCGGACCCGAACATGTGTATCTGGCCGCGCGAAGTGTCCTCCTCGCCTACGGCACCCCTCAAGCTCGCGCGGAGTCCGCGGCCCGCTTCGTGTTCGATCGCTCTCGCGAAAGAACCTAAACGATCGCGGGACACCACCGAACCGAGCCCGCTTGGCTTGCGGGTTGGAGCTCTAGGGGGCTACGAGCATGGGATCGGCGGTGCTCGAGTTCTGGTCGACAATAAAGCTGATGCTCGCCTTGTCCGTCGAGTTGGCCAGAAGATCCGCGACTTCGATTACGGCTCCGGCCTGGAGATCATGGCTGGGAATGTCCAGGACCACTTGCGTGACCTGTCCGGACGCATCCGTCAGCGAAAGAACGGGGCTCGAGAGGGTTCCCGGGAGAGGGTCCGACAGGTTGAGTACCGCTTTGTTCTGAAGCACCTCGCACACGGAGCATACGGGCCCATCGGGTAGAGGAAGGACCGATGGGGCGAGGGCGGTGTCTGGGAATTGATCGCGCGGACAGGGGTCGGCGTGGGTGGTCAACGGCTCGACCAAGGCCCGGCCGAAGCATGGGTAGCCCACTTCCCGAAGGTCGTTGATATTCAACGCAGAGGCGACGTCGCTGGCCGTCAACGGAGGGAGCCGAGGACGGAGGTCTCGCTTCCCGCCCTGTCGAACGCAGGCCACACTGCAGGACCCTCGGAGCAAGCATGCGTCCTCGGCTCCCTCCGTTGACGGCCAGCGACGTCGCCTCTGCGTTGAATATCAACGACCTTCGGGAAGTGGGCTACCCATGCTTCGGCCGGGCCTTG
>JBCBRU010000612.1:0-5466 GCA_039819565.1 Myxococcota bacterium | reverse complement strand
CTCTCCCACCGGCTCATCGGCAACGCCTTTCGCGCCGTCCTGCTCCTCCAAAAGGAGCTCTTGGAGGCGGGGGAGCCCTGGGACGACGGCGGCCAGACCCGGGGGGTCACCCGACTCCTCGGCGACGTGCGCCGCTGGGTGGACGAGCTCGAGAGAAGAATCGGCCAGTCGGGAGGTCAGGTCATCGCCGAGGCCTTCGGTTCCGACCTCGAGCTCTACACTTCGGACCTCGCCACCCTCGCCGACGAGGTCGAGGCCCGCCTGAACTGAGCTCAACCTCAGGGTGACTCGGGCTCGCCCCCCCCCGTCCTTCATCGCCTCGATGAACGCCCGCACGGCGGCCGTAGGGAGGCCTTCGGGGCGCACTGCGTAGATCACGCCGGCGCTGAGCGGGGGCCCTGGCAGGATCTCCGTCAGCGCCCCCGAGGCCAAATCCTGGGCCACGTAGACGTCCGGGACCTGAGCAATGCCGAGCCCTCGCCGCACGAGCTCCACCAGGGCTCCCCCGTCGTCCAGGAGCAAAGAGAAGGAGATGCGGGGGACCGTGGTGCGGCCATTCTCGATAAAGCGCCACACTCGGCTTCGACCCGACACGCGCCGGAAGCCGAGGCAGCGATGCTGGGGGAGGTCTTCGGGCCGGGCGGGACGGCCCGCCGTCTCGAAGTAGCTCGGGGCGGCCACGGTGACGAAGCGCATCTCGCCCAGCCGATGGGCGACCAAAGACGAGTCGGGGAGCGGCCCCACCCGGACCGCGACGTCGATCCCCTCCGCCTGAAGATCGGCCACCGCGTCGCTGAAGCGCACCTCCACCCGAAGCTCAGGGTGGGCCTCGATGAAGCGCGACCACCCCGGCAGGAGGGCGCGACCGAGCCCGAGGGGCAGCCCCACCCCGAGGCGGCCGGTGGGAGCGGCGTGAAGCGCGCGCACCGAGGCTGCGGCCCCCTCCATCAGGGTCATCGCTTCCCGGCCGCTGTCGAGAAAGGCCCGGCCTTCCGGGGTGAGGGCGACGGAGCGCGAGGTCCGCTTGAGCAGCCGAATCCCCAGTCCCCCTTCGAGTCGAGCCACCGCGCGGCTCACCGCGGAGGGGGTCACGCCGAGCTGAGTGGCGGCCTCTCGAAAGCTCCCCCGCTCCGCGGTGAGCACGAAGGGGACGAGGTCGCGGAACGGATCCTGAGACCGATCATTGCTCATGAAGCAATCTTACCCTTCCCGAACGCGTATTGATGCTCTCGGAGCAACACTCGACCCTGAGTCTCATGACTCGACTCGACGTGTTCATGACCGGAGCCACGGGGTACGTGGGCTCGAGAGTGGCCGCGGCGCTGGTGGCCCGAGGCCACCGCGTGCGCGCCCTCCAGCGCTCGGAGCGGCCGCTCCCCGCCGGGGTGGAAGCGGTGCCCGGGCGCTTGGAAGAGCCTGAGGCGGTCGCGGTCGCCGCGCGAGGGGCGGACCGCGTGCTTCACCTGGGCTTTCCTCAGCACGGGCTGGCGTGGAGCGAAGGGGTGGAGGTCGAGCGGCGATTTCTCGAGGTCCTGACCGACCGCTGGGAAGGGGCGTCTGTCGTCGCCTCGAACGGCAGCCTCTTCCTCGGCCCTTCGAACCCTCGCCACGACGAATGGAGCCCGGTAGATCCCGCAAGCCCGGCGTCGATTCGGGCCGCGGCCACCCACCCGGTGACCCACACCCCCGCGCTCCGCGGGGTGGAGCTGCGGTTGGCCAGCTTCGTGTACGGGGGCGGCGGGAGCGTGTTCCTCCCCATCCTCGTTGAGCACGCCCGGCGAAGCGGGGAAGCGCTCTACGTCGACGGCGCCGCCCACGTGTCGGCCGTTCACGTGGACGCCGCCGCCGAAGCCTACGTGCTCGCCGCGGAGTCGGGGACGGCGCGCGGGGTCTACCACGTGGCCAGCGACGAGGAGCCGACGATCTACGATCTCAGCCGGGCGGTGGCGGCGAGCACCGGCGCCGAGCCCCGCTCGGTGACCCTCGAGGAAGCCTCCGCGCGCCTCGACCCCTTCACCGCCATGTTCCTCGCCACCGATAACCGGCTCTCCTCGGACCGGATCCGCGGCGAGCTCGGATGGAGCCACCGCGGTCATCCCTCCCTCCTCTGGGACGTCGCCCACGGAAGTTATGCCTCGGGCGACGTGCTCTAGAGTCCGGTTGTCACCGCCGCGTTTCGATCGGTCGGGAGCCGCGCGTACGCTCTCCGAAAACTCGGTGACCCCGAAAAGGTTCGGGAATCGACTCTAGGATGCAGGCGGGGCGCGCCCTCGCCGGGAGATTCCATCCTTGCTTCGGACCCTGAACAGACTCGCGCTCCCGCGAAACCTCCTCCTCTCGCTGGGCGGGTTGGCCACCAGCTCGGGATGTGTGGGCCCTCTGGAGCCCCCGTCCTCCCCCGCTCAGTCCGTTCCCGCTCCGCCTTCCTCGCCCCCGGTCGACGGCTCCGACACATCGCCCCCAGCCGTCCCCGTGGGCCCCCGGGCTTCGTCCGGCCTCCGCGCCCTCCACCCTCGAGAGTATGTCCACGCCCTCGAAGACCTCATGGGGGTCACGGTGTCTGAGGACGACCTCCCCGAACCCACGTTCGTGGAAGGTCACGGCCGCATCGGGGCGGCGCAAGCCATCGGGCTCTCGGACGTCGAGGCGCTCTATGAGGTGGGGCGGGTCGCCGCAGAGGCCTGGGTCACCGGGCTCGGCGACTGCGCTCTCGACCCGGCTTGCGGCCGGAACGCAGCGGTCGAATTGCTCGACGAGGCTTTCCGAGGGGGGGCCCCGTCGGAGGTGCACACCCGCCTCCTGGAGCTCCTCGAGAGCGCCGAGGCACCGGAGGGGCTGAAGACCCTGGCCACCGTCGCGGTGTCCTCGCCCTACTTTCTCTACCGCCAAGAGCGCGGCCGCGGCGAGGCGGCGGTCCGGGATCTCACTGCTCCCGAGATCGCGGCGCGCATGGCCTTTCTCGTTTGGGAGAGCGGCCCCGATGACACCCTCCTGCAGTCTGACCTGACCGACTCGGAGGCCCGGGGGCGTCAGCTGGATCGGATGCTCCAAGACCCCCGGGCGCGTCGAGGTCTGCGGAGCTTCGTCTTGGACTGGATGGGGGTCGAACGGGGTGCCTTGCGCACCAAGGACCCGAGCATCCTCGAGAACACGGGGCCGGAGCTCGAAGCTCGAGTGGCACAGAGCCTCACCCAAACCATCGATCGTGAGCTGCACGAAGGCTCCGGCTCCTTGACCGAACTCCTCGCCGTGGACCGTTTCGTCGTGGATGAAGAGCTCGGCGAACTCTTGGGCTTGGGGCCCGTGGGTTCAGAGGCCGAAGGGGCTACGCTGCGTCCCGAGGAGCGCTTGGGCATCGTCACCCACCCGGGCGTTCTCTCCGCGCACACGAAGGAGCTCGGGGCCTCGCCCTTCAACATCGGAGAGTTCGTCTACGAGCACCTCCTGTGCGAGCCCATCAGCGCCCCGCCCGTGGTGCCCGAGATCGACGAGGGCGAGGTCGCGGGCGAGACTCTGCGGGAGCGGCTGGAGGCAGCCACCGCCGCCCCCGCCTGCCTGGCCTGCCACGACCGGATTGGGCCCGCTGGCTTCGCCTTTTTGGCCTTCGACCCGATCGGCCGATGGCGCCCCCGCGACGGACTCGGTCGCAGCTTCGACACCTCCGGGGTGGTGCCGGTCGGAGGCCGCAATCTCGCCTTCAACGGGGCCTCGGAGCTTCTGGCTCAGCTGGCGCGGCACGAAGCGGTCGAGCGCTGTGTGGCCCGCCGCGTCTTCCGTTGGACCTTCGGGCGCTTTGAAAGCCCGGACGATCAGGCGCTGATCCAGCGCCTCGAGGCCGCCGCGGTGTCCTCCGGGGGCTCGGCCGAAGCGCTCCTGCGCGCCGTGGTCGAGGACGTCGCCTTCACCCAGGTTCGAAGAGAGGCATCATGAACATCAGTCGACGCACCCTTCTTCGCCACGCCGCGGCGTGGTCCGTGGCCTCCCCGGTCCTGCGCGCGCTGTCCGCATCGGGAGCTCCCGGCGACGCCGCCAAACGGGTGGTGATCATCTTCAGCCCTAACGGCCCCCAACACCAGAAAGGGCCCTGCGAAGGCACCGAGCTCGACTTTCAGCTCCACCCCTGGTGGTCCCCCCTCGAGCGGCACCGCTCCGACGGCGTGTTCTTCCGGAGCGCCCATCAGGCCGGCCAACCCTTCTTCGAGGTCAAGGGCGAGTACGGGCATCTATCCGGAGGGGTGGGGGCGCTCACCGCCACCGCGAGTGAAGGCACCCGCGCCGCCACCGGCCCCTCGATCGACCAGTTCATCGCACGACGGCTCCAGGAAAAGGGTGTGGTTACGCCGCAACGCTCCTTGCTTTTTGGTCTCTATGACCGCGCTCGAAACCCTTGGTACGAGGCGGCCGGTCAAGCCATCGCGCCGATTTTCAACCCCTGGACGGCGCTCGAGGCGATGGCGCCCGCCCTCGACGCAGGACCGGAGAGCGTCGCGCAAACCGCGCTCCGCAAGAAGCACTTCATCATGGACCAGCTCGGCCAGGACTGTCGCCGCCTGCGGCAGGATCTCGACGGGGAGGGCCGAGCCCTGCTCGACTTTCACTGCTCGAGCCTCGAGTCGCTCGAGCAGAGCGTGGCCGCGTCCCTCGTTCCCCGAAACGAGTGTGCCCTCCCTTCGGAAGACATCGCTGCTCTTCCCGCCGACGCCAACTGGCTCTCCCGAGAGACCCGAGACGCCGCCATGGGGGCGTTCGTCGAGCTCACCGCTCTCGCCTTCGCCTGCGACCTGACTCGGGTCGTAGGGGTAGGGTTCGGGAACGCGGCCTCGCGGTTCGCTATCCCCGAGAAGTATGGCGTCCCCTCCTCGGGCCGGGTCGACTCCGGTGACTCCGGCCCCCAGATGCACGCCTGGACCCACCAGTCCCGGAACAACCCGGACACCCTCAGAGCGATGGAGATCTTCTATCACTGGTTCTCCTCGCAGGTGGCGGCTCTCATCGACGCTCTGAAGCGCACCCCGGATGCCGACGGACGCCCCCTCTTCGAGAGCACCCTGGTCTTGTGGACCTCGGAGTTCGGCTCGGGCGGCCCCCACTCCAACGCCAACGTACCCGTCATGCTGTTCGGAGGCGGGGATGCGATAAGGACCGGCCGCATGCTCGAAGCGGAGGGAGACAAGGAGGCCAAGGCCCTCGTCCTTCACCAGCTCTTCGTGTCCGTGTGTCGCTACATGGGTTTGTCGGACGTGGATACCTTCGGGAACGCAGGCCGCGGTCCTCTGGAGTGGCTGGCCGGCTGAGCCGGGCGCTATCTAGATGCGCCCGCATCTCGTCCCCTGTCAGGTTGATGAGTTGCATAAGTGGTGAGGCAGTTTTCGCCCCTGGCGTTCACGTGAGAAGGGCGCATATTGGCCATATGCAACCGACGAGAGGCGAAGCCGGCGGGGGCGCCAGGGGCGAAAAGCGCCCGCG
>JBCBRU010000611.1:0-5472 GCA_039819565.1 Myxococcota bacterium | reverse complement strand
TCCTGTCCAACCCGAGGAGGTTGAGATCGTGACGCGCTTCCGTCCTTGGCGGGCCGTCGTCGTCCTCTCCTTGGTCAGCCTGTCCACCGGCTGCACCCGCGGGTCCGACAGGACCGCGGCGCCGGGCTGCGGTCGCGAGGCTCGCTCAGATTTTGAAGCTCGAAGTGGCGGTGAAACTGAGCAACTTCCAGGACTTTGGCCACCGACGGGGCTTGGACGCGGAGGAGCATGGACGCGGCCTCCTCGCGCATGAGGAGGAGCATCCCTAAAGCGACACTGTCTAAGTAGTGGACCCGGGTGAGGTCGACGACAACGCGGCATTTACTCGGTAACGCCCCGAGCGCGTCGTACACTTCCTTGAGCTGCCTCGACACGCCGTAAGCGAACGCCCCGCGGACAGAGAGGTAGAGACTCCCGTCGTCCCATCGCGCTGCAACCTGACCCTCCACGCTGGCCTGATTCGGCGCGCCCCCTTGGATGAGGAGTCAAAAAGTCGGCTCGGTGCGAGATTTTTACCATCGCGACTCGCTTGAAGAGGCGGACGTAGGGACTCTCCCTCCGCCTCAGCGAAGAAGGAGGGCCAGCACCGCGGCCACCGCGAAGCAGAAAACGAAGGGCGAGAAGAACACGGTGAAGATGATCCATCCCTGGGAGATCGCGTCTTTCCGCGACTCTCCGGAGCTCGCGTCGGTAGGCCCGGATGGGCGTCGTGCTTCCGTCATCCCGTGCTCCCGTAGGGGCCACCGAACCTACTCGAGTCGCGCCTCCCTGGCCCCTGGATTCTCCCCTCGAGACGGCGCAGCACCCGTACCCAGGTCTTTCCTCGCCAGAACGTCCATGTCGGCGATCCAGCGGGCGCGCTGCTCCGGGCTGGCGGCGTGCACTTCCGACAGCCGGGTGACTCGGATGGGACGAAAGCCCACCAGCTGAAGGGTCGGCCGGGTCATGGCCCGGATGGCGGACGCGCCGTAGTAGAAGCGGTCGTACCAACCCGGAGCATCACAGGTGGCAATCACGCGAGCCGAGCGGCCGGTCAGCAGCGGCTGAGCTCGTCCGTTCTCGTAATGAAAGGCCCAGTCCGGCAGGAGCACCCGGTCGAGGAAGCCCTTGAGCAAAGCGGGCGTCGAGCCCCACCAGATGGGAAAGATCAGAGTCAGATGATCGGCGCCCTCGATGGACCGCTTCGCGGCTTCGAGGTCTGCCTCGAGCGGCTGCGACGCGCCGTACCCCGCGTGGAGCACCGGGTCGAAGTCGAGCGCTCCGAGCTCGAGGAGCTGCGAGTCTCCGAGGGCGGAGGCGGCCGAGTGGTGCGCGCGCGCGAGCGCACCGCAGAGGCTCTGCGAGTTCGGGTGACCTAAGATAGTCAGGTTTCGCATGGCTCGAATGCTCGCAGGGTCGATTCTAGACGCGAAGGGTACTCTTCTCATGGGGCCTATGCGAAAACGCATGGCATCGGGGGTCACAGGACTTGGATTGGGACGACGTGAAGTGTTTCCTGTGGGCCGCTCGAAGCGGGAGTCTCAGCGCCGCGGCGCGGGCGCAGGGGCTCGAGCAGTCGACGCTGAGTCGGCGGATTCGCCGCCTGGAGGGCGAGCTGCGGGTCAGCTTGTTCGATCGCCGTCCCGACGGGGTGACGCTGACCGAGGCAGGCCGCGCCGTCATCCACCACGGCGAGCAAGCGGCGGCCGCGCTCGTCCGGTTCCGTGACGCCGCCGACGCCCACGCGGACCGCCCGGAAGGCCTGGTTCGCGTCGCCGCCACCGATAGTTTCATTCGCCTGGTTCTGCTCCCCGCCCTCCCGAGCCTGCTCGAGACTCACCCCAAGCTGCAACTCGAGCTGCGGGGAGGCACCGAGCTGCTGGATCTCACCCGACGAGAGACGGACATCGCCATTCGGACCCAGTTTTCAGATCATCCGGAGCTCGTCGGTCGACGTCTGGCCCGAATCGAACCCAAACTCTACGCCGCCTCCCCGCGACCGCCGTCCCTCCGCGGCGCCGACTGGATCGGTCTGAGAGAGCCTCCCGGCGCCCACGTTCCGAGCAATCACCAGCTGGCACAAATGACCGAGTGTCCGCCGCGGTTGCTCCTCGATGACTTCTCCGGAGTATTGGAGGCGGTCCGCCTCGGGCTCGGGGTTGGCTACTTGTATCCTGCCATGATCCCGTCCGACGCCGGACTGCACGTGGTGGACGTACCGGGCGCGAGCGCCTCGGGGGTTGAGCTCTTCATCGTGGTCCACCGCGCTCTGCGTCGGGTTCCGCGGGTGAGAGCGGTGCTCGATTGGCTCGAGCGGTGGCCCGGTCCCGAAGGAGGAGCGCGTGCGTAAAGGCGGCGGTGGGGACCAGAAACAGCGGAAGCCACACGAAGGGCACATAGGTGATCCAAACGTTCGGTGGGTCCTGGGGGAAGGCACGAAAGGGCGTGGGGAAGGATAGGATCGCGATCGTCACGATGGTCACCAAGAGAGCGAGCCCCATGATGTTCCATACCCTGAGCAGCCAGGCAGGAAGCCTTCGAAGGTAGGCGAGAGCGGCGATGAGCAGGGCCGAGATCCCCGTGAGGATGTCGAAGTTCAAGCCCGAATAGCTCATCTGAATGGGCATCACCCCCTGCCGATACGCCTCGTGCATGAGGAGTTCGAGCGGGAGCCGAAAGCCCTGGAGGCCGACCACCGCCCAAAGCGGAACCCGCTCTAGGATCGCGGACCCGATGCCCCCTCGGGCAAGGATGACCACGAAAAAGAGGGTGGGAAACGCGATGAGGAGAAGGGGTGGGGGAAGCACGGCGGCCCGCAAGACGCCGCTGGCCGCCACGAGGCCGGTAGCGACGAGCCAAGCGACAAGCCCCGCCACGTAGACCCAAGACCTCTGAGGTTGGGCGCGCCTCGCCATGGCGACGAGGCCGACGAGCACGCAGCCCACGAGCACGGTGAAAGAGGACGACAGGAAGAAGGACGGGGTCGGAATCATGGTTTCATCTCAATTGAAAAAAACATCTCAATTTACTATCAGAAAATAAAGTGACGGATCGACGCAGCTACGCAGAGAGATGCGGCGTAGCGCTGGCCCTGGATTTGGTGGGCGAGCGTTGGACCCTGCTCATCGTGCGCAACCTGCTCGTGGGCCCTCAGCGCTTTGGGGCGTTGCTCAAAGACCTCCCGGGTCTGACTACGAACCTCCTCACGCAGAGGCTCAAGCAGCTGAGCCTCGACGGGATCGTGGAGCGAGACGGCGAGGGACCGCGCGCGCCCTACGCGCTCACCGCGCGTGGGCGAGCGCTCGAGCCGGTCGTTTTCGCCCTCGGCGGCTGGGGGGAGTCGCTGTTGATGAGCGCCCCCGCGGGCCATCACGGCAACCTCCGCTGGTTGGTCCTATCCCTCCGGCGCCGCTACCGCGGCGATCTTTCGCTCATCCTCGAGCTCCGAGACGGTGAGACCGCCTTTCAGCTGAGACTGGGCACTTCGAGCGCGGAGATTCTCGATGCCCTCAAGGAGGCCCCAGACTTGGTCGTGACCGGCGAGCTGCAGGCTTTGGCGATGCTCCTCGCCATGGGGCGGCCGGCCCAAGAGGTCCTCGCCGCCGGGCTTCGGCTCAACATCGCAGGTTCTCGACAGGAGCTACGCCGGGTCCAACGAGCGCTGCGGATCCCTCGGAGCGGCACCGCTGGAGATGATTGACCGTGAACTTCGAGCCAGACAGACCGACGACATGGAGCGCGCTCTCAACGTCCTCGGAACCCCGCTGCACACCTGCTCGAGCGAGCCTCTGACGGGATTCTACCGGGATGGGTGCTGCCACACCGGCCCGGAGGACCTCGGCACCCACACGGTGTGCGCGGTGATGACGGAAGACTTTCTGGAGTTCACACGCGCGCGGGGCAACGATCTGAGCACCCCTCGTCCCGAGTTTCGCTTTCCCGGCCTCAAGGCCGGAGATCGCTGGTGCTTATGCGCAAGTCGGTGGGCTGAAGCGGCGGCCGCCGGTCACGCGCCGATGGTCGTGCTGGAAGCCACCCACGCGCGAACTCTCGAGACCGTCGACCTCGATCGACTCAAGCGTCACGCCGTCCCTACCGCCTGAAGTCTCGTCAGCGCTCGCTGAGGATCTCGTCCGCGGGGTGACCGACTCGCACCTCCTCGCGGACACCTACCAAGGCGACCCCCTCGGCGGTGCGAAGCCTCCGCCTCTGTAGCGTCGGAAACTGATCGGGATTGATCTCCGCGAGGCTCTCCTGAGCCTTGAGCAGACAGCGATTGTAGACGTTGAGCTCGTAGGCTTTTCGAAGGGCGTTTTCGAAAGCCTCGATCCCCTTCTCTTCCGGCCCCAGCGCCACCGTGTCGAGCTCCGCGCGGTAGATCTCCTGCTGGTCGAAAGAGAGCTTTCGGGGGATGGGGGCCGCGCGAATCGCGTCGGCGAGATCCCGATACACTTCGCCGATGCGGGTCAGAGCGCAAATCCCGAATCGGCCGTTGCCGTACTCCAAGACCCGCAGGAACCGTCCTGCTCTCTTGCAGGCTTCTCCGGCGCAGGCCAGGTCCTCCGCGCCCTTTACCTTGGCGAGCAGACTCTTCTTGCGGAGCGTCACCTTGAGCGCCGCGTACCGCCGATAGTCCGGATCGAGCAGCTTAAACGCGGCATGAGCCCCCGCGAGGCGCGCCTCGTCCGAGTCGCGCGCGCGCCGCTTCAGCTTGGGATAAGCGCGGACCAGCCACTCGAACTCCTTCTTGGCGTCCGCGGGCCGCTTCAGCTTCTCGAGGGCCAGAGCGTATCGATAGCGAGACTCAAAGATCTCAGCCTGAGGAGCGGTGCGGTACCGCTGACGAAAGGCCTCGAAACACTCGGCGGCGGCCTTCCACTTGTCTCTCGAGGCTTCGAGCTCGCAAACTCGCCAATACACTCGAGCTTCGTCCTTGGACGAAAACAGTTCGATGTAGGCTTCGAACTTGGCGACGGCGCGGTCGATGTCCCCGAGGCCCTCGTAGTACACGCCCGCGTTGAAGAGGGCGGTGGAGGCTTTGGAGTGGTCGGGGTACTTTCGATAGTAGCTCTCGTACAGCCGCGCCGCGGTACGAAAGTCAGCGATCCGCTCGTAGAAGGTCGCACGGAGCAGATGATTTCGCCGAAGCAGCTCCTGGCGTTCGGTCCGGCCCGAGCCTTGGGCAAGATTCCGGCGAAGCTTCGACCGGCGGCTTCGCGCCTTCTTCGTACGGCGCTTCTTCTTCCGGGCGACCTTTGACGCCTTCTCGCCGTAGCGGCGCTCCATCCGCTCGGCCGCGGCCAAAGCATGATCGAGCTCGTCCGCTTGATCATAGATGAGCACCGCCGAGAAGAGTGCCTTGTCCGCGTAGCGAGAGCGTGGAAATTCTCGCTGGAACCCCTGGAATCGAACCGCGACGCTCCCGAGGGCCTCTTCCTTGTCCACCGCGTCGGCGAGCTTCCTCGCTCGCTTCTCCTCCTGCTGGATAGATAG
>JBCBRU010000610.1:0-5476 GCA_039819565.1 Myxococcota bacterium | reverse complement strand
GCGGAGTGAAAGTCGGCGTAGCGCACCCCTCGGTCATCCTCGAGCCACCACCGCCCCGCCAGCCGAGGAGGCACCCGAACCCGAGGCGCGTCCCGAGCCCAGTGCCGAGCGAACACCGGCGACTCCAGGCCGATGGCGGGGGGACGCGCCTCGGGTTCGGGTGCCTCCTCGGCTGGCGGGGCGGTGGTGGCTCGAGGATGACCGAGGGGTGCGCTACGCCGACTTTCACTCCGCCGCAGGGCAGAACCTGGTCCTGACCCTCGTGCCCCGCGAAGCCTACTTTCTTCGAAACGAGAAAGAGCAAGTCGTATTGCCGGTTCGGGTGAGCCGCACCGCGGACGCGTCGCAGTTTCGGAGGCGGCGCCTCACCTTGGCGGCTCGAGGCGGCCCCGCGCGGGCGTTTCGAGAGGACCTCTTCGCGGTGCCCTTCGGTGCGGCCTGGATGGACGGCTATCGAGCTTCGCAATCGAGCCTGACCGCATCGGCTGAAGCCCCGAGCTTGGATCCTGGATGGGGTGTTCGCGAGACCTCCGCCACGATTCTCTTCTCGGGGGCGGGGGTCGCGGCCGTGGCCGCGGTGCTCTTGGCCCTCGACGCGGACGCCATCGCCACCGAGCATCGGGGCGCGGTGGGAAGCCGGGCAGAGATCGAGAGCCTCCGGGGGCGCGCCTCGGACCGGGCCACTACGGCGAATGTCCTCCTCGGGGTGGCGGGGGCGCTGCTGGGCGCGGGGGCGCTGACCCTGGCCTGGTAGGGGAACCGGCCATACCCCCGCTGGGCAGGGCCCGGCGGCGGGGCGCGACTTGCTCGCCGTCGCGCCGGCCGCCATGGTGATCTCGCGTTGGGGGCCACCCGTCGTCAGATGCTCACGGCGCTCTTGGGCGCGCCCGCCGCCGCGGCCTGTCGGGCTCGGCCCGGGGCCTTCGACGCCGACCTCCGTTTCGTGGATCCGCCCCTGAGGCGGGGACATCAGCTCCGAGACCCCCGGCCCCCAGACCCCCGGCCCCCAGACCCCCGGCCCCCAGACCCCCGGCCCCCAGACCCCCCGGCGCGCCCGGCGTCGGCTCAGGTTTTGGTCCTTGGCGCGGGCGTATCCGGCCTCTCCGCGGCGTGGGCTCTTCAGCGGTCCGGAGTGAAGGACTTCGTGGTTCTCGAGCTCGACAGCGCCGCCGGGGGGACGTCGCTCGGAGGGAGCTCGCCGCTGGGGGGGTACCCTTGGGGGGCGCACTACCTGCCCGCGCCCCGCCGCGCCGAACAGCCGGAGCTCGTGCAGCTCCTCGACGAGATGGGGCTCGTGTCCGGCGAGCGGGACGGGGAGCCTATCTACGCGGAGGGGGCGCGATGCGCGACGCCGCAGGAGCGGATCTTTTCCGGAGGACGCTGGCAGCCCGGGTTGGTCCCCACGCTCGGGGCCGCTCCCGGGACCGAGGCGGCGGTCAGGAAGTTCGAAGCTCGCATGGAGGCCTTCGTCGAGCGCATCGGGGAGGACGGCCGGCGGGCCTTCCAGCTCCCGGTCATGGCCTCGAGCGAAGACCCGGAGCTCCTCGCCCTCGACGATCTGGACTTCGGGCGGTGGCTCGAGCAGGAGGGCTTTCGGCATCCGCAGGTCCGCTGGCTGGCCGACTACGCCACCCGAGATGACTTTGGCAGTCGACCGGAAGACACCAGCGCCTGGTTCGGCATCCACTACCATGCCGCCCGTATCCCGGCTCCCGGCCGCCCCAGCGCGCCCTTTCTGACCTGGCCCGACGGCAACTACCGCTTGGTGCGGCATCTCACCCAGCCGCTCGGCCCTCGCCTTCGTACCGGGCAGCTGGTGCGTCGGATCCGCCCCCATCCGAGCGGTCGGGGCGCCGAAGTCCTCGCCTCGGGACCGCAAGGACAGGCAGAGCTTTGGCGATGCGAGAGGGTCATCTACGCGCTCCCGGGTTTTCTCGAGAAGCATCTCCTCGAAGGATTTGGCCCTTCACCCGAGGCCCTCGAGACCAGCGCCTGGCTCGTGGCCAACCTCCATCTCGGGCGCCGGCCCCGCGAGGGGAATGGCTTCGAGCTGGCCTGGGATAACGTTCTCGCCGACAGCCGGTCGCTGGGCTACGTGGTGGCCACGCATCAGCTCGGGCCCCCTCGAGGCCCGACGACCTGGACTTGGTATCTCCCCCTCGTCGATGCGCCGCCCGTCGAGGCGCGAAAGCAGCTGCTCGCCCTCGACGCTCGGGATGCCGCCGAGCTGGTGCTCTCCGATCTCGAGCGCGCGCATCCTGACTTGCGTCGCTGCGTGGAGCGCATCGAGCTGCGCCGGTGGGGGCACGCGATGCCGCGGCCGGCGCCGGGGGCACGACGCCGAAGTCTGTTGGCGACGGCCCCGCGGGGAGTGGTTCACTTCGCCCATTCGGATAGATCTGGGGTCGGTCTCTTCGAAGAAGCCTTCCACCACGGCGTGCGGGCCGCTCGAGAGGTCCAGCGCGCGCTCGCCTCGGGCCCCTGATGACGGCCGCGGTCGCTCCCGAAGCGCCGAGGTCGGAGGCTGCGGCCTGGCTGGTGTCTCGGCGTTTCGACCTTCTCTTCTTCGGCCTCCCGGCCGCGCTCGGGCTGGCCCTGGTGCCGCTCGGACCGGTGCTTGCGCCCTCTGGACAGACACCCTTCCCGATGTGGATCGCGGCGGTGCTCGCCGTGGACGTGGCCCACGTCTGGGCCACCCTCTATCGAACCTACCTCGACCGACGGGAGTGGGGCCGTCGGGGCGGTCTCCTCTTGGGCGTGCCCCTCCTCACCTTCCTCGGCGCGTGGGGACTCGCCAGTCAGTCGCTCCACCTCTTCTGGAGGGTCCTCGCCTATGTCGCCGTACATCACTTCGTGCGGCAGCAGGATGGCTGGGTGAAGCTGCTCCATCGAAGGGATCCCGAGCTCGGGGGCCTCGACCGGGGGCTCGACCGCGCGGCGGTGTACGCCAGCACCCTCTATCCGGTCATTTGGTGGCATGCCCACCTCCCGCGAGGCTTCGAGTGGTTTCTCCAAGGGGACTTCGTGGCCGGACTTCCCCCCAGCGTGCCGAGCGTCTTGTTCCCTTTCTACGTAGCCATTCTCGCCGCGTTCGGAGCTCGCCACGCCCTCCGGGCGGGGCGGGGAGAAGGGCGCCCCGGCGTCGTCCTCGTGGTGGGCACCACCGCTCTTTGCTGGGGCGTGGGCATCCTCGTGACCAACACGGACTGGGCCTTTACGGTCACGAACGTCCTGATCCACGGCGTGCCCTATTTCGGCTTCGTGTGGGTGACGACGCGGCGCTCCGAGCCGCCCGCCGGCACCCTCCTGGCCTGGCTCGCAGCCCGGGCCTGGGCGTTCTACCTTCTCCTCCTCGTCCTCGCGGGCGCAGAGGAGCTGGGGTGGGAGCTCAGCTCCGAGACGGCTTGGGTGGCGGGGGCGACGGCGCTGCTCTCCGTGCCCCAGACCACGCACTACGTTCTGGACGGAGTCATCTGGCGACGGCGTCCCGCGAAACCTTGACGGATCGAGCGCCACTACCGACCGTCGGGGCGTGTTCATCAAGGAGAAGCTCGCCGGGGGTCATCCGACCTTCTCGTTCGAGTTCTTTCCCCCCAAGACCGAGAAGGGGGAGCAAAACCTCTGGGCGGTCCTCGAGGAGCTCGTCGACCTCCGTCCTTCGTATGTGTCGGTGACCTACGGAGCGGGAGGTTCCACTCGGGCCAAGACGGTGGATCTGACCCAGCGCATTCAGACCGAGCTCGGCATCGACGCCATGGCCCACCTCACCTGCGTGGGGGCTACCAAGGACCAAATCGCCGAGGTCATGGACGACCTTCGCGAGCGCGGGGTGAAGAATGTCCTCGCGCTGCGGGGCGACCCCCCCAAGGGACAGGACCGTTTTCAGCGCACCGAGGGCGGCTTTGGCTACGCCGACGAGCTCGTCGGGTTCTTGCGTGACCGCTACGGCGACGCCATCTGCATCGGAGCGGCCTGCTACCCCGAGAAGCACGTCGAGTGCGGGTCTCAGTACCAGGATCTGTCCAACCTCAAGCGGAAGGTTGATGCCGGCGTGGACTTCTTGGTCAGCCAGCTCTTCTTCGACAATCGCCTCTTCTTCGACTTCGTCGATCGGGCCCACGCGGCAGGTATCAACGTGCCGATCATCCCGGGGATCATGCCAATCCAGAACTTCGATCAGATCAAGCGCTTCACCGCGATGTGCGGCGCCTCGATTCCCGCCGACCTGCTCGGCGAGCTCGAGAAGCGGGCTGAGACCCCGGAGCGAGTGCAAGACCTCGGGGTGGTCCACGCGACCATCCAAGCGCTGGGACTCATCCAGGGGGGCGCGCCCGGGGTTCACTTCTACACCCTCAACAAGTCGTCGGCGACGCGGGACATCGTCAGCACCATCCGCGTCAACGCCCGGGTTTGATCGGGCTGGCCCTTCTCGGGCTCGCGCTGTTCGGGCGCCCGCCGGAGGTCTCCGTGGCGCCCGAAGCGCCCCGACCGGGAGACCTTTTGGCGGTCCGGGTGGCCGTCACCGCCACCGCCGCCGAGGCTCGGCTCGGTCGGCTTCGGTACCCTCTCGTGCCTTTCGAGGGAGGATTCGCGGGCTTCCTGGCGGTGCCCATCGAAGCCGAGGGCGCCGTGACCCTCGAGGTCCTCACGCCCGCCGGCCGGTCGTCGCTCGAGGTGCCGATCACCTCCCGGGGTTGGGCGCGGACCAAGCTTCGGGTGGCCAAACGCTTTACGCGAAAAGGCGAGGTGGCTCCCAAGCTCAAGGCGCGCCTCGCCCGCGAACGGGCGGAGATCCAGGCCGTGTGGGACCCGCTCCCATCCCGGCTGAGGCCGCTCGGAGCGCCGGCCGCCCCCACCCGCAAGCCCTACAAGACGGGGGTCTACGGGACCCGCAGGGAGTTGAACGGGGTCTTGAAGAGCCGACACTACGGTCTCGACCTCCGGGGCGCGGTGGGGGATCCGGTGAAGGCTGCCTTGCCGGGTCGGGTGGTCCTCTCGGGCATGCGCTACTACGCGGGCGGGACGCTGATCCTTGACCACGGAGGGGGGCTCTTCACCCTCTACTTTCACCTCTCCCGGCGGGATGTGAAGGTCGGCGACCGGATTCGGGCCGGTCAGCGTATCGGCCGCGTGGGGCGCAGCGGCCGGGTCACGGGGCCCCACCTGCATCTGTCGGTGGGGGTGCGCGCCCGGGGACCGAACGGCGCCCTCCTGATGTACGTCGACCCTGAGCCAGTTCTGAAGGGCGTGGGCCTTCTGTAGGCCGCTCCCTCAGCTCCCGGGGCTAGCGCCGGGGGCCTTCGCCCAGCTGTCCGGCTTGCCGTCGAAGTCTTTGTCGATACCGACGCGGTCCACCTCGCGGCGCTTGAAGTACTCCCAGCGGTCGGGCTTGCCGTCGCCGTTGGTGTCCACCTCTTTGCGCTCGAGCTTGCCGTCGTCATAGAAGCGGATGACCTCCATCCGCCCGTCGTTGTCT
>JBCBRU010000609.1:0-5476 GCA_039819565.1 Myxococcota bacterium | reverse complement strand
TGGACCCCTTCGCGTCGTCGATGTCGTCCTCCGTCCCGATGTGGTCGAGCGGATCCTCAACCACCTTTCAAAACCGACGACCCGGTATGGCTTCGAACCCTACCGGAACCTCGACTTCGCCGCCTGAGAATGGCCCGAATCGAAGCACGGCCCCTTGCACATCCTTCGACAATCGAAGAACCTACACCCCGGTCAAAGGGAAAATCCCAATACTTTGTCTGACCCTCCGGTAGGAGAAGGCGGCGGCGGCCAAGGCCAACGTTCCGATATAAAGCGTTACGTTAAACAGGGGAGGGGGCCTTAAATTTCCTATCGCTCTCGAACACTGCGCTGAGCTTGTCCTCGGGGATGCCGATGCCCGTGTCCTCGATTGCGATGCGCAGGTGGACCTGCTCGGCCGCTCCCGCCCCGAGACGTCGATCAGGACGTGTCCCTCGTGGGTGAACTTCACGGCGTTTCCGACGAGGTTGGTGAGGACCTGGCGAATCCGCCCCCCGTCGCCGAGGAGCCGTCGCGGGAGGTCGGGTTGATATCGCGTCACGAGCTCGAGGTTCTTTGCTCCGGCCTTGGTCACTAGGAGCGCCGCAACATCCTCCACGACGGCATCGAGATCGAAGGGCGCGACGTCGAGCTCCATCTTGCCCGCCTCGATCTTCGAGAAGTCGAGGACGTCGTTGATGACGGTGAGAAGCGCGGACCCGGAGTTATGGATCGTGTCTACGAAGCCACGTTGCCGCTCGTCCAGAGGGGTCTCTCGAAGGAGCTCGGCCATGCCCAGAACCCCGTTCATGGGCGTTCTTATCTCGTGGCTCATGTTGGCCAGAAACTCGGACTTGGCGGCGCTGGCGCGAAGGGCCTCCCGGCTGGCATGTCCGAGCCGCCTCCCGACCTGTATCTGTCGGAGGATCACGAGGACTCCCCCGACCAAGATGCAAAGGCCGAGAAACACGGCCTGCCGCTGGCGAACGATGACCTCCCGCTGGAGGGCCATCTGATCGTCGAGGAGGCGAGCTCTTTCCTTGAGGCGTCGCGCCTCAGCATCGTTCCTCAGACGCAACTCCTCCGTGGCCTTCTGAAGCTCCTGAGCTCGGGCCTGGGCCGCTCGCTCATGGTAGTCCCGGATGCCCCGAAACGCCTTCTCGTACTCTCCCTTCGCGTGCTGCAGCTCGGCCTCGACGCGGTCAGCCTCCAGGTTCACGCTGCGGTTCTTCCCAAAGTTGGGGTGGGATTTCACGGCCGTGAGATAGCGCGCGGCGCCCTCGATCTTCCCAAGCCGGAGCTGGGTACGGCTCAGGGATAGATACAGTTCGAGCTCGCGATGGCGGGCGCCATCGACGAAACGGACCGCCTCGAGCAAACACGCTCGCTGTCTCTGGAGGTCCCCTTGCGCCTCCGCCGCTTTGGCGCACAGGCGCTTGGCATAGAAGCGGTCCGTCGGGCCGGTCTTCAGGGCGAGTCGGTCGAAGATCTGACTCGCTTCGAGGGCCTCGTCGTGGTGTCCCTGCTCACTGAGCAACCAAGCGAGGTTGTGAACCGTGCGCTGCCCGCGAAAGGGGGCTTTCGAAGCCTCGACCTCCTCGATAGCCGCACGAAGGCTTCCGACCATACCGGTGTAGTCCCCAAGGGTGTCGTAGACGACGCTCTCCAGCTCCAAGAGACGCCCTCGAATGGCTCGTGCGCCCTCGACGCCCTCAGCGGCAGCGAGCCCGTTTCGGATGGCGGTCACCGCCTCGTCCAGATGCCCGTTGAAGGCCAGCATGGCGGCGCGAAGGGTCGACGCCCGGGCTCGTTGACGAGGCTCGAGCGGGTTCTCGGTCAGGACGCGGTCGAAGATCTCGAGGGCGGTCTCGACGTCGCGCGACACGAGGGTCTCCCGGAAAGCCTCGAAGAGACCGAGGAGGGCCGTGCGATTCGGGGATGGAGCGGCCTCGGACTCGGCTCGGTAGGCGCGGATGAGCTTGTCGAGGCTCGCTCGGTCGTCGGCGTTGGCGCTCTCCCAGAGCGCCGACTCGAGGCGGCTCAGGCGCTCCTCTCCGGCCGGAGCATCGAGGGCGTCTCGAATCCGAGGTCGCCGGCCTCCGCGGTCAGAAAGAGACCACCCGCTTCGATGCGGCGTGCGACCTCGAGGCAGTCCTCCACCCAGCTCGGGCGGGGCGCCGCCGCTGCGATAGACGGAGCCACGGCAAGGGCCACCAGGGCTGGGAGGTAGAGCAAACGCACCCTCCACGCCTCGTCGTCCATCTCCGAAGGGCCATGAGCCCGGTGGCACCGGCATCGTCCCGAGTGCCCTGGAACGGGGCGCCGGACGGCTCAATCCTCCGTAGCGAGCGCTCCGATCGCCCGCTCGAGGCGGGCTCCCGCGAGGCGAGCGTCGATGAGGGCCCCCAGCCGGCTGAGGCGAGCGTCGCTGAGGTCGGCCTCGGCTTCGAGGACCTCGGTATAGGTGCCCACGCCGGCTGCGAAGGCTGACTTGCGCGATTGAAGCGTAGCGCGGGCGGAAGCGAGGCGGGCACCCGCCGCCGACCAGGTCCCCCCCGCGGTTCGCAGCGCGGCCGCCTGGCGATACACGTCCACCTCGATATTCCTCAGCAGCTCGGCGAGCTCCGCCTTAGTCCGCCGTTCGTCCCGCACCAGCTGTTCGTCCACGGCCCCGGCCCGGAAGAGATCGTTGGGCGACCAGCTCAACTGGGCGCTGACGGACCAGCTTCCATCGAAAGCCTCTTGGGGGGGAATGACGTTTGGATTGGGCTGGGCATAGATCGCTTCCGCCTTCACTCCGAGGTGGGGGAGACGCTGACCCAAGAGGGCGACTCGCTGCGCACTCAATGCCCGGAGGGCGGAGCGCAGGGCCCTCACCTCGGGACGGCGCGTCCGGCCCAGGTCGACCAGAGCTGCGAGCGTCCGCGTCTCTTCCGCGGGAGGCTCGAGCTCCGCGAGGGGGATGGCGAGGCGCGTCGACAGGGGGAGGTTGAGCAGCGCGTTGGCGCTGACTCTCCAGGTCTCCTCGGCCCCCTCGGCCCGGATCTTCTGTTCGAGCGCGGCGGCCCGCCGGGCCCGGGATGCATCCTGGTCTGCCGGGGTGGCCAGCCCGGCCCCGAGCATCCGCTCGATGCGGTCGGTCTGGTCCTGCGCCTCCTGAAGGGAGGCCTGCGCGACCGCGACCTGTCCGCGCGCTCGGGCTTGAGTCCAATAGGTCTCCAGGGCGTTCAGGGCTACGGCCTCCCGTGTCGCCTCGGCCCGATATCGCTCCGCCTCGACCAGAGCCTGGCTGGCCTGCAGTCGAGGAAAGACCTCGGCGAAAAGGCGAGTGAGGTCGTACTCCAAGCTTCCCGTGAGGCTGGCTTGGGTTCGAGGAATCGAGACCTCGATCTGGTTGGGAGGTGAGCCGAAGGCCGCGTCCGAGAAGCCTCCGATGCGGGTGAGTCGGGCTCCGGCCGAGATCCTGGGGGCGAGCTCGACGCGGAGCTCTCCTACCTCGGCCTCGGCCCGTTCGACCAGAGCCCGGGCGCGGGCGAGCTCCGGCCCGGACTCGATGGCGCGAGATACCGCCTCGACGGTGCCGACGGCGCGCTCCCCCTCCGCGAGCAGCCGTGGGAAGTTCAGCTCGGAGGGTGGGGTCTCCTCCCCAGGCGTTGAGATCGCCGCTGCGGTCATGATGAGATGTAGTGCTTTCATTCCTGGGTCCTTGCGAAACGAACGACGGCGAGCGTGCCCACCAAGGCCGCGTATCCCATCAGAGCGAGCGGTCCGAGAGGCTGCTCGAAGAGGGTTTGGGCGGCGAAGGCATTGCCGCGAACGAGGGCTGCGAAGTGGCGCAGAGGGTTCATGACGGTGAGCCACTGCATCCAGTTCGGCATCGATTCGAGCGGGGTGAAGACGCCGCTGAGAAGGGCTGCGGGAAGAAGGACGAGGAACCCTCCCAAGAAGGCCTGCTGCTGAGTTCGGCTGAAGGTCGAGACGGCGAGCCCCGTAAAGAGGGTTCCGGACAGATAGAGTCCCCCGATCACCGCGAGCTCGGCAAGGGAGCCGCGGAGCGGCATTCCGAAGCCGAAGTGCGCGATAGAAAACGCGAAGACGAAATCGACGAACCCGATCGCGGCGAAGGGCGCGACCTTGCCCACCAGGATCACGGCGGCGGGCATCGGGGTCACTTGGAGCTGCTCCAGTGTTCCGGTCTCTCGCTCCCGGGCGAGACCCATCGAAGCGATGATGGTGGTGATCAGGAGCAGCAGCACTCCGGCCACCCCAGGGAGCATGTAGGGGGCGGTATCGAGCCCGGGGTTGAGAAGCTGACGAGGCGCGATGGGGCTGGAATCCCCTCCGCGGAGCAGGCTCGTCACATAACCCTCCGCGGCGGCGCTCCGATTGGGGTCGGTGCCGTCGGACAGGGCCTGCACGGAGACCCGTTCGCCTCGTACCTGGCCTCGCCCGAAACCCTCGGGGATAATCACGGCCATGTCGACGACGTCGTCGACCAGCCAGGTCGCGGCGAGGGCCGGCGAGGCTCCGCGTCGGGCCAGTACCAGCGTGTCGTCGGCAAACATTCGGCGCACCAGCCGGCGGGACTCGACGCTTTGGTCGAGGTCGATCACCCCGGTGGGGACTTCGCTGGTCTCGAAGTCCACTGCGAAGCCGAAGACGACCGTCTGCAGGAGCGGGGCGACGACGAGGAGGAACATCATGCGCCGATCCCGCAAGGTTTGCTGCACTTCCTTTCGAATGAGCGCTCGAAGCTGTCCGAACATGGAGTCTCCTCAGGCCAGCCGACGCTGAAAGCGCACGGTAGAGATGAGAATCAGAGCGACCGAGAAGGCCCCGAGAGCGGCGATGGGCTCGAGGAGATCCCAGAGGGAGTTCCCGCGCAGGAGGGCTCCCCGCAGAATCTCGATGTAGTGCCGCGCGGGTACCCCCAGGGTGATGAGTTGGAGTACCCCTGGCATGTTCTCGATCGGGAAGAGGAACCCGCTGAGGAGCATCGAGGGAAGCATGGAGCTGAGGGCGGCAGCCTGAGTAGCTACCATCTGGTTCTTGGTTACGATGGAGATGAGAAGCCCCTGGGCCAGCATCCCGAGCACGAAGAGAAGAGAGCCCAACGCCACCGCGAGGAGGCTTCCGCGGAAGGGCACACCGAACACGACCGCTCCCGCAGAGAGCACCAGCGTCACCGCCGCGAGTCCTAGTCCTAGATAGGGGAGGAGCTTGCCGACCACGATCTCGAATCTTCCGACCGGGGTGGCGAAGAGCTGCTCCATGGATCCGAGCTCCCATTCCCGCGCGACCGTGAGGGCGGTCAGAAGGACACAGATGATGGCCACCACGTAGGCAGCGAGGCCCGGGACGAGAAACAGGGCTGATTTGGACTCGCGGCGGTGACGCTGGTGCTCTCTGCGGGAGCGGTCGTGTTCGGTGTGCCCTTCCGCGGAAGCCTCCTCGCGGTGGCGTTGGGCTCTCTTCTCTTCGTGCTCGGGATGCTGGC
>JBCBRU010000608.1:0-5548 GCA_039819565.1 Myxococcota bacterium | reverse complement strand
GGGGCGGATACTTGGCGTCGAGCAACGGGCACATGATGAAAACGCTCCCTCGGCGGGTACGGATGTATCGAGGTGGAGCAGCGCAGCCGTGACAGAGGCTTTCGGGAAACGGAAGGGACTCATCCGGCGTCGGGGCGTCGTCGTCTTCCAATGCGGCCGGAGCCTAGCAGACGGAGCCTCGCGCTTGCGCACTGAGTGCGAAGAGCGGATCCATGCCTTCGATGGAAACCCTCTTCCCTTCCGACCTGTTCGTCGACAAGCCCATCTTCGTCACCGGCGGAGGCAGCGGGATCAACTTGGGCATCGCCCGCGCCTTCGCTCGCCTCGGGGCCCCGGTGGGGCTATGTGGCCGGACCCTCGAGAAGCTCGAGAAGGCCAAGGCCGAGCTCGAAGGGCTGGGCGCCAAAGTATACGTGGGGGCCTGCGACGTTCGGGACGCAGAAGCGACCGCGGACGTCATCCAGGCCGCCGGTGAGGCCCTGGGGCCCATCCATACCTTGGTTTGCGGCGCGGCCGGCAACTTCCCTTGCCCAGCCAACGCGCTCTCGCCGAACGGTTTCAAGAGCGTCGTGGACATCGACCTGGTGGGCTCCTTCAACGCCTGCCGCGCGGCCTTCCCTCAGCTCGAGAAGAGCCGGGGCAACGTCATCTTCGTCAGCGCCGGACAGTCCATGTACGCGTACGCGCTGCAGGCCCACGTCGGAGCGGCCAAGGCCGGAGTGGACCAGCTCATGCGCAACCTCGCGCTCGAATGGGGTCCTCACGGCATTCGCGCCAACAGCATCTGCCCGGGCCCGATCGCGGAAACGGAAGGCATGCGCCGCCTCGCGCCCCCGAACAGCGAGCAGCAGCTGGCCGAGACCGTGCCTCTGAAACGTCTCGGCACCGTGGACGACATCGGCCACTGCGCCGCCTTCCTCGCCTCGCCGCTCGCCAGCTACGTGAGCGGCACCGTGATCATGGCCGACGGAGGTCAAAACCTCGGAGGCTCGGCCCTCCTCACCCAGGTTTTCATGGACGCCGCTGGGCGGTAGCTTCCGGCCGTGCTCGGCCCGCTCTTGGTCTTCGCCTTGATCTCGGCCCCTCCGTCGACGATCCCCGAGGAGCCGTCGACCGAGTTTAGCTCGAAGAGCCGACCTCCCCTCCCCTTCCTCCTTCTGAGCCTCGGCGGCGGGACGAGCCGAGTGCGTAGCTCTGCCCTCCTCGATCTCGTCTCGGAGGGGATCGAGGCACACACCGACTATGCCGTCGAGCTCGTCACCCCCGAGCAGGTCTCGGACTGCCGAGGCCGCCTCCCCTGCCTCGTCCAGCGGGTGCGCCCCGATTTCGACCGCTCCCAGCCAGAACCCGAGGAGAGGGCTCGAGCCGGGCGACCGGAAGTCTCCGACGCCCTGCTGATCATCTCTCACATTGCCTCGGGCCGCCGTGACCGCCTCGTTCCGCAGTGGATCGATACCCAGGCAGCCCTCGAGGTGGTGAGAGCGAGCGCTCCCGACCGAGACCCGAGCGACGTAGAAGCAGAGGTGCGCGGCCGTGCCCTCCCCGTGCGCCTGCGAAGCGCGACCGTGACCTCGATCGCTGATGCTCGAACGTGGTTTCAACAGCTCATGCAGAAAGAGCTTCGTCCTCATCTCGAAGCCCGAGGTCATTGGGAGCCCTTCGGAGAACTGTGGGTCCGCAACGCGCCGGACGGCGGCGCTCTCATCCTTGATGGCGAGACCCTCGGAACCACCCGAGCCGGGACGGTGCGGGTGCAGAAGCTCCGACCGGGTCCTCATCAGGTCGAACTCGCGATCGGGACGGAGGTCGCCTGGGCCCACCGATTCGAACTGAGCCCTCAACAGCGCCTCGAGGCCACCGTCGGAGCCCTCCCGAGAGACGCTAGTGGGGGCTCGACGGCCCTCCTGTGGACGGGCGTGGCCCTCTCCGCGGCGGGGCTGGTCACCACCGCCGTCGCCCTCGCATCCGCCCCCCAAGACGTCACCATCTACTGCAACGCGGACTGCCAGGATCGACCGGTAGGTTTTGGCGAGGCTCTGGACCGGACGGGACCGGGCGGGACGCCGCCGGACCTCCTCGCCGCCCCCCTCGGCATCGGGATGGTCACGACCGGCGCCACCTGGTCCGTAGGCAGCCTTCTCGAGCGAGATCGAGACGTTCCCTGGATTTCGGTTCTTACCGGTCTCGCGCTCGGCGGCGCCGTCTACGGGATCAGCGCTGCGATGAGCTCCAGCCCGGACGGAGCCGCGCCGTGAAGCTCGAGGCTCCAGCCGCCGAACGAAATCGGCGGCCGATTATGGAGGCGCTCGAGAGCCGGCTGCCGGCGAGCGGACGGCTCCTCGAGGTGGCGAGCGGTACGGGGCGCCACGCCGTCAGCTTTGCCGAACGCTGGAGGCACCTCGAGATTCAGCCCTCAGAGCCTACCGAGGAAGGTCGCGCGAGCATCGAAGCCTGGCGACTGGAAACTCAGCTTGCGAATCTCGCGGCTCCCCTCGAGCTCGACGTCACTCGTCATCCCTGGCCAGTGTCCACGGCCGAGGCGGTCTTCTGCGCGAACCTGATCCACATCGCCCCTTGGGTCGCGACCGAAGGACTCTTTGATGGGGCAAGCCAGCTTCTCCCTCCCCGGCGGCGGCTCTTCACCTATGGGCCTTTTCACCTCGATGGCCGCCCCACCTCGGAGGGTAACGCCGCCTTTGACGCTTCTCTTCGCGGACGCAACCCGGCCTGGGGCCTTCGAGACATTGGGGACCTCGAAACTCTGGGCCGGTCGAAGGGGTTGGAGCTGATCGAGCGGGTAGGCATGCCGGCCAACAACTATCTTCTCGTTTTCGAGAAGACCTCGTGACCCGCCGCTTTCCCAAGGTGGAGGGACCCGAGCTGGAGCTGACTCAGCAGCCACCGGAGCAACTTCACCTTCCGGATGGACGGCGCCTCGCCTACGACCTTCGTGGCGATCCCGAGGGCCAGCCCGTGTTTTGGTTTCACGGCTCGCCGAGCGGTCGACTCGAAGGGATCCTCCTCGAGCGCTTTGGGCGTGATGAGGGCTTCAACTTCATCGTCTCCGACCGTCCGGGCCTCGGGGCCTCGAGCCCCCACCCCGGCTGGTCCATGGCGAGCTATGCCTCCGACGTTGAGCAGCTCGCGGACCATCTCGGCCTCGAGAGGTTCTCGGTGGCGGGTGGCTCCGGGGGCGGCCCCTTCGTCTTGGCCCTCGCGGCCCACTGTCCTCAGCGTATCGACCGAGCGGTCAGCCTCGCCTGCGCCGGCGCCTTCGAGCACGAAGACGCCAGAGCCGTCATGGGATGGGTGGACGCCCTCGCCGCCTGGGCGGTTCGCCGCGCCCCCGCGCTCGTGCAGTTGTACTTTACCACTCTCTCTGGGCTGGCTCACACCCCAGAGTTCATCGCGAGGTGGGGAGGCCGGGTCTTCGCGCCCGGTGGTCAACCCGATTTCGCGGTGTTGTTTCTGCGGGTTCTTCGAGAGAGCAGTCGGCCCGGAACGGCGGGGCTCATCCGCGACACGGAGGTTCTCCACCGGGGATGGGGCTTCGCCCTCGAGGACATCCCCATCCCCGTCGACCTGGTCAACGGCACGAGAGACGAGTTCGTAGGACTCGGCTACGGCAAGGTCTTATCTCGCCGCATTCCGCAATCTAGATTACATATCGCAGAACGAGACGACCACTTCCGGACGATCTTCGATCTCGACCGCCTCGAACGCCTACTTCGGACCTAACCCCCCTGGTGGAGCCCGCTCGAAGCTCGTACCTTGCCTCCCGATGACCACCGTTCCTCCCTCGAACCGCATTCTGCGGCGAGGGCCGTACCCCGAACTCACTTGGCCGGCCCTGGTCGTGGGATGGGGAATCGGCATCCTGATCTCGATCAGCATTGGCTACGCCTCTCTGATCCTCGGCTTCTCCATCGAGGGCTCCGAGCTCGCGGCGATCCTCGGCTTCGGAGTCCTGCGGGGGCTCATGGGGCGGCGCAGCATCGTCGAGAACAACATCAACCAGACGGTAGCCTCGGCCGTGAACGGGGCCTCGTCCGGGATGATGTTCTCCGTCCCGGCGCTCTTCATCCTCGGTCATACGGACTTCGACCCATGGCTCTTGGTGGCGGGATGTATGGTTGGGGCGATCCTCGGAAACGCCTTCATCATCCCCCTTCGTAAGCAGATGATCGACTACAACCGATTGGCCTACCCGGGGGGCATCGCCGTGGCCGCGGTGCTGAAGTCCCCGGGGGCGGGACTCTACAAGGCCGGCTTGATGTTCGCGGGAGCGATGGTCAGCGGGGCGGTTCACCTCATCTTCTACGTGCTTCAGGGGATCCACGACGTCGACCTCGGCGGAGCGCTCGGACTTCCAGACTATATGAACGTGGTCTACTATCTATCTCTTCTCACGGTGGGGGCCGGCTTCCTGGCGGGACGCGGCGGGGTCTACTTCATCGTCGGGGGATACGCCTGCTACTGGGTTCTGGCCCCCATCCTCTCCGCCATGGGCGAAATCCCGAACCCTGCGACCCTCGCCGATCTCGGCAGGAGCGCCCCCAACTATCTTCGCCTCAACCTCTTCCGCCCCGTCGGCATCGGGATGCTGATCGGGGGAGCTCTCACCGGAATCGTCCTTGCCCTCCCTCTCGTGGTCAGCGCCATTCGAAGCATGCAGGCGGCGGCGCGGGCGGGCAGTCAGCTTTCCAAGGACGAGATGCCCATCCGGCTCCTCTACCTCGCGGTGGCAGCCTGCGTGGTCGTGTTGTTGGTCGTGGGCATGCTCTCGACCGAAGAGATCGGGATTGTACGGGGCGCTACGATGGCCGTGCTCGGAACCCTCTGGATTTGGATTGCGGGGGTTATCCTCTCCGAGTGCATCGGGAGGACCAACTGGTCGCCGCTATCGGGAATGACGCTGATCGGCATCACCCTTCTTCTCTTCGTCGCCACCGGCATCGAAAGCTCCGCCGCTGTCGTCTCGAGTATCGTCGTGGGGGCCGCGATGTGCGTGGCGATGTCTCAAGCCACGGACCTCATGCTCGACCTGAAGACCGGATACTTGGTCGGGGCCACGCCTCGACGCCAGCAGTATGCTCAGCTCGCCGGGGCCTGGCTCGGGCCTATCGTCATCATGGTTCTGATCCTCGTCTTGCACGCCGACGCGGGCCTGGGAAGTGAGGCCCTGCCCGCGCCCCAGGGCCAGGCCCTCGCCTCGATGATTCAGGGCATCGTGGGGAGCGACGTCCCCGTGCACCAGTACGCCGCGGGGGCGGGTCTCGGAGCCCTCTTGAGTGCGTCGGGCATCGGAGGACTCGGTATTCTCGTGGGTCTCGGGTTCTATCTGCCTTTTGACATCGTCCTCACCTATACCGTCGGCACGTTGTTGCGGCTCGGGTTGGAGGCTCGAAAGGGAGCCGCTTGGTGCGACGAGATCGGCGTTCCGGTCGCGGCCGGCCTCCTGGTCGGTGAAGCCCTCGTCGGCGTGGGCAATGCCATCGCCAACGTGGCCGGAGGTCTTTGAAGTGAAGGGGTTGTTCAAGGCTCTCGG
>JBCBRU010000607.1:0-5549 GCA_039819565.1 Myxococcota bacterium | reverse complement strand
GCCACCACGGGATCCACCCCAACCGTCGCGAAGAGCTCCGCAAGGCCGACCACGGACAGCTGCCCCGAAGAGGCGTCCAGAAATGGGAGCCCCTCATCGACGCTGAGGATGCGAGCGAGGCTCCCCTCGGGTCGACTAACGAGCGCCTCTCGAAAAGAACGAGGGGTCTCCCAGGCCCAGCTCCCCAGCACCGTCTCGCCTCCCAACCCCTCCGACTGAGGGGGCGGTCCCGTGATCCTGGACCAAGCCTCCTGGGCCGCACGCTCGGCTTCGTCAGGGGTGAGTTCGGCCTCGACGAACAGCGCTTTCAAGAAACCCGTCACGCCGCCGGTTTCGCACGTCCACGTTCGGCGGGCCAGTCGCCGGGTATCTGCGAATCGGTCCTTCCTGGGGCCCCCTCGCCGCGATGCCGTTTCCCAATGGAGGCGTGTGGAGTAGTCGTTTCGTGTGACGAGGGCGACGCCTCTGCCGCGACCGACCTCGGCGCGATCGCTGGGCCGGTTCCGCATCTGGGCTTGGCTGGCTCGCGGCCGGCGCGCGGATGTATGGGGCGCCGAGGTCGGGGGTCGGGCCGTGGCCTTGCGCGTCTCGAGAGAGATCGAGCAGAGGGCGCGCTTCAACGAAGAGCAGCTCACCAGCTATGCGGCCGGAGCACTGCCCGGTCGGGTCGTCGAAGAGGGCGCCGTCGAGCCTCTCATCCGTGGAGACGCCGTCGATGACCTCATCGAAGGGGCCGCTCGCAACGGCCCCCTGAGCGAGGAAGACCTGGCCGCCCTCGCTCGGGGCGTCATGGACGCCCTCGAGACGCTCCCCAAAGGTCATGGAGACCTCGTCCCATCACACATCCTCGTGGCCGAGGACGGGGCCATTCACCTCCTCGATGCCGCGCCCGACACCTATGCGCTCGCCCCGAGCCTGCCGGGACGAGAGGTTCTTCCCGAGTACCCTCGCGACCCCCGTGCCAGCGATCGCTGGGCTCTTCGAGAGACGCTGAGGCGCCTTTGGCAAGGCGCTCGCCTCCCGGATGAGGAGCCTCCGGGATGGGTCCGAGCGCTGGGCGAAACCAAGAGCCTCGAAGAGGCTCGAGCGCTCGTCGAGGCGCCATCGATCACGGGTTCAGCGGCGCGAGGGCTTCGGGCTCGCCTCCTTTCCCGGCTCTGTCCAGAGCGCCGCCGCGCCTGGGAGGAGCTGACCGGTGCGTCCGGGGTGCCCGCCCCCCGGAGCAACGGCACCCTCGAGTCCGCCTTCTCGCTCGAGCCGACCCGGGTCGATGTGGCTCAGCTCTCAGTCGACCCAGCTTTCGTGGGACTGTCGCAGGACCTCAAGCTCGAGGGTCTTCAGCGCTCCGACGCTTCTTCGCCGCCGCCCTTGGTGGGGGGCGCAGTCGAGCCGCCCTCTCTCGGACTGTCCACGGAATCGCTGGTGCCCACCCAGGTCGTCCGTGAGCGGGGGCGTCCGAGCGAGCGACCTTCGCGACCCACCGCGCAAGCCCCGGTTCCCATAGAGGCGCCAACGTACGCGGCGGCCCCGCCGACCACCAAGATGCCGGCCCGGCCCGCCGAGGCTCAGTCCCCTGCCCCCGAGGACGATGACGAAGGACTCGTGCTCCCAGTTCCCGACGAGGAGCTCGGGTCGCATCGTTCCCGGGGTTTGGCGGTGATCCTGGGCGTAGCGGCCCTGGGGATTACGGTCGTTGCGGGTTTGCTCGCCCTCGGCCAGCTTCCCTTGCCCTGACGACCTCAGACCGTGGACTTCTTCTTGCCGCCCGTCTTCGCTATCTGATCGAGCAGGTGCTGGGCGCTCACGGGCTGTTTCTCGGCTTCCTGCCGCCACTCGCGCATCCGGTACTGAATCTTTCGGACGCTGATACCGAGGATCTCGGCCGCTTTTGAGGTGCTGCCGTCGACCGCCGCGAGGGTGCGAAGGATGGCGATCTTCTCCAGCTCGTCCATTCGACATCCCGGAATTCGGATCTCCGCCTCTTCCGAGACCACAAAGTTTCGAATCTGGGGAGGAAGGTGAGCCGGGTGGATCTCGAGTCCGTGTGAGAGAATGACCGCCCGCTCGGCCACGTTCTCGAGCTCACGCACGTTTCCCGGCCACTCGTAGGTGAAGAGGGCGTGGAAGGCTTCCGGAGCCGTCTTCGGCACGGCCAGCGCTTCACGACGCGCGTAGCGCTCCAAGAAACGACTCCACAGCCCACTGATGTCGGACTTCCGTCGGCGAAGCGGCGGCATGTGGAGCTGGAAGACATTGAGCCTCCAGTATAGGTCGCCTCGGAAGTCTCCTTCATCGCGGAGCGTCTCGAGGTTCTTGTTGGTGGCGGCGATGACGCGAACGTCGACCTCGACAGGGTTGGTGCCCCCTACCCTCTCGAGCTGTCTCTCCTGCAGCACACGGAGCAATTTTACTTGCAGGGCAGCGGAGAGGTCACCGATCTCATCGAGAAAGATAGTTCCAGCGTGCGCTCTCTCGAAGCGTCCTATCTTCTGGGAGATCGCTCCCGTAAACGAACCTTCCTCGTGCCCGAAAAACTCGGACTCGAGGAGGTTCTCAGGGATGGCCGCGCAGTTGACGGCGATGAATGGACCCTCGGCGCGGTCAGAGTGACGATGGAGGAATCGAGCCATGACCTCCTTGCCAGTACCGCTCTCTCCAGTGATCAGCACCGTGGCTCTTGAGTTCGCGACCTCGGAGGCCATACGCAACACGTGTTGCATTTCGGCGCTGTCACCCCAAGCCTCCTCATCGCGGATGCTGTCCACGAGCTTCTCACGGAGGCGCTTGACCTCGAGTGCGGTCTCTTGAGCGCGGAGTTCCCGCTGCAAGACCAGCTGGAGAGCCTCGAAGTTGATGGGCTTGACGATGAAGTCCCGCGCTCCGGACCGCATGGCAGCGACCGCGTCCTCCAAGAAGGGATACCCGGTCATGACAAGGACGATGCACTCCGGAATGGCCTTGAGCACCGCGGGAATGAGGGTGAGCCCGGAGGAGCCCGGCAAACGGATGTCGGTAAGGAGAACGTCGGGCCGAAAGCGGGGGAACTTCTCCCGGGCCGACTCCGCCGTATCGCAGGCTTCGACCTCGTACTTGTTCTTGAGGAGCGTCGCGAGCGCGTTACGAGCCTGAGCGTTGTCCTCCACGACCATGATGCGCGGTCGAGCGCCGACCTCGCCGGTCGATGGAGGGGGGGTGGGGTGGGCTTGCGTGGTTGAGGGTCCCATCATCGTGCTCCGTTCTGAGGCAGACTTCGTGCCAGCTTTGCGGGCTGCGTCTTCTTGCGCTTAGCACCCGTTTAGAGAGCAAGGGCAGCGTCTCACCCCCGTTTGGACGCATTTTATGCAAGGCCCCGCAAGAAACGCGGCCCTGGATTCAGGGCCCCGACCCATGCGTGGAAGGCGAAGCTCCAGAAGTGAACGGCTCCCAACCCTGAAAACGCTGGGCGAGCAGCCGCCACCATCGCTCGAGCGCCCGCCGACCGCGGGGGGTGAGCCCGCATCGACCCGCCGTCCGCACTTCATTCACGCCCAAGAGCCGAGCCCCCTGGGCCGCATAAGCTTCGACAACGAGCTTGTGAGGGCGGACGAAGCCATGGACGACCACGTCCACCTTCTCTCTCTCCACGGCCCGGCGGAGTCTCTCGAAGCGCCCGCTGGTCGGTAGGCGCAGGCCTGGGTCTGGGCTGACGGCGGGCACAAAGCCCGCGAAGATCTCACGGACGCGGGCACTGCAGGTGTCGCCCCCAGATCCGTGAAAGTCCGCAACACGGAGACTGGGACCGGAGCCCGCGATCGAGATCAAGACGAGGAGCGCGAGCACCGGCGGTACTGACGGTGCCGAAGGCCCTAGACGATGACAACCGGCGGGCGTCCGAGCGTTACGCCCTCGCGCACTCAACTCATCGAGGGACAGCACGTCGAAGGGTCCAGGCGAACGCTTACGGACGGGCGTCCTTGCTGGACAAGATACGTTGCAGTGCCGAGACTTCCGGCAAGATGGTCAAGCACCCGGAATTTCACAGTATCGATCACCCATCAGAGGGCGCCATTGTTCGCCGCTTGGCGGACGGACTGACGGCCCACATCTTTCCCGGGGAACAAGCGATGCTCTCCGTCGTCGATGTCGATCCGGGGGCCGAAGGCGCACTCCACGCCCATCCCGAGGAGCAGTGGGGGCTGTGCCTCGAAGGTTCTGGAGTTCGGGTCCAGGGCGACGTTGAAGTGCCCTTTCGCAAGGGCGACTTCTGGCGGACGCCCGCCCACGTTCCCCACACCCTCCGCTCCGGTCCCGAGGGCTGTCGCGTTTTGGACATCTTCGCCCCACCTCGAGCCGAATACCGTCGGGGCGGTTCGGGCTTCGGTGAGGGCTGAGGTGGCCGTCGTTCATTGTGATGCTCCGTTTCGAAGGCTTGAGGCTAGCGAGCTCGCCTTCTGGGAAGCGTCCGAAGCCTCCGGGGTTTCGGACTGCCAGGGCCGATCCATGGCCATGGACGGAGGGCTTCAGCCTTTGGTCCCCGGGCGTCGCCTCGTCGGTCAGGCCCGAACCGTGCGGTGCATGGTGGGAGACAATTCGGCCCTTCATGTCGCTCTCGACCTCGCCGAACCCGGGGAGGTCCTGGTCGTTGATGGCGAGGGCAACCTCGGCCACGCGCTCTGGGGAGCGCTCATGACGGAAGCCGCCCAGCAAAGAGGCATCGCAGGGATCGTCGTCGACGGAGCGGTGCGCGATAGCGAACACATCGCGGCCTCGGGGTTTCCGTGTTTCGCCCGCGGTCGGGTGCCCGCCGGCCCGCACAAAGGCTTTGGCGGGGCGGTCGACGTGGCCATCGCCTGCGGAGGCGTGCCCGTTCACGCTGGCGACCTCATCGTTGGGGACGCAGATGGTGTTGTCGTGGTGCCCTTAGCTCGGGTGGAGGAGATCCGAGACGCCTACCGATCCCTCAAAGAACGCGAGCGGCGCGCGCTCGAGATCCTCGCCTCTGGGGGCCGCCTCGGCGAGGTGTACGGCGTACCCGAAGTCACCCGAGGAGTCACCGGATGACGGCGCCGCCCCCGGGCCCCGAGCTCGAACCCTGCCGCCACGAGTTTATCGTCGAAACGACGCAGGTGTCCGTCGCGGCTCTCCACCGGGGCGGAGTCGGGGAGCCCATCGTGATGCTCCATGGCTTCGGCTCGACCAAAGAAGACTACGCCGATTTCCCTCGCCACGCCGTTTTTGAAGGCTGTCCCTTCCTCGCTTGGGATGCTCCAGGATGTGGGGAGAGCCGGTGCAGCGACCTGACTCAGGTCACCATCCCTTTCCTGGTAAAGACCGCCCTCGAAACCCTCGAGCGACTAGGCTTCGAGCGTTTTCACCTCGCCGGGCATTCCATGGGGGGGCTCACGGCCCTGATGCTTGCGGATGCGCGTCCCGATCGAGTGCTGAGCTTCACCAGCATCGGGGGCGAGGTTGCCCTCGATGCTGGTGAAGCTCAGCACTCGATCGGGACGCGCATCCGCAAGCATCAGGGCCGTGAGCCCCCCCATGGAATGCCCGGCGAGGTGAAAACG
>JBCBRU010000606.1:0-5569 GCA_039819565.1 Myxococcota bacterium | reverse complement strand
CTCGGGCGGAGCGTAGAGAGGGGAAAGCCCAATGGGGGGAAGCTCACTCGACGCCATGACCGCAAAACCCAGGTCCACGAGAACGGCCCGGTCGCCCGACAGCACGTGGATGTTGCTCGGTTTGACGTCCGCATGGACAATGGACGCGTCGTGGAGCTCCCCGAGTGCCGATGCCAGCTGAGCCCCGAGAGACCGAACGCGTGCTTCTTCGAGGGGCTTCGGGAGTCGCTCCAGGGTGGGCCCGTCGAGAAACTCCATGACGATGACGGGCATCCCCCCCTGGACCCATAGTTCGTGGACCTTCACGAGGTTCGGGTGGGTGAGGCAGGCGAGAAGGCGAAACTCACGTAGAAAGAGGCCTGCGTCGGCTCCGGAGGGCTCACGAACGAACTTCAGCGCGACCTCGCGGCCGGTCAAGCGGTCGTAGCCCCGAACGACACGCCCTGTAGAGCCCTCCCCGAGGAGGTCCTTAAGCTCGAAACGATCGAGGTCCACGGCAGGCTTTGTCGTAGCTCAGTCGTCCTCCAGAGTGAACAGAAGCGAAGAGCCGCGCCCCTGGGCCCAACTGGAGGGTCGAGCGGGTTGGGCTCTGCCCCCAAGCCCCTCAGCATTCGGCGCCTCCGGGTTCGCTCCACCCGATCCGTGCTTTGGCGCGGCTTGGAGCTCCTGAGGGCGCTTGTCAGGGTATTCGAAGCCTCTCTCGAACCTTCTCCAGGAGGGCTTCGACGTCCTCGTCGGAGGCCACCGGCAGGTCACGGTCGACCGGCACGGCCCACGTCTCCTCCTCGGACAGCCCCCCCGTATCCGGGCCCAATGAGTCGAGCCAGCAGCTGTGAAGAGTATAAGGCCAACACAGGCTGGACCCATCCAGGACAGCTCGCGGTCCGGCCGCGAGGTTGTCGCCGTCGAAGACGAGTATCTCGCGCACGTTATCCCCTTTGAAGCGCGTGGCGAGGACCCAGTCTTTGAGCCGATCGCCTTCCTCGACCTGCGCAACTTGAACCGTCCCCAGCACGGCTCCTCGCTCCTCTCGATACACATCGTCGATGACGAGTTTCGGGCCGTCATCGAAACTTGCCTTCACGGAGAAGAGCAGAGACTCGCAACCCCCCTCCTCCACCAGCTGACGAAGCTCCTGAGTTGAGATTTTTCTACGGGCGTCGCGGCCTGAGATGTAGAGCCCGGCCACCAGCTTCGTGATCATCCCCGGAATCAGTCCCAGTGTATGCCAATAGGTCTTGGCGAGGTCTCCGTTGTGCAATCCCGGCTGCCCGTGGCCCGTCCCCAGTCCAATTCCCCAAAGCTGCTTCAGTACTTCCTCTGACCCGTTAACTTCTCCGACCCGATACTCGAGAGGCCCGCGGTCCTTCAGGAAGGGCTCGACTTTGACGGTGTAGCCGCCGAAAGAGTTGGTGTCCGTGGCCCCCCCAAAGGCCCCCACGAATCGCTCGGCCACATCTCTGCCCATCAGCCATTCATCATCCGAACCGTCCGTGAACTCGGCGATATCGGTGCCGTGGTTGTGGACGGCGAGAAGCCTTACGCCTCGTGAATCGTCGTAGTCGACCATCCAGTGGGTAGCTCCGCCTTCCTTGATGCGGAGGTGGCTTGCCGCTACGGTCCGAACCTCGCCCTCTGTACTCTCGAGGTCCGACCGACGGATGAAGTAGAGGTCGAGATGCTCGTTCTGGCGCTGGCTGATGACCCTCCGCAGATACTGGACCACGCTCGGGAGCGTGAGATCGAAAGGAAGAGCGAGGTCCAGGTCGAACTTGAACTGCGTATCGGCCAGGATGACGCATCGCTGCGTCACCCCGATCTGATGCATGGTCCCCCTCATCGTGATCGGGGCGCCAGGGTCTACGCGGACCTTAAATCTATCCAGCCCCTCTGAAGATCGACGAAGCAGGTAGACCTCTGGATTGAGGGTCGGAAGACCCATCTTCCGAAGCTGCTTGAGCACATCCAGGACGGCACGTGTGGCGAGGTCCCAAAGAAGATCTATACCGGGGATGCGCAAACGTTCGAGAGACTCCAGGCTCCCTTCGGCGCCCTCGAGCTCCTCGACACCACGCACGAGCTCAGCGCAGGCCTCCTCGTCGTACTCTCGGCTGCTAACGCGCTCCTGCTCTTCACGAGGGACACTCGCGATCATCGCGTCAAGGAAACCCTCAGTATCCAGAGGCTGGACGCCCTCCAGGCCCCCGCGTACACCGAAACCCGCGCGGAGAAGGACTTGATTGAGCGAGCTCAACCCGGGAAGGAAGCTCCGCTGATAGTTGGCCATGAATAGCTCGCCGTCTTCATGAGCGACCACCGGGTGGGCCCCCGAGAACAGAAGAGGAAACGGCGAACCGCTGAAGGCTTGGGAGAACCAAAGGTCCGTGGACCCCACCGGCCCCAAGGCTTTGAGCGTACAGGGATCGATGACCTCGGGCCGCCCTGCGTCGTACCCAGCAAGGATGAGAGGGCGGGACTGCGGGCCTCGAGCACGAAACGGCGTGAGGGCGGTGTTCGACTGGCTCCGAACGCCGAGCTTCGTGCCCCCTACCCGAGTCAAACCGGCGTCACAGAAACTGAAGGAGCTCCCGGGCTCCCCTGGTTTGGCGTGGGCCACGAGCTCGTCCGCCACGAAGGAAGCGTTTTCGACGAGGCGAGCGCGCCCCTTCACTCCCTCTTCGCCGAACTCGAGGGCGTAGACGACCCCGTCCCCGTTGAGGACGGGAGCCTTTCGGGGGATCTGCAAGCTCGTCTGAGTGGGAGAGCCGACCGCAGAGACGACGAAATAAGTTCCCCGCAGGCTTTCGGGGAGTTCGCCCCTCAGTAAGGGAAGGCTTGTCTCGGACAGCTCGGGAGAAGGACGAGTTCCTTCCATCGTCGCCCGAGGCAGGTCATGCTTGGTCATCCCTACGAACGTAGCACATCAAGCCACCCTGTCCTACCGAAACCACCTAGCGCCTTTGATGGCGATGATCGGCTTACAAGACAGGAGCACGGACAAGCCTCCTTCGTTGTCTCCGGTAGGACCAATTTTTGGACGATCGTAGTTTGACAGCGTAGCATGTTGACCCAACGATGACGGGTTTGAGAAGCATCCAGCGTGAGGCCATCGAGGACTTCTTCAGATCCGACTTCGACGTGAAGGAGCTGGAGCGATGGACGGTGCATCACTTCAGCGATCTGAGAAATTAAATTACTTGCCGAGCAAGCCGGGCAGAGGTCGTGTTCGAACTCGTCGACTTGCTCCATCGAAGGGGACGCCTCGATAGCCACTTCTTCGACCGCCTCATTGAGGCGAGGCCCGACCGTGCAGACCGAACCAAGCGGCTGTCTGCCGACATCCTGGCCGTCTCGGAGATGAAGTCGGCCGACCTGGACTCGGACGGAGCAACTCAGACCTCAGAAGGCGGAGAAGCCTTGTCGGGGTGGGCCCGAGCCACGGTAGCCGTCATCGTCGCCGTCGCGTTCGCAATGGGATACACCGTGTACAATCAGCTCGTCCCAGATACGAGAACAGTAAGCCGCTGCCAAATCACGACCCGTCTCGGAACAAGACTCATGGCCGAGCCGGAGGTAGGGGGTTCGCCGCTCCTGAGCGTTCCTTCCGACGAGGAGTTGGTGCCCACTCGAACTCTGGCGAGGTCCAAACATCTGTACTATTATTGGGCCACCTACAAGGGCCGCTCGGGGTGGCTTGCCGACATTTTCGTCTCGGAGTCGACGGCGGGATGTCACGAGCCGTAGCACACGGTCGCTAGCTCTAGCTCGGTCGCTCTGACAGCCAATGAGCTACACTCAAAGAGAAGACGGCGCGGCCCGGAGCTCCTGTGCTTCAATGTCACCGGGGCCCACGAAGTCCTCTTCGTTTGCGCGAACAGACTCCCAAGGCGGTTCGGGCTATCTACTGTTCCAGACCACGCTCGATGATGCGGACGTCGCCACACAGGATGATGGACATCATGGCGATGGTTAGTTCAGAGGCTTCGGGTTGATTCGCCCACGGCGTTTGCCATCACAGTGTCGTGAGACGCGTACGCCTTGCTTTGTGGAGCGGCGTCGACCTTGGTGACCTCGACGATGATGTCGCGGTCGACGCGAGAGAGAGCTTGCGGCGGGCGGCCCGCTTGAGGCTGGCGGTGGCTATCCGATCGATGTCGCAGAGACGCCCTCCGGTGGCCTCGTGGAGGAGCGTGAGGGCGTCCGCGAGGAAGGCCGGCTGGCTTCGCCACGCCAGGGCACTCAGACGGGCCCTGGCACTTCGACGACCGCAATCCGCCTCACATTCCTACTCCGACCGCAGACGGGAGTTCACGAGCTACGCCTTCCAGGCCGACCTTACGGCCGCGGGGGCGCATGTCTATCTCAGTGGGGCCGGGGAGGGGCTCGACAACGCCGCCGCCGAGAGCCCCTTCGGAACGCTCAACACGAACTTGATCTCGGGCATGGGCGGACTCTCGCGAGTTCCGAAGGCGGAGAGACCGTCCTTGGAGAATACATCGAGCGATTCTACACCCAGGAGAGACCGGTCGCTATCTCAGCCACGTTGACTTCGAGGCTGAGTCAGGATAGCTTGCACAAGCAGCATAGCGACGTATTCATGGAATCAGGGCAACCTCACCTCGCCTTCCAGACCATCTCGTGCCGCATCGGGGAAATAGCGTATGGGGTCGAACCTCTGCCGCCACCGATCACGCCCCCGTGTTCGAGTGAGCAGCCCAACGCCATTCGCCGGAGTCGACCTCCAGGATACGGGACGAAGTCGGAGTCAGTCGGCGGACCGGTCGAAGCTCGGGCTCCTTCAACGCCGTCGTGGGCGGGTTCCTAGATACCGTCCGCCACGGCACTGCGGGTTCTTTTACGAGCTCCTCTTTCCATCGTCGGCCGCACCTTGTGCCAGTCGTTGGGCGGTGGCAATCTCGCGCTTGAGGTGCTCCTTGGCGGCCGATATGACGTCATCGACTCCCTCGGGCGAGGGGCCTTCGGTGAGGTCTTCCGGTGTGTCGACGAGGTGACAGGTCATGACGTCGCGCTCAAGCGGCTTCGTCCATTGGCGCCTCTGGATGGACAACGCGTCCGGCGAGAAATTTGTGCTTTAAGACTACTCCGAGAGCCGGGCGTCGTTCGATTGCTCGATGACTTCGAGGAGGATGAGGCCGTCCACCTGGTCATGTCGCTCGTTGATGGTAAGCCGTTCCCAGGGGCCTTCGTGGACGGTTGGGATAGTTTGGAGCCCGTCGTAGTCTCAATCCTCGAGACGCTCGCGCGGGTGCATTCGGCTGGTGTAGTTCACCGAGACTTAAAGCCCGCCAATGTTCTCGTTGATGCACGAGCATCCCCCGTTCTACTCGATTTCGGGCTCGCGTCGGGAAGCGTCATTGGCGATCGCTTGACTACGGACGGCGAGATAGTCGGGACGCCACATTACTTGGCACCAGAGCAAGCTTTCGGCGCCGAGGTCGACGGACGCGCGGATCTCTATGCTTTGGGAGCAATGCTGTACGAGGCGCTGAGCGGACGCGTGCCGCACGCTGGGGAAGGAGCGATTGCGATGCTCCACCGCAAGCTCACG
>JBCBRU010000605.1:0-5604 GCA_039819565.1 Myxococcota bacterium | reverse complement strand
CGGGCCGTGGCGCGCGCTCACCAAGAAACCTATCTTGCCGGCATCGAGAGAGCTGGGGGCCAACCCTCGGGCTCGCAGCGCCAAGCTTCGAGTGGCGGAGCGACGTCCCCCCGAAGAGGAAGGAGCGCCGAGATGACGGTGAAGCGGCCGGGCCCGTTCAGCATGGCTCTCATTCTTCTGGCCCCGGTGGTCGCCTCCGCCCTCTTCGTGGTCTGGGCTCGCGTAACCACGGTCCGCCTAGGCTATGAGCTCTCGCGCTCTGAGTCCGCGCTTCGTACCCTCGAGCGCAAGCGCGCGGACCTCGAGCGCGCGGTGACCACGTTCCGGGCTCCGGAGCGCCTGCGCCAGATCGGAAGCGAAGAGCTGGGGCTCGTTCCTCCCTCGGCGGAGGCGGTGGATGAGCTCGCGGAGGCTCGTCCGTGAGCACGCGCAAGACGGATCCGGCTTCCTTGGGGGCCAGGCTCGGTAGTCGGTCGGCGGTGCGCGCGGGCCGAAAAGGGCGCAGCCCAGGTCGGGCGAGCCCCCGGCCTTCGCGCCCTTCCAAGGTTCACCCCCCGAAGGAGCGATGGTCGCCGCCGAAGTTCTCGGGAGCCCAGGTCTCGAGCCTGGGGGCGGCTTGGCTGAACGGGGGCCTCGCCCTCGCGCGGGGGTTTCTCGTCGGATCTACAGCCCTCGTACACGGGTGCCTATGGCTCTCGGCGGCGCTCCTTCGCGCGAGCTTCTTCGCTGTCGTCACCATGGGGAGGACGATCCCGCGTCGACCTCCGGCGGCCGTGGAGGCAAGAATCGAAGCTTTCGAAGCCTTGCCCCCACCGATTCGAATTCAGATCGTCGGGGCCTTCTTCGGCCTCCTGGCCCTCGCTGTGGGCATCCGGGCGGCGCAGCTCCAGCTGGTCGAGGGGCCCGCGTACAGAGCTCGCGTGGTCGGGCAGGGAACCGCTCAGCGAGCCATCGAGGGGGAACGAGGGCGCATCCTCGACCGGCATGGCGAAGAACTCGCGAGCTCCGCAGAGGCGGCCTCCGTGTACGCGGATCGATCGAGGCTGCCGGATGAGCGTCGCGCCGTGGCGCGGAGCCTCGGGCCGATTCTAGAGATGCCGTCCATCGACCTCGAAGAGCGCTTGTCTGGTCGGGGCTTCACTTGGATTCGCCGTAGGCTGCCCCTCTCCGTAGGTGATGCGGTCCGCGCGCTCCCCATTTCGGGTCTCGGAGTTCGCAGCGAGCCTCGGCGTCTCTACGGAAACGGTCGCCTTGCCAGTCACGTCTTAGGTTTCGTGGACGTGGACCAGGTGGGTCGGCGTGGGATTGAGCGTGTAATGCAAGCTAACCTGCAGCGCCGGGAGGTCGTCGTCAAGAGCTTCGTGGACGCTCTTCGCCGCACGGTGGGCTCGGAGACGCACTCCGACGAGCAGCTGGCCCAAGGTCGGGACGTCATGCTGACCATCGACCGGCAAGTGCAGTACGCGGCCGAAGAGGCCCTCGAGGAGGCGATCCTCGATCATCGGGCCCGGGCCGGGGTCGCCGTGGTCTTGGATGCACGCAGCGCCGAGGTCCTCGCCCTGGCCAGCTTCCCGAACTTCAACCCCAACAACGTCAGTCTCAGTAGCGCCTCGGATCGTAAGAATCGAGCTCTCGAAGCAGCCTACGACCCAGGCTCGACGGCCAAGATCGTGACCGTGGCGGCGGCACTCGAGCACGGTACGGCGCGTCCGGAGACCGTCATCGACTGTGAAGATGGCGAGTGGCAGGTGGCTGACCGTGTCATTCGAGACGCCAATCATCGCTACGGACGGCTGACCGTGACCGAGGTGTTTCAGAAGTCGTCGAACATTGGGGCGGGCAAGCTGGGCCTCGACGTGGGCGCCGAAAATCTCCGCGAGATGCTCCTGCGTTTCGGGTTTGGGGCCCGCAGCGGCTTGGAACTACCCTTCGAAGCGACGGGCCGCCTCCGTCCCGCCCGAAAGTGGCGTCGCGTCGACTTAGTCAATGTCGCTTTCGGCCAGGGCTTCACCGCAACCCCTTTGCAGGTCGCTCAAGCGGCCAACGTGATTGCCAATGGTGGCGTTCTTGTTCCTCCCACAATCGTCAAGGCCGTCGTTGATCCGACCGGCCAGGAAGGCACGCGTTCTGGCCCCGAGAGTCGCCGCGTGCTCACCCCCGAGGTGGCCGAACAGCTTCGCCAGATGATGGTGAAGGTAGTTGAACCGGGGGGTACGGCGCCGAAGGCGTCCATCCCAGGTTTCACGGTGGCGGGGAAGACGGGGACCGCTCAGAAGTACGACCCGAAAATCAAAGCCTACAGTCGTGAGAAGCATCTCGCGAGCTTCGTGGGATTCGTGCCGGCGGAGGCGCCCCGGGTCACCGTGTTGGTGCTTCTCGATGAGCCGCAGGGTGCCATCTACGGAGGCCAGGTTGCGGCGCCGGCCTTTCGTCGGATCGCTACGGCGGCGTTGGCTTCGATGGAGCTGTATGCGGAGGGTGAGGTGCCTCTGCGGGCGCCATCCACGGTGAGACCGGATCCCCTCGTGGCCTCTGCGGTTGAGCGCACCGCCCTGGAGGTCGCGCTCGCGGATCTCGAGGACGAGCTGGCCGAAACCTCGGTCGCCCCTCAGCCGCCCGAGAAGCTCTCGGCGGCGGCGCGGGCCCTTCTAGGTGAGGGAACTCCAGGGCTCAGCGACGGACCGGCTCGGCTCGAGGGAACCCGGCGAATGCCCGATCTCAACGGCTTGGACCTGCCCGAGGCCCTCGAGCGATGCCGGCGCTTGGGGCTCGTGCCCGAGGTGGTCGGAGTTGGACGCGTACACGGCCAGCGACCTCGGCCGGGTCAGTCGATCGAAGGACCCGGACGGTGCGCCCTGGAGCTACGCCGTGACGGGTAGTAAGTCGGGGCCGGGAGTCCGCCCTCCATGAACCTTCAAGCGCTCATCAAAGGCCTCACGATTTCCGATCGTCGCGGCCGATTCGAGAACACGATCACGGGCGTCGTCGCCGATTCCAGGGCCATACGTCCGGGTAACGTCTTCGTGGCGGTCCGCGGCCTCACGCACGACGGCCACCAGCATATCGGGAGCGCCCTGGATCGCGGTGCCAAAGCGGTCGTGGCCGAGGAATGGCCGGAGTCGGTGGGGGATCGGGCCGCCGGGGTCGACATCGTGCTCGTGCCGGACACCCGGCGCGCATTGGGGGCGGTGGCTGCAAACTTTCACGGGCAACCGTCTCGAAAGTTGCACGTAGCCGGCATCACGGGGACCAACGGCAAGACCACGGTCAGCTATCTGCTCGAGTCGATCGTCAAGGCGGCCGGCCGGAAGGTCGGAGTACTCGGGACGGTGGAGGCTCGCTTCGGGCACAAGAAGCTCGATCTCGGTCACACCACCCCCGGGGCCGTCGAGCTGCACCGATTGCTGGCCGCGATGGTCGACGAAGGGGTCACCCACGCCATCCTCGAAGTCTCGAGCCATGCCCTAGATCAGCAGCGCACGGCGGGTGTCCATTTCAAGGTTGCAGGGTACACCAACCTGAGTCGCGACCACCTCGACTACCACAAGACCCTAGAAACCTATTTCGAGGCTAAGGCGAGGTTGTTCTCGGACGGTCTTCGCAAGAGTCGGGCGCGGGGACGGATGGCGGTTGTGAACATCGACGACGAGCGAGGGTCGGAGCTGGTCGAGCGGTGGGGGGGGAAGGCCCTGCGCGTGTCGCTAGATCCGGATGCGGACGCGGAGGTGAAGGTGCTCGAGGCTGAGTACGGGCTCCTCGGGACCAAAGCGCGTATCCTAACCTCGAAGGGCGAGTGGGACATCGAGACCACGCTGATCGGCCCCTACAACCTTGCCAACACCTGTCTTGCCGTTGGGCTAGCCTTGGCCATGGGGTTTTCGAAGGCCCGCATCCTCAAAGGTCTCTCCGTCTTGGAACGCGTGCCGGGCCGGATGGAGCGCATTCCCGACGAGCAGGAACGGACCGTACTCGTAGACTACGCGCACAGCCCCGACGCCCTGGAGAAAGTCCTCTCGGCGCTGAAGCCCCATTGCACCGGGCGCTTGGTGGTCGTGTTTGGCGCGGGTGGCGAACGCGACGCCGAAAAGAGAGAGCCGATGGGTCGGGCGGTGGCCGCAGCAGCCGACCAAGTGCTCATCACCAACGACAATCCACGGGGAGAAGATCCGAACGACATTGCCGCGGCGCTCGCGGACGGACTTCGAGCCGAAGGGCTGGAGCAAGGCGCGACGCTTGGGGCGGTCGAGCGGGGGTTTGCGGTGGAGCTCGATCGCCAAAGCGCCATCCATCAGGCGGTCGACTTCATCGAGCCCGGAGATGTTCTCCTCATCGCCGGAAAAGGCCATGAAGCGACCCAGGTGATTGGCGATCGCCGATACCGCTTCGACGATCGAGAGGTGGCCCGTCGAGCGCTCGAAGGTCTTCCTGCGGACGACATCGAGGAGGACATCCGACCCGAGGACGTCGTCGAGGTCTCGGAAGACGTTGAAGGTGCCGTCGCCGACGGTGAGGACGTGGCCCAGCCAAAGGAGGATACGTGATCGCGCGGCCGGCCGCCTTCGAGCTCGATGAGCTCACGATGGCTCTCGGGGCGCGGCTGGCTCCCGGCACCGGCGCCGCCGCTCTCGAGGGCGTGTCCACGGACACCCGTGACGATCTCAGCGGGCGACTCTTCGTCGCTCTCGAGGGGTTGCGATTCGACGCGCACGCTTTCCTGGACCAGGCGGTGGCCAAGGGGGCTCGCGCCTTGTTGGTCAGCCACGGGGGCTTCCGCCGCGCCGGGGGAAGGGCTCAGGTGGGGGCCGAGGTGCACGTTCTCGAGGTCCCAGACACCCTCCGCGGGCTCGGCGACCTTGCTCGTCACCATCGCCGGCGGCTCGAAACCCCCGTGCTCGCCATCACCGGTTCGAACGGAAAGACCACCACCAAGGAAATGTTGGCTGCGCTCTTGGGCGTCGAAAGGTGCGTGCTCGCGACCGAAGGAAATCTCAACAACCTGGTTGGCTTGCCTCTCACCTTGCTGGGGCTGCACGCGGGGCACGAGCTGTGCATCGCCGAGATGGGGATGAACGCGCTCGGGGAGATTGCCCGCATGACCGAGATTGCGGAGCCCGAAGTCGGGCTCGTGACCAACGTGGGGCCGGCCCACATCGGGGAGCTCGGCTCTCTAGATAACATTTCCAAGGCCAAGGGTGAGTTGTTCGCAGGCTTGCCCGACGGGGCCACCGCGGTGGTGAACCTCGACGATCCGCGCGTCCGCGCGCGCGCCGACGAGCGCTCCGGGATCCGCAAGATTACCTTCGGGAGGAGCCCTCAGGCCGATGTCCCCAAGCCGAGCCAAGCCCTCGGCCGCGCGCTCCGGCGCGGGGGGTGGAGCCAGGACTTGGGCCGCCGCCCACGCGCCCGTAGCGTTCATGGCGTTGTGCTCACCGGGAAGGGGGAGCTCAAGCTCCTTAGTGGCGCCGCAGTGGGCGATCTCGAGGCGCTGCCCGCCCTTCGTCGGCTCCGAGCTCAACAAGCGAACCTCGGCCTGAGGGCTCCTCCCGAAGGTAATCTTGCGGATCCCGGAGCGCTCGTCGGCGCGCGCGCGGACGCGCGGATCGT
>JBCBRU010000604.1:0-5618 GCA_039819565.1 Myxococcota bacterium | reverse complement strand
GGCCAGGCTCGGACCTCGATCTCTTGGCTCCCGCTGACTTGTGCGGCGTTGACCAGAATCTCGTCGAGCGCACGGCGGGTGTGAACGACATCCAGTTCGAGCCAAATATCCGGGGCCTCGATCCTCACCATCGCCCCGGGCACCCGATCCCGCGTCTCGTCCAGGAGGGCTCGAAGCGAAATCGAAGCTGACCAGGCCACCACGTCTTCGGAGCTGTATTGCGCATAGGCGAGGGCCATCTCCAGGGTTCGGTTCAGTCGCCGGGCCGAGGTCTCCACGACCTCGAGAGCGGGGTGATCCGAGCCGAGCTCGGAGCGGAGCTCTGTCACACGGTGGGTCAGTCCGTTCATGGGGGTTCGGATCTCGTGTCCCACCGTCTGAAGGAATCGATCCCGTCCCGAGAGCGCCTTGTCGCGGTCGCGGAGAGCCCGAAGAAGATCGCGGTTCTGCTCGGCGAGCCGGGCGTTTTGCTCCACCACCGTTTCTACGTGAGCGGAACTGTTGAGGAGCGCTGCGGCCAGGCGTCGAAGGAGGGCTGTGGCCGTTCCCGAGGGTGGAGGACGCACGAGGTAACGAGCTCCACGCTCGAGCAGCTCGACGTTCACCCTTGAAGGGCCAAGACCAATGAGGCGGGTGATGCCCCGGAAGCAACCGGCGTTGAGCACGAAGAAAGAGGGACAGGGCTCGGCTTCCACCGGCAGCCGCATTTCGATGACTACGGCCTCCCCATCGCGCTGCAGGACAAGCTCGATGAAAGGGAACATGCGCTGGCCGTTGACCTTGGCGGCGAACACGATGAACGCGGTCGGCGAGATGAAGAGGCCGACCGCACGGGCGAGCTGCGAGACGATGCCTTTCTCGACAACCGCCTGCCCGATCGCTTGCAAGCGCTCCTCCGTCTTTGCGTGGTGGGCGAGATTTCGCTGAAGAGCGGTGAACTCGGCCCACGAGATCCGAGGGGGCGGGTGCTCGAGCAGATCAACCACGTCTCGGTAGACTTCGGCGAGAGGGATCTCGAGGACCTCGGCTGCGATCTCGAACGGGAGGAGGGCCGCTTGGGGTAAGCTCAACCCGTCCTCGCCGACCCGCGAAGGAGCAGCGCCCACGGCCTACTGTTCGGCTCTGTAAGCTCCGGCTTGAGATCCGAAGGCTCAACCGGCGCCGAGATAGAGGCGCACGAGTCCCAAGGTGTTCCGAAAGCCGTGCAAGAGCGCCGAGGGCCAGATTGCGAAGCGCCCCGCCGAGGCCACGAGTCCGTACACCACACCGCTCACGACGGTCTCCGCCACCCCCACCGGCCCCTGGTAGGCGTGCGCGGCTCCGAAGACGAGGGCTTGTCCCAAAATGGCCCCCACTGCGGCGCCGCGCCCCTCTCCGAGCGCAGCGTAAAGCGATCGCTGCAGGACGATACGATAGGCGAGCTCTTCTCCGAAGGCCGCGAAGGCCCAGCTGAAGAGGAGCATGCGCAAGAGGGCTGGCAGGTCCCCTTCGAGGCTCGCGAAGCGAGACAGCTCTCTCCCCATGTCTTCGAAGAGCCAGGCCCAGACCGGGCCCAGGAGGGTCCCGAACACATACAGAGCGATGTAGCCGGCTACGGCCAGCATGAGATGACGAAGCTCGAGGCGGCGTCCGAAACCGAAGCTGTCGAACTCCACTCCGGCGCGCGCGAGGGCTTGGGCGAACACGATCACGGCCGCCACGTAGAGCGGAGTGGCCCAAGGCCCCAGGACGGCGAGCGGTGAAGCGGTGCCGGCCGAGGCTCGAATGGCGGCAATGATGAGGAGCGCGGCCACGTAGGCGGCGAGGACGATACGAATACGGGAGCGGCTCATCGCGATGCATAGGGCATGGCGTTGAGGGCGAGCGAGTCAAGAGGTCTATGCTAAGGCACCCCATGACCTCTACGGGTTCCGTCGTAGCCGCGGCCCTTCTCCTCGCCGCCTTCGGCTGCTCTCGAGCGCCGGGTCGCTCGGGGGGCTCGAGCTCCCCCGAATGGACCGGATCCGAAACGGTAGAGCCGTCACGCTACGCCGGTCCCGTGATCGACATGCACCTCCGCGCCATGAAGGCGGACGAAATGGGACCGCCGCCCATGGGAATGTGCCCTGGCTTCATGGCCGAGGTCGCCCACGATCCCGCCTCGCCGTGGGGCCCAAGCTTTGGCGCCCTTTTCGAGCGACCGGCGTGCACCCACCCGATCTGGTCGGCAAGGACCGACGCGGAGCTCCGCGACGTGACCCTCGCGACGCTCAAAAGGCTGAACGTTCGAGGGGTCCTGAGCGGCCCCCGCGAGCGGGTGGCTCAGTGGAAGACGCGCGCTCCCGACCGCATCATCGCTGGCCATCGGTATCGACTCGGACGTGAGTCCCACTCCGCCCCGGAGCTTAGAGCTGCGTTCAGCGCCGGCGAGTTCGAGGTGCTGGCCGAGGTCACGAGCCAAGATAGTGGTGTCGCCCCCGACGACCCAAGTGTTGCGGAGGTTTGGGCTATCGCTGAGAAGCTAGATATTCCGGTGGGACTAGGCCTCGGACTGGGGCTACCGGGGTCGCCCTATCTGGATAGGCCGAAGTATCGGGCCCGACTCCATGATCCACATTCCCTCGAAGAGATCCTCATCGCCCACCCGCGGCTGCGCGTCTATCTCATGCACGCCGCCTACCCACGCGTGGATGCGCTGAAATCGATGCTCTATACCTATCCGCAGCTCTACGTAGGCACCGGCGCGCTCCAGGCCTTGGTTCCGAGAGCCGAGTATCACGCCCTGTTGGAGGAGCTCACTCGGGCCGGATTCGGGAAACGCATCATGTTCGGCTCGGACCAGATGATTTGGCCGGGCCTGATCGAGGAGGGCATCGAGGCGGTCAACACGGCCCCGCTCAGCGTCGAGGACAAGCGGAGGATTCTCTACGAGAACGCCGCGCGCTTCCTTCGGCTCGAACCGTAGCATCGGGAGACTGCGCCTGGGGGTGGCCCAACCCTCTATCGTGACCGGCGCTGTCTGGAGCTTGGGCTGAGGCTTCGACTCACGTATGAGTCCCGGCCATGGAGCCAGAGGTTCTGGGGGCCATGATCGCGGCGTGCGCGTCGTTCGTCATCGCCGTGGGGAGTCTAGGGGCGTCACGGTGGAGTCAGGGCCGCGTGACCCGCCTCGAGGCGGAGCTCGCGGAGCGCGCGGCGGTTCGAAACGCGCGCATCGAATACGAGTTCGAAGCTCGCAAGCGACTGTATGAGGAGTGTGGGCCCATTCTGTTTCATCTCTCCGAGCTCGCGGAGCGAGCCACGGATAGGATCTCCGGGCTTGCCCGCCGAGGGGCCGAGGGGCGCCTCGACGCGGGATGGTCTTGGCTCGATCAAAACCAATACTACCGTGAGTCGACCTACTACCGCCTCTTCGCCCCGCTCGCGGCCGGTCTCATCTTTCGGCGTAAGCTCACCCATCTCAATACTTCGCTGGATGAGAATATTCATTGGCAGTACACTCTCGTGAAGGTCCTCGAAGATACGTTCGTCAACGCCTTCGATATCGCAGGTCAGGACAGCTGGCGGGTGACGCTCCCCCGGGAGCTGTGGATAGACTACGACCCCAACGGCACCGCCAAGGACCAACCTCGTGAAGAGAGGACCGCCACCACCTGGCCACAGGGAGTGGCCCGAGGGCGCCTCGAGAACGCCGCGGAGTCCCTCGTCGTTCACGACGAGAAGGGCCGGGCCGCGATCATGAGCTTTCACTCCTTTCAGATGGCGCTCGCAGAAGGTGGGGAGCCGGAGCGGACCCATCAAGCCTTCAAAGTCCTCGACTATCTCTTCGATGACTTCCGTCCTCATCATCGTCCGGTCCTCTGGAGGGTCCTGGTGACCCAGTTCCTCATCTATCGTGCCCTCGAGACCTCGATGAAGCCCCCGGAGCGTGGAGAAGACCCCTGGGCGGCTCTTGCCGCCGAGGGGTGGCCGCGCCTCGACTATCGAAGCGCGGAGCAGAAGGCAGCCGTGTCCGAAGAGGAGGCGCAGACGCCCCTGCGCGTAGCTCAGCACTACGTCAGGGCGCGCACCGCCGGATTCCGGTCCGGAGCGGCGTGAAGGGCTCGAGGCCCTGGGTTTAACCCTGATACGGAGGGGAGCCAGATTCTTCCGACCGGGCCCCTAAGACCCAGTAGACGGCCGTAGCGACCCCCGTCAGACTCGCGTCATGACCCTGGCCACGGCCGGATCGAGCGCTGCGAACCCGCGATCTCCGACGGCGAGCGCCCTCGCCCTCGCTCATAACCGCACGGCCCTCGGGCGGAAGGGCGATCTGGTCCGCGCCACCGCGGTGACCCCGGTATGGGTGGTCTACATGATCGCGGCCTGGGTGTTCGAGAGCCCGGCCTGGCAAGCGCCGCTCCCTCTGTGGCATGTCTACCTGATCGTGTCCTGGGCTCTGCTGCTTGCAGCTCGGCGATTCGACTTCCTGGCTCGCCGGTCCGTTTGGCTCGTCCCCCTGCTGGATATGCCGATGCTCTTTTGGATCGAGTCCATCCAGGCCCCGATGGCCAACTCGCCTTCCGAAATCGTGGGCTACACGGCCGCGGGCTTCGTCATCCTGGTCATGTGGACCGCCCTCGCGCTCGACGCTCGGTTCACGATGCTCTCGGCGGCGCTCGCGGGGGCTTTTCAAGCCACGTTGTCCAACCAAAATGGAGGCAACGAGCTCGCCATCTTGATGTCGATGACCCTCATGCTCGTCGCGGGGGCGATGACGGTGGTGACCACCCAGCTCCTCGGCAACGCGATGCGCGACGTGGTCGAAGCTCGAGTCAAACGGCAGGAGGCCCTGCGCGCGGCGGAGGAGAAAGATCACTTCGTCTCCACCGTGACGCACGACTTCAGAACCCCGCTGTCGGTGCTCCTGGCTGCGCTTCAATCCCTCGAGGCCGATCCTCACCTCTCTCTGGAGCTGCGGAACGACATCTTGCGAAGGGCGCTGCGGCAGTGCCGAAAAATGATGGCCATGACCGAAGAGCTCCTGAGCCTGGCGCAGCTGGGAGCGCGGTCTCCCAAGCTGGCGGTCGTGGACCTAGCGGAGCTTGCTCGAGAGACGGTGAAGACCCTCGGACCGGAGGCGACCAAGCGGGGGACGGTTTTGCATGGGCCCCCCACGGACAGTCACGCCCACGCCCGCGTCGATAGCTCCTTACTCGAGCGCGCCCTCTCGAACCTCGTGGACAACGCCATCCGCTACGGAGGGCCTCAGGTCGAAGTGCGCGTGGTCGATGCCGACGAGATGATTCTCGTCAAGGTCACCGACGACGGAGAGGGGATTTCGGCTACGGATGTTGAGCGCATCTTCGAGCCCTTTCATCGCGCCTCTCGGGACAGCGACGGCTCGGGTTTGGGCCTCGCTATCGTCCGAGAAGTCGCGCATATTCACGGAGGGCGGGCCAAGGTGTGGAGCACCCCGGCCGAAGGGACTTCATTCGAGCTGGCCCTTCCGCGCCGGGGACCCACCCCCGAGCCGAGAGAGAAGAGCTGAGCATTGGCTACGATCATGATCGTGGAAGACGAGGAAGACCTACGCTTCCTCATCGCTCATAACCTGCGGCAGGCCGGTCACGACGTCTTGGAGGCAGAGGACGGCGTCC
>JBCBRU010000603.1:0-5624 GCA_039819565.1 Myxococcota bacterium | reverse complement strand
CGCGCTGGCCCCGACGTCTCATTCCATGCTCCCGGCCCGAAGTATTGGCCGCCCTCAACCCCCTCCGCGGTGGCCGCGAGCTCCGTTGGCCAAGCCCCCTGCTCGGCGGTGTTGGCCCATCGCTCCATCAGCGGTCGGAGTACGTTCAGCACCACCTTCGCGGGCCCATAGATGTAGCGATCCAGCTCGGTCACGGCTCCGCCCGGGTGCGCAGCCACCGCGAGCGTCGAGGCTCCCTGCGCGCGGAGGCGTCGATCCAGCTCGTAGGTAAAGAGGAGATTGGCGAGCTTCGAAGCGAAGTATCGGGTGGCCGGGTTGTAGGTCTTCTCGGCGTGAAGGTCGTCCCAGAAGAGATCGCCGTTTCCGAAGCGGTGACCAGCGCTGGAGATGGTCACCACCCGGGAGCGAGGGATCTCACGGAGCTTGTCCAGCAAGAGCCCAGTGAGAGCGAAGTGTCCGAGGTGATTCACCCCGAACTGGGACTCGAATCCATCCTTGGTCAGGGTCTTCGGATTCCACATGATGCCAGCGTTGTTGACGAGGACGTCGAGTCGCGGCTCGGACCGAACCACGTCCGCCGCCGCCCGAACGGACGCCAGGTCCCCGAGGTCCAGATCGACGAGATCGACGCTGGCGCTCGGCACTTGGGCGCGGAGGCGCTCCATGGCTGCTCGGCCGCGACCCGGATCGCGGCAGCCCAGGAGCACCCGGGCTCCGCGCTCTGCAAAGGCTCGCGCGGCCTCAAAGCCAATGCCGGTGTTGGCGCCGGTGACGAAGAAGGTTCGACCGTTCAGATCCGGAATGTCCGCGGCCGTAAACTGGGTGATCATCAACGTCCCGAGCTTAGGCCAGCAAATGGTGCGCAGAGCCATGACGGACCGGCAGCAAAGCCGCTGCGCGTATCCAGACTGGAACAACATGAGATTGAGAACGGTTTGCAGTTTCCGGAGAAACCAGCTAGCCGGGGAGCATGTCTTTATCTCTTTCTCGTTTTGCTGCTCTGGGGCTCGCAGCGGTCGTCGCGTGTGGCGACGATGACCCCGATACGCCCCCGGTGAGCACGGATCCCAACGATCTGACCTTGCTCCGGCAGGTTCTCGACACCAACGCGGACATCGCTTTCGCCGCCTACTCCGACTCGGTCAGCGCCGCGGAGGCCATGAAGGCGGCGGTCGAGACCTTCCTCATGGGCCCCTCGCCCCAGACCTTCGCCAACGCCAAGGCGGCGTGGCTGGCCGCCCGCGAGCCCTATGGGCAGACCGAGGTCTATCGCTTCCGCGCGAGCCCGATCGACGACACCAACTACGACGTCTCGGATGGCGAGGACGGGCCGGAGGGCGACATCAACGCCTGGCCTCTGGGTGAAGCGCTGATCGACTACGTCGTCCAGGGCACCGATTTCGGTGAGGCCGAAGTGGGCGTGACCGCCCACCAGACCGGTGTTGCCGACCCCATCGGGCAAAACACCATCATCAACAGCACCAGCATCACCATCGATGCCGACCTCCTCGCCAACACCGCCACCGCCGAGGACGAGCACGACGTTATCGCCGGCTACCACGCCATCGAGTTCCTCCTGTGGGGTCAGGACCTAAATGCGGACGGGAGCGCGGACACCGTCACCACCCGCGATATGACCGCGGGCCAGCGCCCCCACACCGATTTCATTCAGGGGGCCGGCTGCACCAGCGGCCCCACCGCGGAGACGGACGGAACCCTCTGCACCCGTCGAGCCACCTATCTGCGGGTGGCCATCGACAAGCTCATCGCCGACCTCACCTCGGTCCGCGACGCGTGGGCGGCGGGGGCGAGCTACCGCACGGCGTTCACCACGGTGGCCGACCTCGAAGAGGGCAAGGGCCGACTGCTCGAGATCCTGACGGGGATGGGTACCTTGTCCGAGGGTGAGCTCGGCGGAGAGCGTATGCAGATCTCCCTGTCCGCCAACTCTCAAGAGGATGAGCACTCGTGCTTCTCGGACAACACCCACCGCGACATCTGGCTCAACGCTGAAGGCGTGCAGAACAGCTACCGAGGCGAGTACGCGGGCTACGACTCGACCGGCGACGGCACCGACGACATGGTCGCGCGAGCGGTGTCCGGCTACGGCTGGGACGACTATCTCAAGGACGTCGGCTTCGAGACCCTCGCGGGTGAGATCGAGACGGCCCTCGCGACCACCGCCGCCGGCTACCAGGCCATCGACGCTGCCGCTCGCCAGGGCATGACCGTTGACCGTGTCATCATCGACGCAAGCTCCGAGGCGGCGCGTCCCATGCGCGACACCATCATCGCTCTCAACGCCCAAGCCACTCAGATTGCGCGCATCGCGACCGAGCTCGGGTTGGGAGACGCTTCCGATGTGGTCGATCCCGACGCTTCGGAGTGTGACACGTCGGACCCGACCTCCTCCTGCTGATTTGACCGGGTTCCGGCACATAGCCGTCGCTCTTTTGGGGCTGAGCGCGACGACGGGCTGTCGGCAGCAGCCTTCTTTCGCGGACCTGCGTCCCGCCGGCGAAGCGACCCGGACCGTCACCGTGGGGGAACGGGATCGTCCTTCCCCGCGCCTCTCGAGGGAGGCCCGCCCTCGCCACCACGCCGGGCGGGCCCTCGCCTCGCAACCGTGGGTGCCCGCACCGAGCGTCACAGACGCCCGTGACGGCCTCGGTCCCCTCTACAACGCGGCCAGCTGCCTGACGTGCCACGTTCGGGGAGGCGCCTCGCCCGCTCCCGCGGGAGGGGGCCGGGTTCCCGCCGGGGTCACGGTTCGACTCGGCGCCGACCCCGTCTACGGCGCCCAGCTGCAGACCCAGACCGTCGACGTCCGAGCTCGCTATGGCGCCCGGACCGACGGCGCCCCGGCGGAGGGCGAGGCGCGGGTGGTATGGGCAAGGTCGACCTTCCTCTACCCGGATGGTGACGAGGTCGAGCTGCGGGCCCCCAAACTCGCAGTGGAGGCTCTCGCCTACGGGCCGCTGGACGCGGATACGCGCCCGAGCCTCCGTATGGCTCCGCCCCTTTACGGCGCAGGTCTACTTGCATCCATTCCCGACGAAGTCGTCGCGGCGCGAGCGGACCCGAGCGATCGAGATGAAGACGGCATCTCCGGTCGCCTCCCCCCAGGGCGCTTCGGCTGGAAGGGTGAGCAGGTGAACCTGCGGGAACAGATCGCTCTCGCGTTCCGTCGGGACATGGGGATCACCACGACCGCGTTCCCGGACGATCCCTGCTCGAGTCCAGCCTGTCGCGCCTTGCCGAGCGGGGCGGGGGCGAGCGGCGTGGAGCTCCCGGAGTCCCTTTTGGACCTCGTCGTAGAGTACGTCGCGGGGCTGGCGGTGCCCAAGGCCCTCGCCGCGAACCCGGTACACACTCGCGAGGAAGGAGGCCGACGCTTCGTCGAGGCCGGCTGCGCGGACTGTCACGCGATCGCGCCGGTGAGGACCCGGAGCCCTCGCGCCTTCGTCGACGGCCTCGAGATCCGTCCGCTCACGGATCTCCTCCTTCACGATCTCGGGCCCGGCCTCGATGACGGGAGCGGAGCGCCGCTGGCCCGGGAGTGGCGAACGCCGCCTCTCTGGGGACTCTCGGTGCGCAGCGAGGGGTTCCTCCACGACGGGCGAGCCCGCACCCTCGAGGAAGCGATTCTGTGGCACGGCGGGGAGGGAGCCGCGGCGCGGGCCCGCTTCGCGTCCTGGTCACGCTCGGCCCGCCAACAGCTGCTGGCCTTCGTGCAGGGGCTTTAGCTGAGGGCGCTTGTCGAATCATGCCTCGAGTGGCCTCATCTCTCCCCGGCCCCATGCCCCTCTCCTTCAACCGCCGAACCCTCCTGCGCGGGGCGGCTGGAGCCGCGCTGCTCCCCGCCTGCGGAGGAGGCTCCGCCGGATGGCTTGCGTCTGCCACCGGGGATAGCCCCGATAGCTACGGCATCACCGCGCTCTCCGCCGAAGGTGACGCCCCGCTCTTCATCTCCACCGGCTTTCGTGGTCACGGGCTCGCTGCGAGCCCTCGCCGGCCCGGTCGCGTCTTTCTCTTCGAGCGCCGACCCGGGGTTCGCATCGTAGAGATCGACCTTCGAGAGAAACGCGAAGTGCGGCGGGGTGAGGTCCAAGTCGGTCGGGCCCTGGCCGGACACGGCTGTTTGTCCGAAGACGGCTCGCGCCTCTACACCACGGAGATCGATACCGAAAGCGGAGCCGGAACCATCGGCGTGCGGCAGGCTTCGACCTTGGAGTGGCTCGATGAACTCGAGACGGGAGGTCTCGGCCCCCACGAGCTCATCACCTTGCCCGACGGACGTCTTGCGGTCGCCAACGGCGGGCTAAAGACGGACGCGGCTCGAAGGGTTGTCAACCTCGGAACCATGGATCCCTCCCTCGCGCTCCTCGACCTCCGCTCGAGGCAAGTAGAGCTGCATCGCCTCCCCCACTCCAAGGCCAGTATCCGGCACCTCGATGTGGATGGAGAGGGGAGCGTCGTGGTGGGCCTGCAGGTACAGCGAGAAGCCGTGGGCCACGACGGACCGGTGCCGGTCGCGGCCCGCTGGAGTCGAACCGAGGGATTCGTCGCGTGGCCTTTGCCCCCGGAAGGTGGGGCTCTCGAAGACTACGTGGGCAGCGTGAGCGTGAGCGCCGGGGTCGCGGGCCTCACCAGCCCTCGCGGGGACGTTGCGATGTTCCTAAACGCGAGAACGGGGGCCCTCCTCGACCTTCACGCCTTCGCGGACGCGTCGGGCATCGCAGCTCGAACGGAGCGGGAGAGCTTCTTGCTCACCAGCAGCTTTGGACAGGTCCGCACCTTCGACACTCGCACCCTCGATGAGCGGCGTCTCGAGCGCCGAGAGCTTCCGGGCACGCGCTGGGATAACCACGCGCGATGGGTTCCCGGTGTCTGAGTTACCCATGAAGACCTCTTATCTCCGGCATATCAGCCTCGGCCCTCTCTTGTGGCTCGCTGCCTGCGGCGGCGATGACGGCACCACCACGCCGCCCGCCCCGAGCCTCCTCGGCCCGCTCGAGGCGACCATGGACGCCACCATCTTGCCGGCTCTCGACCAGATGGCGACCGAGGCCACGGCGGCGCGGACGGCCGCGGAGGCCATGTGCTCGGCCCCCGACGAAGCTCGACTCACCGCGCTGCAAGACAGCTGGCGGGATCTGTACGAAGCCTACAATCGAGCTGGAGCCTATGGCTTTGGCCCTCTCGACGACGACCCTATCGTCCCTCGGATCTATTTCATCGACCCGATGCGCCAGCGCGGCACGGACTACACGGAGACGGTCCGGGCCACGCTCACCCAGGCCCTCACGGATCCTACGATGCTCACCGCGGATGACGTCGACGCTCTGACCTTCAATCGCGTGGGACTGATCGCTCTCGAAGTCCTGAGCTTCGAAGCCACCACGAGCTCACAAAGCACCGCCGCCGCCAACATCGTGGCCCAACTGGGCGACGCCGACGCCTGCACCTACCTCACCGGCGTAGCCCGCGGATTGGAGAGCCGAAGCCAAGCGGTGGCCGAAGAGTGGAAAACCCCATCCGCGGACGGCCCCTCCTTCCGCGACCGGATGGCCACCGCCAACCTCCCCGACGGCTCGGACCCGGTCGCCACCCTTCTGCTCGGT
>JBCBRU010000602.1:0-5630 GCA_039819565.1 Myxococcota bacterium | reverse complement strand
GCGGTATCGATGGCGGCGAGGCGCTCCGGGCGCTCGGGGTGGTAGGGGCCGGGATCGTGGTCCTGGAAGCGGGGCGACCGCGCGAGGAGCAGCATGAGCCAGTTAGAACACTGCCCCTTCGAAGGTGTACAGCCGCGCGGGGCGATGGGATCCGGTGCGGTAGGTCTCGAGCGGCTTGACCTGACCGGATCGCTGAACCTTAGCCCTGAAGTTGCGCTTGTCCATGGGTTCCCCGAGGACCGCCTCGTAGACGTGCTGGAGCTCGGTGAGGGTGAACTCCCGCGGTAGGAGCTGAAACCCGATCGGCGCGTAGTCCAGCTTCCCGCGGATCCGGGTGAGGGCGGTGAAAAGGATCTCCTCGTGATCGAAGGCGAGAGGGGCGGGCTCGTCGGGGCTTCCGACCCAGAGCGAGCCGTCCTCCCGGGTGCCGAGGCTCAGCCACGCGGAAGCACGGCTCCCTGCGGCCGCCGCCGCCCGCTCGGAGGCGGCGAGCGCGTAGTAGGCTACGCTCACCACCCGGCTTCGAGGATCTCGGTTCGGTCGGCTGAAGGTATAGAGCTGCTCCAGAAAGACATCTTGCACGCCGGTCTTGGCCAGGAGCTCGCGGGAAGCGGCCGTCTCGGCGCTCTCGTCCTCGCGCACGAAGCCCCCCGGGAGCGACCAGCGTCCCCGGAAGGGCTCCTCGTCACGGCGGGTCAGGAGCACTTCGAGCCGGCGCTCGACGACGGTGAGAAGGACGATGTCTACGGCCACTCCGAGGGGAGGGTAGGGTCCCTTCACGAGCGGAACCTCTGCACGATGGGATAGACCCGCCCTACCCAAGCCTTTCGGCAGACGCGGATGGTCGGCGGCAGCTGCTTCCGCTTGAACTCGTTGAAATATACTTTGCCCACGATACTTCGTACGAGGTCGGCCGAAGCGGAGGTCCGCTCGGCGATGGCCTCGATCCCGAGACGGTGCTCGATGAACAGCTCGAGCACGGCATCGAGGAGGTCATAGTCAGGCAAGCTGTCGCTATCCTTCTGGCCCGGGCGGAGCTCGGCGGAAGGTGGCTTGTCGATGGTGCGCTGGGGCACGACCTCGCCGTCGCGGTTGGCGAGTTGGGCCTGAGCGTAGACTTGGTGTTTGTAGAGGTCGGCGAGCACGGAGAGGGCCCCGATAGTGTCCCCGTAGAGAGTGGCGTAGCCCATGGCCGCCTCCGACTTGTTTCCCGTGCCGAGGATGACCCCGTTCGTCTTGTTGGCGATGGCCATGAGCGTGACCCCGCGGATCCGCGACTGCAGGTTCTCCTCCGTGACGTCCCGAGGGAGACCCTCGAAGGTGGGCGCGAGCAAGCCTTCGAATGCCTCCACGGCCGGGGCGATGGGCACGAGCCGAAACTCGATACCGAGATGCGCCGCGAGCTGCCGAGCGTCCTCTACGGAATGATCGGAGCTGATCGCGGAGGGCATCCCCACGCCCGTGACCCGGTCCGGACCGAGGGCCCGGACCGCGAGGGTCGCGGTGACCGCGGAGTCGATACCTCCGGAGAGGCCGATGATGGCCCCTTTGATGCCGGTTTTGCCGAAGTAGTCCCGGATGCCCAGCACCAGGGCCTCGCGGATCTCCTCGTCGTCCGTGCCCACGGCCGAGAGTTGTGGGGGGGCGTCGTCGAGGCTCAGCACGGTGGTGGAGGAGCTCCAGCCCGGGGCTCGGTGGATGAGCTCTCCGCGTGGGTTGGCGGCCAGAGAATGTCCGTCGAAGACCAGGCCGTCATTGCCCCCCACCGCGTTGACATACAGGCAGAACACGCCGTGCCGGCGCGCCGCGTGGGTCACGATGCGCTCGCGAACGTCGAGCTTTCCTCGATTCCACGGAGATGCGGACAAGTTGACGATGATCTCGGCGCCCGCGTGACGGAGTTCCTCGACCGGGTCTCGGTCGTAGGCGCGTCGGGCCCCTGGGGAGTCGTCCCGGAGCACGGAGGAGTCACGCCAGAGGATCTCATCGTTCCAAAGATCCTCGCACACCGTGATGCCCACCTTTCGACCGGCTACGGTGACCAGGGCAGGATCGTGATTTCGTCGGGGCTGGAAGTATCTCGCCTCGTCGAACACGTCGTAGGTGGGGAGCAGGGTCTTCGCGAACTCCCCCTGCCGCTCGCCTCGGCGGGCGGCCACGGCCACGTTCTGAAGGGCTCGGCCCACGCCTCCGGTGGTGCGGCGGAGGTTTCCGAAGACGGCGGTCAGGCCCTCGGGCATCTCCGCGACGAGTCGATCTTCGGCGGCCAGGCAGGCGTCCACGAAGGAAGGACGCTCCACCAGATCCAGGGGGGGATAGCCGGGCACGACGAGCTCGGAAAAGACGGCGAGCTGTGCGCCTTGCTCACGCGCCTCCCGGAGAGCCTCGAGGACGAGGTCGACGTTCGCTTCACACGCCCCGACGGTGGGGTTGAGCTGGCATAGTGCAATCCGCATTTCGTTCTCCTCGCCTCAGCTGACCGCTTCTTGGGAGCGGGGGGCTCCCGCCGAGGCGAGCTTCAACTCTCGCCTTCGCACCGTCTCCACGAGTTGTTCGAGCCCGTCGCTCAGCTCCACGAGATAGTGAGCCTCGGGATCGGGGGCGGGCGCGAGTTCGAGCACCGGAGCTGGGAGCGCGGCCAGCTGGGCCCGCGCCCGCGCCCGAATGGAGCTCAGCGAGGGGAGCTCCGGCCGTACCCTCCCTGCCTCCATGTAGGACTCGAGGAGAGGCTCCGCGTCGACGTGAAACTCTGGCGTCGTTCCGATGACGTCCCGATGAAAGAGGCCGTCTCGCGTCACCCGGAAGACCTGGTGGCAGCCGGGCAAGCTGGCTTTTCCTCGTGAGAATTTCGCCACCGGACGTCCCGTGCTGTGATCCTCCACCAGCTTGTACACGCCGGACAGGCTCGGGGCATCGACCGACCGCGCGAGCTCCGTGCCCACCCCCCAAGCATCGATCGGGGCGCCCGCGTCGCGGAGGGCCTTAATCTTGTGTTCGTTCAAATCCCCGCTGCCCACGATTTTTGCGGGTTGGAGTCCGGCGTTATCGAGCTGGGCTCGAACCGCGTGCGAGAGCTCCAGAAGGTCGCCCGAGTCCAGCCTCACGCCAACCAGACCGTCGCCGACCGCTTCGATGGCCCGTCGGGTGCCTTCGATCGTGTCGTACGTGTCGACGAGGAGGATGGCGTGATCCGGAAAGACTTCGGCATAGTTTCTGAACGCGGTCGTCTCATCGGCGTGCGCCATGGTCCAGGAGTGGGCGGCCGTGCCCGCGACGGGGAGGCCGAAACGGAACCCCGCTTCGACGTTGGAGGTGGCATCGAAGCCGGCCACGAAGGCCGAGCGGGCGGTCGCCACGCCCTCCTCGGGTGAGGTGCGACGGGTCCCAAAGTCGAAGACCTGGGTGGGGCCCGCGGCGAGCACCACGCGGGCGGCCTTGCTGGCGGCCATGGTCTCGGTGTTCACGATGGACAGAAGAGCCGTCTCGACCAGCTGAGCTTCCAGGAGGGTTCCCGTGACCCGGAGAAGAGGCTCGCGGGCGAAGGCCACCGTGCCCTCGGGCATGGCCCACACGTCGCCCCGGAAGCGAAAGTCGCGAAGGAACTCGACGAACTCGAAGCTCATCGCTCTTCGCAGGGCGGGGACGCGTCGAAGGTAGTCGATCTGAGCTTCGTCGAAGCGGAGATCGCGAAGGTAGCCCAGGACGCGCTCCAACCCGGCCACGACGAGGAAGCGACGCGCGGGTGGGAGGCGCCGAACGAACATCTCCATCGAGATGCGCTTCTCGTGAAGCCCCTTGTGGAAGTAACCCGCGGCCATGGTGAGCTGGTACAGGTCGGTCTGCAGCACGCCCGGTGTCATGTAAGTGTGACTAAAGCACTAAGTCTGTACCGGTCAAGCTCGGTGGACTTCCAGAGTCCTCTGAGCTTGTAAGGGGCCCGTGTTCGGACTCGGCTTCTGGGAGATCGCCGTCATCCTCGGCGTGGCCCTAATCATCTTCGGCCCGGCCAAGCTCCCCGAGCTCGCGCGCAGCCTGGGGCGCGGCCTCCGCGAGTTTAGGAAGGCCACGGACGACTTCAAACGCACCATCGATACGGAGATGTACGCGCCGGACCCAGAGCCGGAGCGTAAGACGTCGGCCGCCGCGCCGGAGCCGCTCCCGTCCACCGTGGCTCGGCCCGCCCCCCATGGTCCCGGAGCCACCGCGTCGGGCGAGCCCGAGCCGGCTCAGATCGAGCCGGACGCCCCGGACGAGGTGGCCAAGGTCGAAGCGACGGCCGATGAGGCCACGGCCGAGGAGACCACGGCCGACGAGACCACGGACGACGAGGCGAAGGATCCGAATCCCGCCTCGCCGCCCAAGACCACCTGATTCGGAGCAGCTATGGCCACCGAGAAGACGGGGCTCGACGAGACCCCGTACACCCTGATCGAGCATCTGGGAGAGCTCCGAACTCGCATCCTCCGATCCCTCCTCGCCATCTTGGTCACTCTGTTGGGAAGCCTGGCCTTCTCCCCCACGCTCCTCGACTACGCGGTCGAACCCTTGATGGAGGTTCTGTCCGACCGGAGCCGGGTGGAGGTGGTGGTCGTCCACCGCGAGGACACGCCGGTGGAGAAGCTGGTCCGGGCCCACGGTCGCGTCCGCTTTCGAGGACGCACCGACTCTCTGGAGAACGCCGCGTCCACCGTGCGCGGCGCCGCAGAGTCGCGCCGGCCCATCGACCTCGTGCTGGTGTCCACCGCGGCTTACGGGCGCGACGGCGCTCTCCTCTCGGATCACCTGGACGGCATCACCCCCACTCCGGAGGTGACCTACTTGGTCTCGGATCCGAGGTCGCCAGTGATTGCGGAGCTGCAGCTCGAAGGCGCCTCGGTGCTCCTCGACCCGCCCCGGCCCGCTGCCTTGCAACGCGTCCTGCGTCGAGCCGCCGCCGCCGCCGGTAAGGCCCGGTCCGAGGACCGCCTGGTGGTGCTGAGCCCGCTCGAGCCCTTCTTCGCCTACATCAAGATCGCTTTCGTGTGCGGCCTGTTCTTGGCCTGCCCGATCTGGATCTTCGAGTCGTGGTCCTTCATCGCCCCGGGCCTGTACAGCCACGAAAAGCGCTTCGCGCTCCCCGTGGTGCTGAGCGGGAGCCTCCTCTTCGTGAGCGGAGGGCTCTTCGCCTACTTCGTCATGTTCCCCATGATGTTCGACTTCCTCGTCAACCAGATGATGCCGGACACATTGGTGGCGTCCTTTACCGTCGACAAGTACCTAGGCCTCTTGCTCCGGGTCACGGTGGCTTTCGCGGTGGTGTTCGAGCTGCCCTTGGCTCTCGCTCTTCTCTCCGCCGTCGGTATCGTCAACGCCAGCCAGCTGCGGAGCTTTCGGAAGTATGCCTACGTGGGAGCCTTCGTCCTCGGAGCGGTGCTGACGCCCGCAGATCCGCTGTCTCAGATCATGATGGCCGCCCCCCTGGTGTTCTTTTATGAGATCGGGATCCTCTTCGCGGTGATGTTCGGCCGTCGGCATCTCCAGGAGGCGCCGTCTGAGGCGCTCGTCGCGCAGCGACATCTCTCCCATCACGACAAAGAACCGGGGAGCGTCGGGAGCGGAGCTGAAGTATTGGAGATAGTGCTGGCCGATGC
>JBCBRU010000601.1:0-5634 GCA_039819565.1 Myxococcota bacterium | reverse complement strand
CTACGCACGCCTCGAAGCACCGGCCTCAGGCACGATCAACAACGTGGCCGTGGAGGCCAATGAGGTGATCGGCGCCGGCCAGATGATCGCGGTCCTGCAGGCCGGTGAGGCCCTCGAGGCGTGCGTAGCCGAGCTGGCGCCGGGCTCGGGCGAGGCTCTCTCCGGCTGCGGCGAGGGCCGCGCGAGAGGTATCCCGCTCCGCGCGAGCGCTATCGAGGTCCTGACGAGAGGTGTTCTGGGTCTCGTACAGCCTTCGCACCCTCTTGTAGCTGGCGTCGGCGGCGCTGGCTTGCGCGCGGGCCTGGGCGACCCCTGCCTGAGCTTCCCGAAGCTGAAGCTGGTAGTCGGTGGCGTCGAGCTCGGCGACCAAGGCGCCTTTCTTGACCCGCTGACCGGTCCGTACCGGGACCTGCTTCACCCGACCTCCGACCTGAAAAGAGAGACGGCTCTCGTTCCCGGCCTGGAGCGCCCCGCTGAAGACCCGCTGGGCGGCGCCATCCGCGTTGGCGACCACCTGCCAGCGGACCGCGCGTACCAGAGGCGCTGGTTTCTCCTCGTCGCCGCTGCAGGAGGCGGCGAAGGTCACCATGAGAACGGAAGCAGCGAGGGAGATGGACTTCGACGTCGAGCGTCGGACCTGGCTGGGTTGGGGGCTCGGCTGAGCCATCGACAGGGTGGAGATCTTCATTCTTTTGCTCCCGCCTCCAGCTGCTTCGCGGCGAAGCGCTCGAGACTCTCGATGAAGGTATTCTGCTCCGCGAGGGGAGCGCGAAACAGGAATCGACCGGCAGCCCGCTCGGCCGCGGCGAAGTCGGAAAGGAACTGATAGAGGGCGTTGGCCGCGTTGATCTCTGCTTGCAGTGACTGGGTCTGAGCATCGATCAAGGTAATGATAGTGGCCGTTCCTTCTCGATAGGCGCTGGTCACCGCGTCGAGGTTGACGCGAGCGGCTCGAACCGCTTCCTGCCGCAGGCTCACCGCGGCACCTGAGGCCCCGGTCTGATGGAGCGCCGAGCGCACCCGCTGCTCAACCAGGTTGGCCGTGTTGTCACGAAGACCCAGAAGCTGAGAGCGCACTCGCCTGATGCGTTCGATGGTTCCGTAGCGGACGTCATCGTACAGGGCGAAGGTCAGGTTGGCACCGAGCTGCCATGTGAAGTCGTCTCGGGCGGCGATGGCGCCGGAGAACTCGGGAGGCAGCTCGGCGCTTCCGGAACCCTCGCCGCCGCGCCACAGGACATGGGTGAAGCCCGCCCCGACTCCGAGGGAGGGAATGTAGAGTTGTTGCGTGTAGCCTGTGAGCAACTTGTCCTGCGCAGCGATCTGTGCGTCGAGCTGGGCCAGCTCCGGCGAGCGCTCGAGGGCCTCTCGCGCCATGAAAGTTCTAAAGATACGGAACGAGCGCAGGTCCCGCACGTAGGGATCGAGCCGAGGGTCCAAAAGGAGGCCGCGGGGGCCCTCTTCGGGCAGGACCGGGAGAAACGAACGCTCGATGTCGGCGTCGAGGATTCGATTGAGATCGATCTCCGCTTGGTTGCGTTGAGCGGAGGCGGAGATGGTGTTGACCCTTCCGTCGGCGAGGGAGATGTCCCAACGCGCGACGTCCTGCTTTCCTGAGCTCCCGATCTCCACCCGGAGCTCAGCGAGGCTCCGGTTCGTACGGACGTTTCGGAGATTGTCCCGCTGAAGCGTCTCGACCGCTCGTGCCTGGAGCACGGACAGAAAGGACTGAACCGCCTCGAGGACCAGATCTAGCTCCGCCGCTCGAAGGGAAGCCTCCACCGCGTTCACATTCTTCTGCTGCGCGAAGTAGGCGTTGAACGCGAGGGGGGAGTACACGATCTGATTCGCACTGGCCCCCCACTGAAGAGTGGTTTCGGCGCTGCCCAGAGAGGTCGCAACGTCTGGATCCAGCCAGGTGAAGTCTCCCGTGAGGTCGATGCTCGGGAGCAGATTTCCACGACTCTCCCGCAGCTCGGCTTCCGCCGCGCGAACCTCCTGAATCGAGGCTAGGAAGGCTGGGTTTCGTTCGAGAGCGGTCGCTACGACGTCTGGAAGCTTCAGCTCGAGGCGGTCATCATCCCCGGAACTACGCATCAGCCGAGCCTCAGTCATCAGCTCGAAGCTCGGGAAGACTCCGATGGTCCGGGCCGTGTCCATGTTGATGAACAGCTCGGTGCGTCGGGGAAAGCCGATAGCCATCCGTCCGGGGTCGTCGCCAGCGAGGGCGTCTCGGAGATTCAGCGCCAGGCGACGGAAGCGCTCGGTCTCGACCTCCGGAGGCATGAGCGTAACGAAGGCTCCACGCTCAACCCACTTTGGACCCATGGCGGCGTAGGTAGGGAGCTTTCGCGCATTCAGCCCTGCGATGAGCTTGTTCATCTCCTCGAAGCTCATCCGAAAGTTCGGGGGCAGGTACACGGCCTCGGTTCCCTCGGGGATGGCGGCCAGGCTGCCTTCCGCGTTGTCGGGCATGGCGACCAGCCGCACATCGGGGTCGAGCTGGTCAAAGGCCGCATCGCTGGCCCTCGAAAGCACGGCTGCGAGCACAGGGCCGTCGACCAGGAAGGTGACCTTGCGAAGGCGGATGACCTCTCTAAATCGGGCGAGATCCTTCTCTAGCTCGAGAAGGCCGCTGAGATAGCCGAGGTTCCTTCGTCCGCTCATGTTGCCGGACTGGGGTAAGCCTTGAACCTCCGGAGCCCCGTAGGCGAGGAGGATGGGCTTTTTGGGGAAGGGCTTCAGCTCGGCCGCCGCCACGCCGACGAAGTAGCCAAAGCCCACGATGGCCCGAACCGACCGGTCGTTCAGGGCCGACTGAAGCTGGGCCCGCGCACTCTCGAGTGAGAAGGAGCCCAGATGGGTAGGCGCCGCGGGAAGGCGGGGAGGATTCGCGGTGTCGCGGGAGAGCTCCGCCAGCTCACCCACGAATTTTTCGTAGCGCGCCGTCAGCATGTCCGACGGTCCGTCCGCGACGACGGCCACCTGAGCCAGGGCGGGTGAGGCGGCGAGCGCCATCAGAGTAGTCGTGACGAGCAGCGATCCAAATGCTCTCGCGTAGTTCCAAGGGGCCGGCGTCATTCGTGCGCACCGTGTCGACCGCCGCGCCTCAGATCAACGGTGCCGCGCCCTTGAAACCGGACTTAATGTCACGGGACGGCCAATTCTTCGAAACGAGCAGGGAGAACCGTGAGCTTGGCCTCCGGCACGAGCCCCACCCGAGGATCGCGGTCGCTGCGCACGAACAGGAAGGATTCATCGAATCGATGGCCCACCCGGACCTCCCGAAGCGGGGTGCCCTCAGCGTCGAAGAATACGAATCGGCGCGACGGAGGATCGAGCAGCCACTCGCGAAGCTGCGCTCGACTCGGGTTCTCCTCGTAGATACGCGCGGCCTCCATGACCGAGAAGCGTCGAATCAGCGCGTCGATGCGCCAGCTTTTGAGAGCGATCGATGGGTCTCCCTCCACCGCCCAGGCCGGCGCGGGTTCGGTCGCGGTGCGAACCACGGTGCGGGGGACCTCCGTGCCGAGTTGAATGAGCATCCGCGCCACGTCCTTGGCCCTCAGCCGCGACAGGGTGCGGTCCAGGAAGAAGTCAGGATCCTTCTTCAGCTCTAGCTCCACCGAGGGATCGACCTCCACTCGCGTTCGCGTACCCTCGAGGTGCGCCTCCCAGGCTCCGTCCGCGGCGCTCGTCTCCCGAGAACGTAGGAAGAGGAGGGTTCGGTACGACCCATCTTCGAGAGTGAGTCTCAACCGGCTCGGGGCGGCCTCTACTTCGGGCGGGGCGGCGTCGTCAGAGATGAAGCGGGTGATCGTTACGCGTTTGGTGAATGCGGTGAGAAAAAGCCGGATTCGAGAGGCCGAGGCTCCTCGCACGGGCTCGCCTTCGACCTCGACGGTCCAGGCGGTATCTCCTCTTCGAAGGCGAAACTCCGATCGCCTCGAGGGGGAGACCTCGATCTCGGTGACGTCCTCGGGAGTCACTCCAGCGAGGAGTCGGTTCTCCCGAAAATCCTCGGGGGGCCGATCCAGAGCCCATATGAAGGCCGGGTCGGCAAGGCCCACGCGAGCTTTGGTCTCGTCGGTGATGGGGTGCTTGCCGACCAGCGGATTTTTAGCGGCCACGTGGAGGGTGTGGCGCTCGCCTCCTCGCAGCGAAATATGGGCGACCGCGAGGGGGCGGTCCAAGCCCCATTCGGACAGCTCCGTGGGCGTGGCCGCCTCCGTGAGGACCGGCTCGAGGGCCACCGCCGCCACCCGGTCGAGAAAGGCGGTCACGGCGTCCATCTTGGCCGGCCAAGCCACGGGTTCGGTGAGCACGAAGGTCGAGCCCTCTCGGGTAAAGCTGACCGTGGCGCCCCGGGTATGTAGAGTTGCGGACGAGACCGCATCCCGACCGAAACGGAACAGGCGTTTGGCTTCGAGAGCTTCTACCCGACGCGCATCTCGCGGGCGAATGTCCCTCAGGTAGAGGACGCCGGCGGAGGTTACCCCCACCGCGGCGAGTAAAGCCGCGTTGCGTATCGCTCTCCCGACCCGATCCTTGGCCACTCAGCGTCTCCGACGCACGGCCCACACCGAAAAGCCGATGCCGATGATGAGGAGAGGGAGAAGGTTGACCGAGAAGAACATGATTCCGTTTTGCTCGGCCGCGGTGATGGCGAGGCGGTCGCCGGCCTTGCGGGGCGGGCGGATGGTGATGCGATCCTCGTCGCCCACCAACCAGTTGACGGTATTCACAAAGAGGTTCGAGTTGCCCGTCATGGCGCTAAACCGGTTCGTGGCGAAGTGGTGATCTCCGATCACCACCAGCCGCGCCTCCGGATTGAGCATGCGTGGATGACTGGTGGTGCGTTTGGTGACGGCCAAGGCGATCGGCACCGGTCCGGCCAAGTCATCCCCGCCTTGGACGTACTCCTCCTCGGTGGCCCAGTCTTTTTCGGCCCACGAGCTTGGACTCGTTTGAATCAGGGTCGAGATGGAGAGCTTGGCGAGATCAAGCCGAGGGGTGACGCTCCGGGCGCGATAGAACATCGTAAATTGGCCCTGCATCACGTTTGTGATGGGGTGCGTCTCGTAGGCCTGGACGACGGGTGCGTCGCGTCCGAACCCCAACGCGCGGGAAGCGGGGTTGTCGTCCACGACCATGTCCTCTCCGAGGACGACTCCGAACGGCCGAAACACGCGCTCCAAGCCTGGCGTAGCGCCGGGATCGAGGAGCACGAGGGCCCTCCCGCCCCGATCTAACCATGCCTTGAGGGCCTCGGCCTCATTGGGAAGAACCGGGCTCTTGGGCTCCACGACGATGATCGCGCTGGCGTCCTCGGGAACGTCGGAGCGTCCGATCAGCGAGAGGGTCTCGGTGGCGAGTCCCTCGTTTCCGAGCAGGGTGGCGGCGGTGCCGTAGCCTTCTTTGCCGTTCGCGTCCGTGATCGAGGGCTCTCCGTGCCCTCCTAGAAAATAGACCTTGCGCTGTCGTCGCTCCACGAGCTCGATAAGGGCATTGGTCATCGCCTCTTCCGTCGGAAGCTTGATCTTGGTGAAGCGTTTCGTCGTGGGGTCTTCGAACACGATGCGGGCGCTTTTGGAGCCGAGATCGAATCTCTTCACCAGGGCTGTGGGGGCCGTG
>JBCBRU010000600.1:0-5644 GCA_039819565.1 Myxococcota bacterium | reverse complement strand
TCTCGCCGCGTGCTCGCTCGGCCGTCGCTTCGCGACTCTCATCGTCGCCTACCTCGGTAGGCTTCCTCTTCGCCGAACGACCACGCGGCGAGACCCATCACCCGGCGGGGCGGCTCACAATTCACGCCGGGCGCATCTAGCGGCGCCGCTGAGCCTCAGGGCATGCTCAGGGCCTCCCATGAGCAAGCCGAAGCTGCCGGACGGCTGGGTGGTGGTCGTCAAACGCGACTGCGAGACCTGCCAGATGGTCGTTCCCGTCCTCCAGGACCTCGACCGCGCCGGCCCGCTCACGGCCTACACCCAGGACGATCCGGCCTTTCCCGACGCGCCGCGCGCCACCTACGACGAGGATCTCGGGTTCAGCTGGCACCACCAGATTGAGACCGTGCCCACTCTGATGAAGGTCAAGGACGGGGTGGAGGTCGAGCGCACCGTGGGGTGGAGCCGCGAGGCATGGCGGTCTCTGACCGGCCTTTCCCGCCTCGGCGAGGTGCTGCCCGTCATGCGGCCGGGCTGCGGCTCTAAGAGCTTGGATCCCGACCTCGTGGACGCCCTCCGGGTCCGGCACGGGGGGAGCCGACTTCGGTCTCGGCGCATCGAGGTGGCGTCGGCCGAGGACGACATCGAGATGATGTTCACGCGCGGCTGGAGCGACGGGCTTCCCGTCGTCCCGCCCACCGAGCCGAGGGTGATGGCCATGCTCGAGGGGACCTCCCGCGCCCCCGAAGCGGTGGTGGCCACGGTGCCGCCCGACCTGGTGGAGGTCACCGTCGAGAAGGTGGCCATCGCCGCCGTCATGGCCGGTTGCAAGCCCGAGTATCTCCCCTGGGTTCTCACCGCGGTGGAGGCGGCCTGCACCGATACGTTCAACATGCACGGCCTTCTCTGCACCACGATGCCGGTGGGGCCGGTGATCGTCTGCAGCGGCCCCGGCACGCGCCGCATCGGGATGAACTCGGGGGTCAACGCGCTCGGGCAGGGCAACCGGGCCAACGCCACCATCGGCCGCGCCCTTCAGCTCGTCGTCCGCAATGTAGGGGGCGGCCGGCCCGGGGAGATCGATCGGGCCGCCCACGGAAGCCCCGCGAAGCTCAGCTTCTGCTTTGCCGAAGACGACGAGAGCTCCCCCTACGGAACGCTGGCGAGCCAGTTCGGTCTCGCCCCGGGGGTCGACGCGATCACCCTCATGGCCGGCGAGGGGCCGCGCTGCGTGGTCGATCAGATCTCGCGAACGCCGGAGAGTCTCGCTGGTTCGCTCGCCCACCAGCTGCAAGCCCTCCATCACCACAAGCTCGTGGTGCTGTTCGACGCTCTCCTGGTGATGGGTCCGGAGCACGCCCGCGTCTTCGCGGAGGCCGGATGGGACCGGGCGCGTATCCTCAGGGAACTCCACGCCCGTCTCCGCACGCCTTTCTCGGACCTGGTCCGAGGGGCGGGTGGGATCAGCGAAGGCGTCCCCGCGCAGTTCGCAGGTGCGAACGGCGGAGCCGCCCCCCAGGAGCTTCCCAAGTTCGGACCGCACGGACTGATGCTGGCCTACGCAGGAGGAGGGGCAGGTCTCTTTTCAGCGGTGATCGCCGGCTGGGTGAACGGGGACAAGGGCTCCGCTCCCGTAACTCGAGAGGTGCGCCCGTGAGCGGCGCCAGTAAGGACGTGAACATGAGCAGTGACCGAATCATCCTCGATCCGACCGGCGAGCAGACCGTGTCGGAGCGGCCGCGGCATCCGCGGCCGAAGGCCCTTACCGACCTCACGGTGGGGCTTCTCGACATTTCCAAGCCGCGTGGGGACGTGTTCCTCGATCGCCTCCAGTCGCGCCTTTCCTCCGAGGGGGTCAAGGTGCGGCGATATCGCAAGCCGACCTTCACGAAGCCAGCCCCCGTGGACCTGCGGCATCAGATCGCTACGGAGTGCCAGGTCGTCATCGAGGCCCTCGCCGATTGAGGGAGCTGCACGTCGTGCAGTGTGCATGACATCAGCGACCTCGAGCTTCGAGGCGTAGCCGGCGTCTTCGTGGCGTCGAGCGAGTTCGTGACCGCCGCCGAGGCGCAGTCGCAGGCGCTCGGCTATTCGGCGATGGCCCGCGTATTCGTTCCCCATCCCATCCAGGACCGCACGGACGAAGAGATGGTCGGCTATGCAGACGCTGCGTTCGACCAGATCCTCGGAGAGATCACGGAAAGCTGATCGCCGGTCGGTTCGACAACTGTCCGATGGGACCGCGTGCGGATTGAATCCTCCGCTCCGATAGGTCGTTCTATAGCTAGGCCGGTTTTCCGGGCTTCGTCTGCTCTTCACGGATCGGTGATTCGCATTGATGAGCGTCCCCCGCCGCTGCGCCCGTTGGGCGCGGCGGGCGGGGAGTTTCCCATCCCTCGGAGCCCGCTCAGGTCCCCGCCAGCATGCGGGCGAGCATATCTTCCACCTCGCGCTGCCGGACCGGCTTCGACAGGAAGGCGTCCATGCCTGCGGCAAGGCAGGCTTCCTCGTCACCCTTCATGGCATTTGCCGTCAGGGCCACGATAGGTGTCGTGCATCCCCGGGCCCGCAGCGCCCGAGTGGCCTGGAACCCATCCAGCACCGGCATCTGACAGTCCATGAGGATCACGTCGAAGGATCCCGCGCCGAACTGCTTGAGGGCTTCGGATCCGTCCCCAGCCACCGTGACCTCGATCCCCAACTTCTCCAACATGCGTCGCGCGACCTTCTGATTGACGGGGTTGTCCTCGACGAGGAGGACCTTTCGAGCCGAGAGGTCCACGAGAAGGATGTCCTCGGTGCTGAGCTCGTCGTGGACCTCGGTGGGGGGGAGAGGGAGAGAGAGGGTGAAGGTGCTTCCTGCCCCATGGACGCTCTCCGCGGTCACCTTGCCTCCCATGAGCTCGGCGAGCTGTCGGCAAATGGTCAGACCCAGTCCCGTCCCCCCGAACCTGCGGGTGATGGTGTCGTCGGCTTGCTCGAACGGGCGGAACAGCCGCTGCAAACCTTCCTGCGTCATCCCGATCCCGGTGTCCTTCACTTCGAAGCTGACCCCGTGCTCGCCCGAGCTGCGCGACACGCGCACGCTGACTTCGCCGGCCTCCGTGAACTTCAGCGCGTTGCCGATGAGATTGACCAAGATCTGACGGATGCGTCCGGCATCGCCGAGCACCCACACGGGGAGCGCTGGGTCCAGACTGAGCCGCAGACTGAGACCTTTGTCGGCGGCGATGCCTCCCAGGAGTCGCGTCACCTCTCGCGGGAGCCGAGCCAAATGGAAAGGGGTCCGCGAGACTTCGAGCCGGCCCGCTTCGATACGCGAAAAGTCGAGGACGTCGTTGATGACCGACAACAAGGCCTCCCCGGAGCTTCGGATCGTGTCGACGGCGTCCTTTTGTTCCTCGTCCAGCGGCGTGGAGAGCAGGAGGTCGGTCATGCCGATCACGCCGTTCATAGGGGTCCGGATTTCATGGCTCATATTGGCCAGGAAGCGAGACTTCGTGCGGCTGGCGGCGAGCGCCTCTTCGCGGGCGGCCACGAGCGCGGCGCGGGTACGGACCCGCTCCGTCTCGTCTCGAATGAAGGCGGTGTAGCCCACCTTGCCCTCCGAGAAGGTCGCGAAGAGCTCGAAGAGGACCGGTACCGCCTCACCGTCGGTGCGATAGGCGGTGAGCTCCCGCGCGGGCCCGGGATGGATCGCGATGGGTTCGGCAGGGGAGGAGTCCTCGATGCAAAAGGAAGGAAACCCCCCCGGCACCAGGGTCGCGAGGCTCGTCCCCAGGCGTTTCACCGCGCGGCCGCCGAACAGCGTCTCCGCCGCGGGGTTGAAGCCCGTGATCTTACCCAGAGCGTCGACCGCGACGATGGCCGTCTCTGCCCCCTCCATGAGCTCGCGGAAGCTCTCCGCCTGGCGCATGGCTTCCTCGCGGGCTTGGACGTGGACGATCACGCTGGCCAGATGGTTTGCCACGACCTGGAGCAGCTCCATCTCGAAGGGGTCACGGTCGTCGGGGTTGGGACACTGCACCAGCAGTCGACCCACCGCGCGGTCGTCGGCGGTCAGAGGCAGATCGATGAGCTCCTCGATCCGCGGGGGGCCGCCGAACAGAAGCCCCTCGGGCGGGTGCCCAAAGCCGTCGAAGACCTGCTCCCCGCACGCGCAGCGCCGGAGGGTTCGGGCTTCGGCGTCGGCCATCTCGAGGCGGGTGGAGCCCGCCCACACGGGCTCGACCATGCCCTCCCTCTCCACCAAGATCAGCGCTCGGGGACCGAAGGGCGCCCACGGAAGCTCGGTCAGCAGAGTGAGCCCCTCGCGCAGCTGCTCGCGGAGAGGACGATGGTCCAAGGTGCTCCGCACCAGGTCGCTCAGCGTCTTCTGGGTGAGAAAGGCGCGGCGCAGACTCCACTCGCTCCTCACGCGATCCGTCGTCTCGACCAAGGTGACGAGGAGCGCCCCATCGACGTCGACCACCCCCACCCGGAGGTCGAGGTGCCGTCCCCTTCCGAAGGGCAGCGAGACCGGATCTCGCCCCACCAGACCGAGGAGGGTGGATCGGTCGATGTTGGGCAGCAGGGAGGCGAGGCTCAGGTCTACGAGAGGCCGGCGAAAGAGGTCCTGCGCATGAGCGTTCGCCTCTTTGACCCGCAGGCGCTGGGGCTCGACGAGGAGGGCCCCTACGGGCAGAGCATCGAGCGGGACGGAGGCACTCACGAGGGGACCTCACATCCGCTATCGGCGGCTCGCCCTCTTTCTTGAGGAATTTTTCGCGTCGGCGCTCGCGACCTACTCGCCCCGCTTTTCGAACGCGGCGACAAAGAACCCGTCCGGGCCCTGGCCGTCCGCTCCTGGGCCAATGCGGGCCGTGGCGCGGCCCCGCGCTTCTAGGCCCCGATCCACGTCGGCGCCCCACCCTCGCTCGAGAGGGCTCGGATCTAGCCCCTCCGCGGCGCGAGCGAAGGTTTCGATGACGGCCTCGTTTTCCTCCACGAGGACCGAGCAGGTCCCGTACACCATGCGTCCGGCCGGCTTGAGGAGCGGGACCCCCGCCCCCAGGAGCCGGGTTTGGCGACCCACCTCGTGGGCCAAACTAGACTCCTGAATGCGCCACTTGAGGTCCGGGTGGCGCCGCAAGGTGCCCGTCCCCGTGCACGGGGCGTCGATGAGGATCCGGTCGAAGCGGTCGCGCCACTCCCCCGAGACTTCCTCGAGATGACCGGCCACCACTTGGACCCCGCTGGCGCCGGCTCCCTGCAGCCGCTTCTTGAGGACCTCGCGTTTCTTGGCGTCGGGCTCCACCGCCACCAGCTCGCCCCGACCCTCCATCTGCGACCACAGGTGGAGGGTCTTGCCCCCCGCTCCGGCACAGGCGTCGAGGACGACGTCGCCGGGACGGGCCCCGACGGCGAGGCCGAGGAGCTGGCTTCCTTCGTCTTGAACCTCGAGCCGTGCGTCTTCGAGCTCCGGCCAGCCCCGGAGATCCCGGGGCACATCGAGGGTGATCCCCAGCGGGGCCACGGCGGTGGCGTGGGCACTGGAGCCTGCTGCACGGAGCTTCTCGATGAGCGCCCCTCGGTCCGCCCGGGTGGGGTCGACGCGCAGCGTGACCGGCGCCCGCTGAAGGAGGGCTTGACTGACCTCCGAAGCTTTCTCGGCTCCCAAGCCGTC
>JBCBRU010000599.1:0-5646 GCA_039819565.1 Myxococcota bacterium | reverse complement strand
GTTGGTCAGTCCGGCCCGGATGACTACCCCTCCCCAGGTCTCGTCGTAGACGAGGGGATCGCCGTTGGTGCCTTCCAGCCACGGCTGGAGGTCCGCCTGGAGTGAGTTTCGGTAGGTCTCGACGAGGGCCGTCTCCCCGAGCTCGTCCGCGATGAGACCTGGGGAGGGGTAGTCATCCGGGCCGGACTGACCAACCCGGGGATAAGCTTCGGGCAGGGCTACTACAACGACCACCACTTTCACTATGGCTACCTGATCTACGCCTGCGCAGCGCTGGCCACCCTCGACCCCACCTGGGACCAAACCTGGGGCGAACACGCTCGCGCGCTTATCCGGGACATCGCCAACCCCGCTGGGAGCGACCCTTACTTCCCCATCACCAGAAACAAGGACTGGTATACCGGTCACTCCTGGGCATCCGGTCTGTTCGCCTCCGACGACAGCCGGAACCAGGAGTCGACCTCCGAAGCCGTCAACGCGTACTACGCGGTCTATCTGTACGGCCTTGCCGTGGGCGATGACGATCTGCGGGACCTGGGGCGGGTGATGCTCGCTCTCGAGCTGCGTTCGGCGTGGACCTATTGGCAGATCACGAGTGCGGACGACGTTTATCCTCAGCCCTTTGCCGAGAACAAGGTGGTGGGCATCCTCTGGGACAGTAAGGTGGAGTACAACACCTTCTTCGGGACCAACATCGAGTTCATCCACGGCATCCAGTACCTACCGTTCACGCCGATCGCCGAGACCTTGCTGCGCCCGGAGTGGATGACCGAAGCCTATCCCGTCGTGTCCCTAGCCCTGAACAGCCCCGCCCTGGGGGAGGGATGGCGCGGCTTCATCTTCATGGCCCACGCCACCTTCGCACCGGAGGACGCGTGGACAGAGGTGCAGAGCCTCCGGGCCTACGATAACGGCAACTCGCGCACCAACACCCTATATTGGGTGGCCACCCGTCCCCGACCCTAGTCGGGCGTGACTCGACATCGCCATACACCTCCAAATCAACGGGCTGCCTAGACGCGGATCCGTCGACATCGGGCCGCGGGGCTTCGTAGGGTCGGGTGGTGCCTCCCCGACACTGGCTACTCCTAGCCTACACCTTGCTCGCAGCCGTTGCGGTGAGCGTCCCCGCCCTCGCCAACCTCCTAGGGCCCGTATTGGGAGTCCCTTCGGCGATCGCGTGGGCCGTGGGATGGGTCTCCGCGAGCTTCTTCGTGCTCCTCGGGTTCCATCTTCTCGACGGGGGCGAGAGGCTCCCATGAGCCAGAGCGAGATCGCGCTCCTCACGGGGGGACTGTACCTAGCGGCGTCCCTGCTCCTGGGCCTCCTCGCAGGACGCCGGGCCACCGCGTCTACGACCGGGTGGGTGGCGGGCGATCGGGGCCTAGGGCTCCTCGTGATGTACTTCATCACGGGGGCGACCATCTTCTCCGCCTTTGCCTTCCTGGGTCTTCCGGGCTGGGCCTACTCCCGCGGCACCGCCGCCCTCTACATCCTCGGCTACGGCACCATAGGGATGATCCCGTTTTACTTCATGGGCCCGAGAGCGGCTCGTCTCGGCCGCGCGCATGGCTACGTCACCCAGGCCGAGCTGGTGGCTCACCGCTTCGAGAGCCGCGGCATCGCGGGGTGGATGGCTTTGGTGAGCGTGCTCGCGTTCATTCCCTATCTCGCCATCCAGATGAAGGGGGCGGGCTACGTGCTCGAGACGGTGAGCGAGGGGGCGGTGCCCCAATGGCTGGGGGCCCTCATCGTATACGGCATTGTGCTCACCTATGTCCTGAGCTCGGGGGTACTCGGCGTCGGGTGGACCAATACCTTTCAAGGTATCTTCATGATCACCCTGGCGTGGGGTCTCGGCATCTATCTGCCCGGCAAGCTCCACGGAGGCCTCGAGCCCATGTTCCAGACCCTCGCCGAGACCCGACCGGAGCTGCTGGCCAGCCCGGGACTCGCCGCCTCTGGAGACCCGTGGTCCCCGTGGGAATACGGCTCCGCGGTGCTCGTCTCTGCGGTGGGTTTCACGATGTGGCCGCATCTCTTCATGAAGGCATTTTCAGCTCGCGACATCCGAACCCTCAAGCGAACGGTCGTACTCTACCCAACCTTTCAGATCTTCCTCTTGCCGCTCCTCTTCATCGGCTTCGCGGGTGTCGGCATGGAGCCCGCTCCCGACCGCGCCGACCAGATCCTCCCCCATATCTTGATGACCGCGGACGTGCCGCCCCTCATCGTGGGTCTCTTCTGCGCCGGCGCTCTCGCCGCTTCCATGTCCTCCGGCGACGCCATGGCCCACGCCGCCGCGTCGATCGCGGTGCGGGACGGAGGCTTCGCGTGGGGGAAGAGGTGGGCCCCAGACGCGGAGCAACGCCTCCTGCGCGTCGCCACCGTCCTGGTCATGGTCATCGCGTACTGGGCCGCGATCGCCTACCGGGGCTCGCTGGTGAAGTTGCTCCTCACCACGTACGGCGCGGTGGTGCAGTTCGCGCCGGCGCTGGTGCTGACGCTCTTCTCGGGGCGGGCGCGAGGCTCATCGGTGCTGATCGCCCTCATCGGAGGCACGGTGGTCACCGGCCTATTCGTTATTGCGCCCTCCCTTCGGCCATTCCCGATTCACGCCGGCGCCTACGGGCTTGCGGTCCAGCTCGCCTTCCTCGTACCGTCGGTCCTCCGAAGCCCCCCGCCCTCGCCCGATGTCCGCGAGTTCCTCCGCACCGCGGCCGGCACGTCGACGACGACGAAGCCCTCGGGTTGACAGCCCTCGAGGCCTACTACTAAGGAATTAGTAGATGGCTCGACGGACGTCGCCGGAGCTCACTCCGGCGGAGCAACGCATCATCGACGTCCTGTGGGAACGGGACGAAGCTACGGTCCGCGACCTCACGGACGCGCTCGCCGAGCACGAGCTCGCCTACACCACGGTGCTCACGACCGTGCGCATCATGAGCCAGAAGGGCTACGTGACGCATCGTAAGGCCGGTCGAGCGCACGTGTACCGGGCCTTGGTGAGTCGCACGGGTGCTCGCCGCCGTGCCCTCGGAAGCCTCCTTGACGCTCTCTTCGGAGGTTCGCCGCTCCGTCTCGCTCAACACCTCATTGAGGAGGATCAGCTCACCGTCGAAGATATCGAGGCTCTGAAGGCTAAGTTGTCCGAGATCACTCCGGAGGAGAGCGACGAGGAGGGCAACCAATGACCGCGCTGGACGGGGTACAGGCCGCCGCGGTGGCCTTCCTCGAGGTGAGCCTGTGGGCGGTGATGACCGCTGCGTTCGACCGGCTCGCTCCCCGGGCCTGGGTTCATTCACGGTACAGTCTCGCTCTCGCGGGGATCTGGCTTCTCCCTCTCGCCCTCTGCCTCTCCCTTCGCCCCACGCCTGCGCCTCTCTTCGCGGAGTCGGCTCCAACCGTCCGAACCACGGCTCCGGCCGCAGTCGTCGCCACGGAGAACGCAGGACCAGCGCCTATCTATCCCGTGGATAGTTGGGATACGGGGCGGAGCGAAGTCACGAGGCTCGGAATCCCTTTCCTTCTTCTAGCCTGGGCCTGCGTGAGCCTCGTACTAGGGCTTCGACTCGCGGGTGACCTTCTCCTTCTGCGCTCGGTGTGGCGGCGCCGCAGCTCAGAGGCCCTCCCGATCGAGCTCTCCTTGCCCCTGGCTGTTCATCGCTGCGTCGAGGTTCGGGCGCCGGTCTTCATGGGCTACGGCTACCAAATGATCGCGGTGCCGAGGAGCTTCACCATCGACGACGATGCTCGACTCGTCCTCGAGCACGAGGTGGCTCATGCGGTGCGCCGGGACGACGCCTCGGAGCTCATGACGCGCATTGTGTTGGTGTTCTTTTGGTGGGCTCTGCCCGCCTACGTCCTCGACCGTATCGTGCGTCGCAATCGCGAGATTCTCTGTGATCAGCGAGCTGCCGACGTCACCGGAAGGCCCCATCAGCTTGCCCAGGCCCTAGTACGCGAGGCTGAGCGATGCGTTCAGACCCCTCGCCTCACTCTCGCCATTCACCCGTCCAAAGCCATGCTGTCCGCCCGGGTGGATCATCTCATCGACGCATCTCGAGGGCTGCGTCGCTCGAAAGGACCTCCCATGAAAATGCACTTTGTTCTCCCCATTCTCGGCGCAGCCGTCTTTGCGGGCACACCGCAGGTCGTCGCCCAGTCTGGGTCCAGCCTGCTGCAGGCAAACCTGCGTCCGGAGCCGGAAGAGATTCGCGCGGTCGATCAAGCTCTGTTCGAGGCGGCAGAGGAGGGTGATCTCGAACGCATCGAGAGCCTCCTCGCCAAGGGAGCAGACGCGGACGCCGTGATCTCCGGGGACGGAAGCCCCCTCATCGCCGCGGCTCGCCACGGGCACGCGGCCGCCGTCGAGCGGCTTCTCGACGCCGGTGCCGACCCGAACCTGGGCGTTCCCGGCGACGGTACACCGCTGATCAACGCCAGCGCTCACGGTCGAGAAGATGTGATTCGACAGCTGGTTCGAGGGGGAGCGTCGGTCGACGCGGGTATCCGTCAGGACGGCAATCCACTGATCTCGGCGGCCCTGCGTGGGCGGGTCGAGACCGCCGAGCTGCTGCTGTCGCTGGGCGCAAACCCAAACGCTTATGTTTACGGCGACGAGACCCCTCTGATCAACGCGGCTCAGGCGGGCCACGTGCCCGTCGCAGAAGTCCTCGTCCGAGCCGGCGCGGAACTCTCGCTCACCGTCAAGACTCCGGACCGAACGGGGCCGGACACCTATCGCTCCCCGCTGAGCGAAGCCCAGCGCATGGGGCACAAAGAGATGGTCAAGTGGTTGAGCAACCGAGGGGCCGTGCACCGCCCCGAACCCTGAAATGCTCCAGGGACCTCCCCAAGGAACGGCTCCGAATCTGTGGGTTGAGGAAGCCATCCCGCGTTCACTCGAGGAGTTCGCGGTCCCCAGCCGGGCTGAGTCGCCAGTCGCAATGAGCGGCGCCAAACATCCCGGTCCGGGTCAGCTCTGACTTCGTCACGTGACTCAGAGTGCCAAGCCTCGGCGGGGAACCATGGGGCCCGGAATGAAGTAGCCGGGACGAGAGCGATGGGGTAGCGGCGAACGATGAGAGCCGTGGTCTATGAACGCTTCGAAGAAGCGCCCTCCGTTTGTACCGTGCCCGATCCCTCGCCTCCCCCTCACGGCGTCGTGGTTCAAGTCGGCGCTACGGGCGTGTGCCGAAGCGACTGGCATGGATGGATGGGACACGACCCGGACATCACCCCACCCCATGTCCCGGGGCACGAGCTGGCCGGGACGGTGGTGGCGGTGGGCTCAGACGTCACTCGCTGGCGCACCGGGGACCGGGTCACGGTGCCGTTTGTGGGCGGATGCGGCGCCTGTCCCGAATGCCACGCCGGTCATCAGCAGGTGTGCCATCACCAGTTTCAACCCGGCTTCACCCACTGGGGTTCGTTCGCGGAGTACGTAGCTCTCCATCACGCTGACCTGAATCTCGTCGCCCTTCCCGAAGACATGAGCTTCGCCACCGCGGCTAGCCTTGGCTGCCGCTTCGCTACGTCCTTTCGAGCCGTCATCGATCAGGGCGCGGTTACGGCCGGGCAGTGGGTGGCCGTACACGGCTGCGGCGGAGTCGGTCTCTCAGCCATCATGATTGCTCGGGCCGT
>JBCBRU010000598.1:0-5662 GCA_039819565.1 Myxococcota bacterium | reverse complement strand
GCTGTCGATCTCGACTTTGTCGGCTCCCGTCGGTAGTTTCGGGAACCGAAACCGGCCGCGCTCGAGGCGACGGTAGAGCAGCGTGAAGCCGCCGTGGTCGAAGTAGAGCAGCTTCACGCGGTCGAGTCTTCTCCCCAGAAATACGAAGAAATGCCCGCTGTAGGGGTCGAGTTGCCACTGGGAGCGAACGATCGCGGTGAGCCCATCGTGGCCCTTGCGCATGTCGACCGGCTGCGTCGCGAGATAGACTCGAACGCCGGGGGCCGACTGCGGCTTTTGTACTCGCGCAGCGTCAGCTTCGGGAGGACCGCCTAAAGCGGACGGAGCCGCCACCTGGGCTCGACCGCGGGTGCCTTCCGACGAATCAGCATCAGGTCGGCCCGCTGCTCCTGACTCAGCACGACTTCGCGCAGCTCGGTGCCCTCGGGCTTCTCGTCCTCGAGGAGATCGCCAAAGCCGACATGCAAGGCGGTACGCTGCTCACCCATCGCCGGAGGCTTTCAGCGCGTGCCCGTGATGCAATCCTTCCTTCGGTGCTCGGTGGCCCCACCAAGACGGTGGCCGGGGTCACCCAATACCAAGCCATGGTGCGGGACGTGCTCGATGAGCAGGGTCCAGAAGAGCGACATCTACGCTGACACAGCGGGGTCCGGGCCTGAGCCTCAAATGACGACTGATGTCAGTGCTAGCATTGACAGCGGGGTATCCAGGGGCTAGCGATGACAGCATGGCAACGTTGACCATCCGCCGTCTCGACGACGAGGTCCGAGATGCGCTGCGCGTTCGAGCCGCACAGGCCGGTCGTTCGATGGAGGACGAGGCACGCACGATTCTCACACGGGCGGTCCGAGGCATGAACGGGCCGGAGCTTCTTCAGCGTGTGTCTGAGCTTTTTGGTGAGAACCAGGGCCTCTCAGAAGGCGAAGCAGGCTTACTTGCAGAGAGTCGGGATACCGGCGCCCGAGACGTCGCCCTCCCAGAAGGCGATGAGAACGGGTGATCGTCCTCGATACCAATGTCCTGTCGGAGTTGATGCGTCCGAAGCCTTCGTCTCGGCTCTCGAACTGGATCTCGGAGCGGCGCGAGAGGTCCTTTGCCACGACCACCATCACGGTGATGGAAGTAGTCTACGGCCTGGCGAGGCTTCCCAACGGCCGTCGCCGGGAGGACCTGCAAGCGCGGTTCGTAAGCCTCATCGACGGAACTGAGGGGCTCAGAGTCCTCGAGCTCGATCGCGAGGGGGCCGGTCTCGCGGGCGCGCTCAAGGCGCGTCGGGAAGAGCTGGGTCGGCCCGCAGCCCAGGCCGACATGATGATCGCTGGGATTTGCCGCGCGCGTGGCACGGCGCTCGCGACGCGAAATCTAAAGGACTTTGAGGAGACCGGTCTCGAGCTCATCAATCCGTTCGAGCATTGAAGCCGTCGCGGCCGCGAGCTTCACGGATGAACGGGACTCCCTTGACCCGCCCACGGTGCCGGCGAACCTCCAGCCTCTTTCACTCTCCTCATAGACTACGTTCCTCGTCATTTCTTTGTTTGGCGCCGACCCGAGACCTCGGCTAGAAGCCGAAGGGACGGCTGTAACCACGAGTGGCTCGAAGAGCCTTGAGTGGATTGAGAGTCTGAGGGCTCACGAGGTAACCCGTCGACGGAGCGTGGACTTCCTCGACCTGGTTTTAGCTACGTGGATGCGTGATACAGACCTATCTATGGTGGTCGTGTCATGGGAGTCGCAGGTAGCCTCCGAGATGTGTTTAGATAGGGGCAATGTCGAGACGTAAGGCGCTAGAAGACTTCCTTAGGAGCGCGTTTTCCATTCAGGAGTTGGAGCGCTGGATCGAACACCTCGATAGCGAGCTTCGGGACGCGGTCGACTGGAGGGACAGCAAAGCGCAGGTGGTGTTCCACGTGGTCGAGCGGTTGGCCGGACGTGGCCGCCTGGACGCCCGCTTTTTTCGTGCGCTCGCCCACTCTCGTTCAGCCCGCGCGGACGAGGTTCAGCTGCTTGCGGGTCTCTACGCGCCGCTGGCTCAGTCGAAGAAGAGGTCCGCGGCAAACAAACCTTCGCCGGAAGATCTCCGGAAAGAGGGTGATGAGATCGATTGGTATGTCTTCGTATCCTATGCCCCGACAGAGCGAGAAGATATCTATCCGCTTGCCGTAGGCCTTCACGAGCGTGGCGTCAGGGTCTTTCTCGACGAGTGGATGGTCGCGCCGGGCCAGGTGGCCTCGCGCGTGATCGAAGAAGGACTCGTGCGAACGATGCATGGTCTTATCGCCGTGAGTCCAAGGACCGCCATGGAAGACTGGGCCCGCGCTCAGTACGATGCGCTTCTCGACCTCGCAGTCACCCGAGATCGGCTCCTCATTCCGGTGCTGCTCGGAGAAGGCCCCTTGGATATGCCGCCTTTTCTCCGACTTCGTCGGCCAGTAGACCTGCGGAACAAGGGCCCGGAGGATCTCGATGCGGACGTGGACCTCATCGTGCGGGCTCTGAAGGGTCGTCCTCCTGGGCCGCCCCCTCGGACCGACCTTTGAGGGCGTGCGCCACGCGGGCTCGACCGAGGGGTGACGGGCTCCAGATGGGCTGAGCCTCCCCTTGGATGGGCTTCGGGTCGTCGTTCTCGCTCCGTCTGGCAGAGGGGCGCCAGAGCCCGATATCAACGACCTTTGGCCGGTCTGGCCCCAGCGCCCGAACCCGGCATTCTGATCGACGGCGAGCCGTTGCGCTTGTACGGGAGAGATCGTACGAAAGAAGAGGCCCCGTGATGCCTGACAAGATCGCTCTTCAACGCCTGTTGGTGGACATGTTCACGGTGCAGGAACTGGATAGGTTCCTGGAACAGTATTACCCGAACGTTCGGCGCTCCATTCCGATGCGGGAAGCGGTGACCGACGTCGTATTCGAAATGGTCCAGAAGATGGAGCGGGATGGCCGTCTGGACGAGGGCTTCAGATCAGCCTTGGTCGAGGTCCGACCTCGTCGAAGCGATGAGATTGGCAGGATTTGGACCGTTGTCGGGAGGGGCACTGAAGCCTCACCGCGTGGCTCCTCCGGAGATCGATCTCAGATCACAGGGCAGGTCCGACCAGGGCCCCCGTGGCTCGACCAAGATGAACATAAGGTCGTGGCGGCGATGGGAGCGTTCCTATCGAGCTCGCGTCCCGACCACTTGCCGAGCGCGGGCCTCGACATCTCGAGACTGCGCCATGAAGGGCCTCCCGCCGCCGTCGCGTCCCAAGACGTCCGCTTACTCGCAGAACAGCAAGATCCTTCTGATCTACTAAGGTACCTACAGTACATCGTCGACAGATCCCCGAGCGAGGACGATCAGGCGAAGGCGCGTCGTCTCCTCGCGCTTGTCCTGGAGCCTCCCTAGCGCGTCATGGGCCGAAGGCAGAACCGAGGAGGGGGCCGAGCAAGCGACCTCCGCGGCGGAGGCGGCTCCACGGCGCGATATGGGCGATGCTCCGTCGAGCGACACCGAAGGCGCAAAGAAGAGCAGGGAGGAGGGCAGACATCCGCCGGACGTCCGCCCATCATCGGTCTTTGGTAGTGGAGACCTCTCCCCGCTCGTTAAGGGATGGGCGACCTGGTTTGCCGTCACGGTCCTCGTGTTGGGTCCCAAAGCCATCCTTCTTGGTCTCTATCTGCACGGCGACCGTGATGCATGGCCCCTTCAGTTTGCCGATCGCGTGGGACTCCTCCCGCTGATGCGTTTGGTCGGGGAGGTTGGCGCCACGCTGAGGGGCTACATCGCGCTCTTCTTTGGGGGGCTCGGTGCGATCGGAAGCATGTTGGCTCGAAAGTCTCGGCTCCTCCAGCGCCATCGGTCCGCGATGGAGCTCTACCTCTGCGGGGTGGGCTACCCTTTCATCGCGGGGTTGGTCTCGGCGGTCGTCTGCGCGCTGATCGCGGGTCTTTTCGGATGGTACACGCTCGAAACCGTGCCGCTCGCGGCCGCCATCAGTCTCCCGATCGGTTTCGGAGAACGCTTATTGGACGATGGGCGCCGACTTCTACGTTAGGTGCCGGGCACGACCGTCCGCGACGCTCCCCGGAGGGTCGTCCGGACGTCCCGCGGGAGCATCGATCTCGGACACGGAGCGGCCTCGCGGGTGTCGCCGGAAGCGAGCCTTGAGGAGCTTATCGTTGGGGCTATCCACCAAGCGTTGTGCTACCTCGAAGGGGCTGCGAAACTATCCATACGACGCGGTCGAATCGAGTCCCCTTGGCGAGGGGCTTGGGCAAAGAGTAGCCGTTTCCGTGTTTGGCCCGATCGATCACTTGCCATGGACCGGCTGGCGGATGCGCTCTTTTTCGGCTACCAAGGAATCAAGCTCCGGATGTCTCGACAGGCTCCGCCTCGATGGACCATACGATGGCAGTTGGCGCAGAGAACCACTAGGTTCTCGATACTGGCCTCTCGGGCCCCCTCGGCAGCGGAATAGGATGGTGAATTTCTGCACAGTCTTTGCCGATCTCGCCGTAGACCTGATCAAAGCAAAAGCCGCATCCCACAACCTCGCACCGGAGTTTCTTGTCGGGTGACTCGGCAATGCCTTCTCGAATATTTCGGTCTCGCAAGCTTGCCTCACGTCTTCGATGCGTCGTGAAGTACCGTCGAACTTCCCCTTCAAAGGCGGAGGCTTCCTCGTCTGGAGCGTCGAGTTCGATACTCGAGGCAAGGAGGTGCTCCCAGACGTCTGGATTAATTTCAAAGTAGGTTGCTTCGGCTCCGGGTGGGTTTATCTGGCCGAAGAGCTCGGCGTTGAGCTTATCTCGAACGATCGGCTCCTTCCGCCTATGCTCGAAGGTGTCACGGTCAACCCTCACCCTTGATCCGAGAGACGTCTTGGCGGGTCTGCTCGGAGCTTTCGAGCTGACCGACAAGCGACATTCTCGGCTTGCGACCGAATCGGTCTTGTTTCGGAAACTTGGCTCTTGATGAGTGGTAGAAGGCAAACCCGTCTCCCGGGCGCAGGACTTGATCGCTCCTTTGGACTCTTCCCCAGACCTCCCAATCGATGATGAGTGGGCCGGAATCGAGGGTCTCGAGGTCCTCGAAGAAGGCTTCGACGGCACCCCATTTTGATTCCTCATCGTGGCGAAGCACCATAAGCCAGCCCCTCATCGATAGAGTCTCCCGAGCCCAGCATTGCGGCTCGCTAAGCGCGTAGCCTCACTCATCCGCGGCGCTTGCTCAATCTCCTTCGACGGGTCACCTATGCAGTCTCCGCTCGTTCTGGCTCGGAGTCGGGTGCGTGCGAGCGTGGGCGCCGCGAGCGCATGTTCGTGACATTCATCAGCCACCCCGGATGACCCTCTCGCGAAGCCTTTGGCCGACTGGCACGAGACGGAGGGCTACGGCCGGCCGTTCGTGGACCAGAAAAGCATCCCAGGCCCCCAGGTGTACCGAGGCTTGGTGCGTGTCGTGGGCACCAGGGCGCACGCCAAAGCGACGATCTCGAGCCGTGCGCCGCCGAGCCAGTCTTGGCCTATTGCCCGCTCTTGGAGCGTCTCCGAGAGCGGAATGCCCGACCAGAAAGCGACCTCGTCGCAACGGGACGTGCTGCGAGCCCGTATCGTCCGGCTCTGCGCTGATGGAAACAGCGCCTACGTGGCAACCCGACACTGTGGAGAAGTGGTGGGGTCGCTTTCT
>JBCBRU010000597.1:0-5667 GCA_039819565.1 Myxococcota bacterium | reverse complement strand
TGGAGGGAGATTCGGCCCTAGGCCGCGAAGGACGGAGCTCGGCGGGGAGCAGAGACACGTCCACCAGATCGGCTTCGCCCAAAAAGAGCCGCACCGTGTCTGCATACCTCTTCAGCTCCCGCACGTTCTTTGGCCACGAGTGTACGAGCAGACCCGCCGCCGCCTCCGAACTGAGCGGCACGAACCGCCCCAAGAGCTCGTGAAAGAGCGGAAGCACCTCCACCTTCCGCAAGCGGAGACCGGGAAGCTCGACCACGATGCCCGCCAATCGCGCCAAGAGGTCACCCCTCAGTCGGCCCTCGCGCTCCAGCGCGTCTACGTCCTGATGCGTGGCCGCCACGAGGCGTACGTCGACATGGACATCGGCATCGGCTCCTACCGGACGAATGCGGTGTTCCTGAAGCGCCCTGAGCAATGCGGGTTGCTGCTCGAGCGGCATCTCGGCGAACTCATCGAGGAACAGGGTGCCCCCGGCCGCCGCCTGAAAGACCCCCTTTCGCTCAACTTCCGCCCCGGAGTACGCGCCTCGAACATGACCGAAAAGCTCGCTCGCCAGGAGGTCCCGGGTGAAGGAGGCGCAGTTTACGGACACCAGAGGTCCGCTCCGCCCGCTGACTTCGTGCACGCGCCGGGCGAGCGCTTCCTTTCCGGCCCCGGTGGGACCACGGATGAGCACCGGGAGGCCCGTGGGGGCGGCACGATCGACAAGGAACTCCGCCGCGAAACGCGCCAGAGACATATCGAGGGGACAATACTCGAGGAGGTCAGCGGAGATAGGCGCGGGGACCTCCAGCTCCTCGAACGCGAAGAGGCTCTCTCCCACCCCGAGGATGGAGCCGTTTCGGAGATGTTCGGCGTAGGCTTCGAGGGGCCGCCCGTCGACGAAGGTTCCGTTCTTACTGCCGAGGTCCTTTACCCGGAGCACGTCGTAGTCGGGGACGTAGCTCAATTCGGCGTGGCGACGACTGGCGTGCTCGTCTCCCTGAAGGAGATAGGTCGCCGGAGCGGCCCGGCCGAAGACGATCCGCCCCTGGTCGAGCGCGACGGACCGAGGCCGAAAAGGATCCTCAGGCCCAAAGACGTGAACCAGCCGACGCACGACTCCACCCCGGGGCGCGCGCGCGGCGCCCGCGGTCCTGGTCTCGAAGGGATCCACCCCGGAGAAGAATACCCTGGCCGGCACCGAGATCCACGAGCTAGGCCGGCGCAAGGAGAGTTCGCAGCCGCTGGTAGCCGCGATGGGCCCGAACCTTTACCGCCGACGGGCTTGCCCCGACCATCTCCGCCACCTCCGGGAAGGAGTGGCCGTGGATCCAATGAAGCTCGATAGCCTCCCGCTGGGGGTGGGGAAGGAGCTTTATGGCCCTGCGAACCCGTCGCACCTCGAGCGCGCGCTGCTCGAGCTCGATCCAATCCGGAGGATCGACACGCGGCTCGTAGCCGGCGTCCTCACCGTCACCTTCGGACAAAAACTTCGGCCGTCGCCCCATCCGCCGGTAGTGCTCTCGGACGAGATTGAGAGCGATGGTGAACAGCCAGGGCCGCACCTTCGAGCTACCGCGAAAGTCGAAGCGCGCACGATGAACCTGAAGGAAGGTCTGCTGAACGAGCTCGCGCGCGATCTCCTCCGAGGAGGTCCGCCATCGCACCATCCGGAAGAGCCGAGGTTCATAGCGCCGATGGAGGGTACGGAACGATCGTCGATCGCCGTCGATGTAAGCTTTCATGAGCTCCTCATCGCTTGCGGCCTCCAACGAGTGCCGCGGCTGGAGATCTTGGGTGTCGCATTGCGTGGGAGAGCTGATTCCGTGCACGCAGAAGGGACTACCAAGGCTCGTGCCAAGCTAGAGGCCGCCCCTGGGACGGTCCGGACGGTGCTTCGGCTTGATGCCGCGGACACTGAGACGTCCCAGTGTCTCACGGTGCTCTAGGCCCGGCGTAAATTTCTGATACCCCCCGGCCGCGCCTCTCGCCGCGTGCTCGCTCGGCCGTCGCTTCCCGACTCTCATCGTCGCCGACCTCGGTAGGCTTCCTCTTCGCCGAACGACCACGCGGAGAGATCCATCACCCGAAGGGGCGGCTCACAATTCACGCCGGGCGCATCTAGTCCCCTGTCAGGTTGATTCCTTACATAATTCGCGGGCGCTTTTCGCCTCTGGCGCCCCCGCCGGCTTCGCCTCTCGTCGGTTGCATATGGCCGATATGCGCCCTTCTCACGTGAACGCCAGGGGCGAAAACCGCCTCACCACTTATGCAACTAATCAACCTGACAGGGGACTAGCGAAACCGCAGGGTGAGATCCACCTGCACGCGCGCCTCGATGTCTTCGCCGGGGTTCGCCGCCGCCGCCTCGAGGACCAGGGGCAAGGTGCCGTCCGAGAGGCCCGGCAGGAAATCTCGCCACGCCTCGGCGGCGGACATCAGGTCGAGCACCGTCACCCCCGAGAGGGGTTGGGACGCGACCTCGGTGACTTCGGGGCCGGCTTCGACCGACAGCTGCAGCCGGCCTTGCCAGAGGTCCGCGAGACTGGTCGCGTCGTCGGAGGGAAGAAGGGTGGCCCGCGCCGAGACCAGCTGGGCGTCGACCGGGGGGCTCGCGAGGGCGGACACGGCCGCGGTCCAGGCGTTCTGCCCGGAGACACCGACCGCGCTTCGAAGCGCGAGGCGACCGTTGGGTGCGTCGACGTCGTCGGCGTCGAAGATCACCGAAAAGCTCTGGTCGACGGGAGTGCTTCCCGTGAAGCTGAGGCGAAGGATCTTTCCCTCTCCGCTGACGAACTCGACTCGGGTCGAGATTCGCGTGATCTCGTCCGTGGACATGAGGGCGAGGACGTCGATGGTGGCCCCGCCCGCGGGTACGCTCTCGACCGCGAAGGCCACTTCCTGCGTCGGGGGGGTGAGGGCCTCCCGCTGTTCGAAGAGGGTGGAGCTCAGGTCCGGCCGAATTCGAAGCACGACCTCGTCGGCCTGGACGGGGACGTCGAGCACCGACAGCTCGAGCTCGGCCTCCTCCCGATCGAGGTCGGGGTCGCATCCGAACGCTCCGATCATGAACGCGGCTGCGCACCACCGACCCTGCATGGCTCGATGGTACGGACCAAGACGTCCCGCGAGCGATTCCGAATCGCGGTCGTTGATATTTTTTGTCGGCGGCATCGCTCCAGCCAGGCCAAGGTCCGTACGACGGAGGAGGCGATGGATCCGGCGAAAGACAGCTCGGGCCGCAAAGCCCCCGGAGGCGTTGAGCTCGAGCGCGACCGAGCCCTGCTCGTCGCCTTCCGAGCCGGCGAGCCCGAGGCGCTGACGCGCGTGTACCGCGCTTTCGCGCCGGAGATCGCCAAGCTCCTGACCGGAGGCTTCTCGTTCTCGAGCGGAGGGCGGGACTGCCGCTTTCACGGCGCCCGGACCACCTTCGAGCTCGAAGACCGGCTGCAGGAAGTGTTCGCGCGGGCGTTTTCGGAGCGGGCTCGCCTCGGATACGACGGTCTGGGCCCCTACGGCGCCTACCTGCGGGCCATCGCTCGGCGGGTGGTGATCGACGACTTTCGACGCAAGGAGCGGGCCATGGTGTCGTTTAGCTGGGAGCCTCCGGAGCGCGCCGCGGAGGGGGCGGCGGAGCGGCCGAGCGACCCCCTCCTGGGACTGTTCGCGCCGAGCGCCGACCCCGAACAGGACGCCCTTCGTCGGGAGATGGCGGAGGTGGTGACGGAGGTCGTCTCGGAGCTCGGGGCGCGAGAGCAGCGGGTCTACCGGCTCCGCTTCGTGGCCGAGCGCGATCATGCCTTCATCTCCGCGGAGACGGGCCTGTCTCCCTCGAAGATCAAGACCAGCGAGGAGCGGATCCGGAAGGCTTTCTTTTCGGCCTTGCGCCGCCGGGGCTATCTTGAAGGCTGGCATCAGGAGGAGCAAAGAGGATGGCTACGACCTTTCCGAAGCCCGATGGCGAGATGACCCCGGATCAGGCCGAGTTCGCGAAGGCTATCCGGCGGCGCTTCGAGGAGGGGCTAGACCCCGCCACCGAGGCGGCGCTGCTCGAGCACCTGAAGACGTGCGAGACCAGCGCCCGCCTCCACGAGCGCTACGCGGCCGCGGAGCGGGCGCTGTATTCGAGCGACGTCCTGACCCCCGCCGCTCTGGACCGCGTGGAGGCGCGTCTCTTCGGAGCTTCGCCCCCTTCGGCGGCTCTCGGGGCCTCACCCCGGACCTCCCGGGGCCGATGGGGATGGATGGGAGGCCTGGGAGCGGCGGCTCTCGGCGCCGCCGTCCTGCTCTTCGGGCTCCCGAACTCGGACCCGGGCCCCGCGCTCCAAGCCCGCGGCGGCGAGACGTCGGCGCCCGCCGTTTTGAGGGTGCTGGTGGTGAACGAGGCGCTGGCGGTTCGACCCCTCTCCGAGGCGCCGGTCGCGACGGGGTCGCGGCTTGTGTTCATGGTCCGCTCGGCCGCCTCTGAAGTGACCGTGAGCGCCCGGGTCGGAGGGGCGGAAGAGGAGCTGGTTTCGGCCTCGGTCGCACCCGAGGTCGAGGCTCGCCTCGGCCCGAGCGTCGAGGTTCCGACGGCGTGGGCGGGGGAAACCGTGGTCCTGACGGCCCGCAGCGCGGGCACCGAGCTCGCCCAGCGTAGCTTTCGGGTGGCTCCGAGAGCGCCCGGAGGCGCCCCTCCGTGAACTCGGCGCTCCTTTTGGCGGTCTCGGGTCTGGCGGTAGGGGCGCCCGCCTCCCCATCGACCCCTGAGGTCCACGCGCTGGTAGTGGCGACGAATCGGGCCGCCGACGGCAGCCTCGCCCCGCTCCGCTATGCGGACGACGACGGCGCCCGGTGGTTCGAGCTCCTGGGCTTGACGTCCCGGCAGGTCGACTTGCTGACGGTGCTGGACGCCGAGTCGCAGCGGATCCATCCGGAGGCTGCTCAGCACGCCCGCGCTCCCACCTACGCTGAACTACGCGCCTCTCTCGAGCGCATCTTCGGGCGCCTCGAGGCGGCGCGGGCCTCCGGGCGTCGAACCGTCTTTTACTTCATCTACGTAGGGCACGGCACCGTGGGGCCGGACGGGGACGGTCAGATGCATCTGACAGACCGCCGCTTCGGGCGTCGAGAGCTCTTCGAAGAGGTCATTCGACGCTCCCCCGCCACCGTCAATCACGTGATCATCGACGCCTGTCACGCCTTTCAGATGGTGGCGAAACGGGGCGAGGCCGCGGAGTCCGCCATCGATCGCGCGGTGGAGAGTTTTCTCGATGAGGAGTCTCTGGATCGCTATCCCAACACGGGGGTGCTCCTGGCCACGACGCGATCCAACGAGGTGCATGAGTGGTCCGGCTTTCAGGCCGGGATCTTCAGCCATGAGCTTCGATCCGCGCTCGCGGGGGCGGGGGACGTCGACGGGGACGGGGCGACCACCTACGCCGAGGCCGCGGGTTTCGTCGCTGCCGCCAACGCTCGACTCGCGTTCGCCGAGGCTCGTCTCGAGCTCTTCGCGCGTCCCCCCGCCATCGGCCTGGAGTCGCCGGTGTTCGCTCGGCACTGGGCTCGGGACGCGCCTCGGGTTCGGGTGCCTCCGAAACTGCGACGCGTCCGCGGTGCGGCTCACCCGAACCGGCAATACGACTTGCTCTTTCTCGTTTCGAAGAAAGTAGGCTTCGCGGGGCACGAGGGTCAGGACCAGGTTCT
>JBCBRU010000596.1:0-5679 GCA_039819565.1 Myxococcota bacterium | reverse complement strand
GCTCGTCCACCCGAGCTTCAGGATCCAGCAGTCCCCGGAGAATCTCCGGAGCATCGGTCGCTACGAAGACCCGGGCATGGGGAGGGCCGACGAGAGAGGTGTGGTGCCCAGTGGTTTGTTGGGCGATCCATCGCGTCTCGAGGCGCACGCCCTCCACGACCTCAAGACAGGCGATGGTGCCCGCAAGAGCATCTGCTGAATAGATCCTCAGGTTGTCCGGGTCGACCGCGGGGCCCGAGGGAATTCCGCTCGCCACGCCGAGGGGGTGCGGCTGGGACACGAGATGGTTGCGAGCGTCGGCCTGGGACACTACGTGTACACTGAGAGCTGCCTCGGTGCTGGGGGCCGCGTTGGTCTGGAAAACGAGCCATTCCCCCATGATCATGGGGGAAGAAGGCGGGTTCTGCCCGGGCCGCAGGAAGTCGCGGACCTCCCAGCCCGAGTCGAGGACTAGCGCATCTCCCGTGAACTGGACGCGGAGGATGCGATCGCCGGAGAGATAGATGAGAGTTCGCCCCTCGAACACCGTGGAGGAGATGCGCCCGTTGAACGTCCCGGCGAGGTCGAGCTGAGCGAGGATCTGCATCGAGCTCGCGTCGACGGCGACGATGGTGGTGAAGAGGTCGCTGGGGTTCGAGCAGTCGTCCGGGTTCGAGGCGACGCAGCGCTGGGTGAAGGTCTTAGCCACGATGACGCCGGAGGCCAAGACGGTGAAGCCGTTGTAGTGCGCGTCCTCCGGGGCGCTCATCGGGGGCGTGGGCAGCTCGAGCTCACTCAACACCTCTCCGCGGTCTGCGTCCAACCGGGTCAGAAAGCGGCCGTGGATGGCATAGAGATCCCCGTTGGCGTGAGCCGTGACCACCCCGGGCCAGAGAAACTCCCCGAGGGCTTTGGTCTCTCGCAAACGGGTGCTCCAGACTTTGCGGCCGCTGGAGGCGTCGAACTTGGCCACAATCGGCCCGTCGCTGGTGGCCCGCCGCGGATCCGTGCCGGCGCTGAGAAAGACCTCGTCGCGGTTGCGGGTCACCACGTTATAGGGGTCGGTGTTCACGCTCTCGAAGAGGCGGTGGGTCACTACGTTGGCCTCCGGTGAGAGGAGCGAACCTCCGAAGTCCCCGCGGTATACATGGGTTTGGGCGGCATCGGCCCACTCGGCGGCCGCGACCGAGTCGTAGAGTCCGGTGGTCGTCGGAGCGCCCGGAGACACCGCGCTGGATATCGGAAAGACCTCCTCGCACGGCCACGGGAGGTCCGAGACGTTGGGCCGAATGACGACCTCCATGCTCTCCTCGACCGCTGCCTCCAGGTGCACCTCGGCAGCCAGGTGGTCGGGGTCGCTGAGAAGCGAATTCAGCGACCCCTCGTTCGTGAGCCGTTGGATCCGCACGTCGTCCCACTCGCGACCATCTCCGATGAGCCACCCGTCGATCTCGAGTGTCCCGGTGGGGAGGACTCCGGCCCGCGCTTCGGCTCGGGCCACGCTCGCGGTGTAGACGTTCATGGCCTCTTCCCCGGTGCGAGGCGGCTCTTCCCGGCTGGCCGGATAGATGGCCTGCGGATGGTAGCGCCGGACCTGCACCCTCTCGATGGCGAGAGGCTCGTCCCCGGACGGGCCGCGCGAGGCCAGGGTCGCCACCAAGATGGTGCTCGCCTCTACGCCCGCGTCTTTGTGGGCCGAAGCCTCGAGGAAGCCGGGGTCGTTGGACATGGCGAAAAAAGCCAAGGGGCAGGGGTACTCGACGATCGCCACCTGCTCCCACGGATTCAGCTCGGTCGGGGGCTCACTCGCGCTCCCTTCGAAGACCATCCGAGCCCCGATGGCCTCGAGGTAGGCCGAGACCACCGGCTCGTAGCACTGGTCGTTGGCCTCTCTCCCGGTGAGTTCCGAAGTCACCCCATCGTAGTCGGCGGCCTCGCTGAACCTGATGAGATTGACGAAGTAGACCGGGCCCTCTCGAGGGTTGAGGAGCAGGCGCTGAAACTGCTGCATGTTGACCTGCCCGTAGGAGGGCCCCTCGGTGCTCTGCTGCAGGCTGGAGGTGAGGACGGCCTGCACGGTGGCGTCGTCGACGCCGCACCAATCCCTCCGTAGGGACTCAGGAGGACGGATCTCGGGTCGACACGGGACGGCCGCGGTCGTGCCCGCGTCGGGCTCGCCTCCGTCACCAGCGCTGGTGTCGGGGGTATCCTCACCCTCGGGCCCGCAGGCCGGGGTCGAGAGAGCCAGCGCCGCCGCGACCGCGAGGAGATAGATAGGGCCGCGCTTTGGAAACAGGCAGGGAACGACGGAGTTGGGGTGTCGCTCGTTCATCGTATAGACCTCATTCTCCGAGAGCTTTGTCGCTCGGTGAGTTCTGTCCACGTAGACGCCGCTCGAGGACGTCAATTGCCGAGAAGGTTGGGGCAGTTCTGTGCGACCACTTCGCAGCTCGCGGGTGAGGAAGGCTGGGCGCCGCGCGCCTCGACCTCCGCCCCGAGCTCCATGCAGCTCATCGAAGTCGAGAGTCCGGAGAGGAACATCTCGAAGCTATCCGCTGCGTCTTCTAGACAGGTGGTGAGCTCCCCAGGGGTGATGACGCAGGAGGCGTCGATGGCGCTGCAGTCGGCCTCTTCCATGGCCGCCATCTCCAGGATGCCGCTGCAATCCATAAGGACCATCTCGCAAGCACGCTGTCCGATCTGGGCGCCCAACATGTTGAAGATCGCCCCCGCCACCAGCGCGCACTGCTCGTCCTCGAGAGCTGCGAACCTTGGCTCCAAGCGCGACTCTGTTTCATCGCAAGCTCTCTGCAGCGCCTCCACAGAGCCGCCGATCCCCTGGTCGGCTTCCCCGGCATCTGCAGGTAGCCCGCCAAGGTCCGCCAACCCTCCAAGGTCTGCCGGCGGCACCCCGGAGTCCCCGACGGCTCCCTCCATATTCTCGCCTCCCCCGTCGGGAAGGATGCTATCCATCAGGCTGTTGTCATCGCTCGCGCAAGCCGTGAAAAGGATCAGTGGCCAAGCAAGGAGAGACACTCTCACTATCTTCAACATCGCGGCTCCTAGAGTTCCGAATCTTGCGAGCCCCCATGAAGGCGGGGACATCGCGATAGATTCAGTACCCACGTACGGGTCGAGCCGGTGGCTCGAGGTATGCGGAGGACGCTAGCAGCTACGGAGCAAGCGCGAGTTGAGATCTGTTACGCCGAAGCTAGCGAGGGGGCTCGTTGAGGGGCTCACCGAACCCGTGCCGATACGCTATCTCGTTCACTGGCTTCGTCTCGCTTCTCTTGTAGAGCCCGAGGGGCCTCAAGCCTTCGCGGCGTCGAGGGCGGCCTCCTCTCGGTCGGAGTAGGTAGGATGACCATCTCCTTCCCATTCGAGGAGGCCCTTTTCGAGAGCCATGATGTGGACCGGCCCGCCTTCGTTGGCCTCCGCGATGGCCTTCGACTTCTCGCCGGTTCGGCACACGAGCACGATCGGAGCGCGGCTCTTCTCGGCGATCTCGGCGAGCTTATCCCCGAGCTCAGCTTCCGGGACGTTCAAAGCGCGTCGGAGGTGCGAACGCTTGAAGTCGACGGGCTCACGGATGTCGACCACGTTCAGCGGCTGCCCGAGCTCGATTTGGGCGGCGAGATCGGCCACGGTGATGGAGATTCCATCCGCCGCAGGAGGGGCGAGGTGGGGCTCCAGGAACTGGCGAAGCTGCGCTTCCGGCAAGGCGCCCTGCACGACATCGACCGGGCGTCCCCCCGAGAACAAAACCATGGTGGGGATGCTCTGGATGCGCATGGCCTGGGCGATCATGGGGTTAGCGTCCACATCGACCTTCGCGATGACGACGCGGCCCGCGAGCTCTCCGGACAGCTTCTCGAGGACGGGGCCAACCTGCTTACAGGGGCCGCACCACTCGGCCCAGAAGTCTACGAGCACCGGCAGGGAGGCTTCGAGAACCTCGGTCTGAAAGGTGGAGTCGGTGACGGCGACGGTCGGCATGGCCGGAGACTAACGCCCCCAGCGCCGCCATCAAGCGCCGGTGAGCATCAGCAGTCGATCAACCACGATCGCCACCAGAAGCACCGGCAGGTAGATGATCGAGGCGAAGAAGGCGCCACGGGCCGACTTGGCCGTGAGGCGTCGCGCCGCTCGTAGGCAGCGAAGGCCAAAGAAGAGCCCTGCCCCCACCGCCGCGATGAGGTACGCGGGGCCGGTGAGACCGAGGAGACTCGGGAGAAGGCTGGCCCCGAGGGTGGCCGCGGCGCCGAGGCCGATATGGCGACCGGTGCGAGCCTCAGTGTCCACTTCGGGTAAAAAGCGGAATCCCCCGCGGGCGTAGTCGTCCCGATACATGTAGGCGAGAGCGAGGAAGTGGGGGAACTGCCAGGTGCACATCAGGGCGAAGAGCGCGAAGGCCCCCGGCTCGAGGCCGCCCGTCACCGCGCTCCAGCCCATCAGAGGCGGAATGGCGCCGGGGAGGGCCCCGATCCAAATGGACACGGGCCCCACGCGCTTCGCCGGCGTGTACACGAAGGCATACAGAAGGATGGTGGCCAGGCTCAGGAAGGCGGGCAGCGGACCCGTGAATACGTAGAGAAAGGCGAAGCCGATGAGGAACGTGCCGAGGGCCCAAGCGAAGGCTTCGGTGTCTTTCACCCGACCCGAGGGCAGCGGTCGTGAGCGCGTCCGCACCATCTGGGCGTCGATTTCGGCCTCTCGACACATGTTGGCCGCGCAGGCCCCCATGGCCGTCAAGGACGTCCCGAAAACGAGCATGATGGCCTCGAGCCAAGTCGCCCGATCCGGGTGAGCTGCGGAGGCCAGGAGCGCCCCCAGAACCGCGGTCACCACCACGAGAAGGCTGAGATTGGGCTTACCGAGCTCGTACAGAGCGCGGAGCTTACCCCCCAGGCCCCGCAGCTCCTCGGAGAGCACGAGCTCTCGAGGAGGAAGGGAGGCGGCGTCGGTGCGTACGGGAGCGGTCACGGGCGGGGCTTTCCGTTCGCACGGGGCGCCGCCGCGACGAGCAAACGCGCGTCCGCGAGGAGCGCTTTGATGCCCACGTCGTCGGTGTCGTAGAGGCCTCGGACGCCGCGCTGAGCGTCAACGAGCACGAAACGAACCCCGTGGGCGATGTCGAGAGCGACGTCCTCGGCGGGGCCTTCGCCAGGGGTCCCCATGGCCTGCTTGAAGCCGCGAACGATCGTCTCCTCAAGGGCTCCGGGCTCGCCCGTCACGAGGGTCCATCGGTCGCCGAGCGCATGCTCGCGAGCGTAGGCCGCGAGGTGCTGCGGCGTGTCCGTGGCCGGGTCGACCGTGAAGGTGACCATGTCGACGGGGAGCTCGGCGGCAGCGAGCTGATCGGAGAGAACTTTGGCTCGCCCCATCAGGCGAGGACAGATGCTCGGGCAGCTCGTGAAGAAGAAGCTCGCCACCCAAACCCTTCCGTCGAGCTGCTTCGAACCGAACCGGTCTCCCCGGTGGCTCACGTGCTCGAAGGCGGGAATCTCGAAGACGGCGCCCTCGCCTGGAGCGTCAGCCACGGGCACCAGCTCGAGGCGCGGGGCGGGCGTCGCGAAGGGGTCGCCTACGATCAACGTAGCCAGAGGCCAAGCCGCCACCACGGAGGCCAGAGCCGTCCACAGGAGCGGATTTCGGAGGACCCGAGACGTGGAAGCCGCCGACGACATCTCCTCGATCCAG
>JBCBRU010000595.1:0-5680 GCA_039819565.1 Myxococcota bacterium | reverse complement strand
GTACCGGATCCACGCCTTCATGGATGAGCTGGGCGCCCTCCATGATATGGGTGCCGATGGTGCGAGAGGTATAGAAGCCCACCGCATCCTCGACTACGCCCGGCAGATCAAGAAGACGCCGATCGTGGTCGAGGATGCGGTGGGCTTCTATACCTCTCGCACCATCGGCACCCATATCATGGAGGGCGCCCAGCTCATCCATGAAGGCGTGGATCCGGTACGCGTCGAAGCCTTGGCCAAGGGCCTGATGTATCCGGTGGGTCCCCTCACCATGCTCGACGAGGTGAGCCTCGCCCTGAGCAAGGACATCTATAAGACGCAGCTCGCCATGGGCCTGGTAAAGGCGGAGGACAACCCCACCCCGGACGCTACCGCCCTCATCGAGAGCATGGTCGACGAGCACGACCGCCCCGGCAAGAAGGCCGGTCGAGGCTTCTACGACTACGGCAAAGCCACGAAGAAGATGTGGCCCGGTATGTCGAAGTGGAAGAAGGACGTCGACATCCCGGATCAGGATATCGAGGACCGCCTCCTCTTTCGCCCCATCATCGAGAGCCTCAAGTGCCTCGAGGAAGGTGTGTTGCGCAACGTCCCCGACGGCAACATCGGCTCCATCATGGGCATCGGAGCGCCTCCGTGGACGGGCGGATACCTCCAGTACGTGAACACCTACGGACTGGATCGCTTCGTGGCGCGGTGCACCGAGCTGGCCGGAAAGTACGGTGCGCGGTTCGAAGCGCCGGACATCGCCAAGAAGCACGCGGCAGAAGCCAAGCCCTTCGTTTGAGTCCACCCCTCGGCCGACGCCGAGGGGACCTTCCTCCTCCCTCGAAGCGATGACCGCGGGGACGCCATGGTCGACGGAGCCTACGCATTCGCCGCCCTCGTGCTGGTCGCGGCTTCGGCCCTCGCGTGGCGCGCGTCCTCGCGTCGTCTCGGTCGGGGGCTGGGGGCCATCCTCGCGGGTCTCGCGCTCTTTCCGGGCGTGAGCGCGGTCTGGATCGCTTCCGGCCGATTTCGCCCCGCCCCCGCCCCCTTTCGTCGCGAGATCGCGCCGCGGGTGTGGCTCGAGCGTGAGGTGCTGCGCTCGCCGCGCCCGGCGGTGCTGCACTGGCTCGAGGTGGGCCTCGGTGCCGAATCACCTCGCCTCCATATCCGAGCTCCCGACCTCCCCGACGGCCGGTTCCGCGCTCGGACGCCGCAGGCTTACCTGCAGGAGACCGGATTCGAGGTCGCCCTGAGCCTGAGCTACTTCTATCCCATCCACGAGACCTTCGTGTGGTGGAGCTATCCCCGGCCGGGAGATCCCATTACCGCGGTGGGTAGGCACTGTTCCGCGGGGGCCTGCTTCGGCGAGCCCTGGACGGGAGCGCGCGTGTATCTCACGCCGCTTCCGACCGGAAGTGGGACTTCGGTTTCGACGGTGGCCCCCGCTCGACTTCACCACGCCGTCGAGGGGCGAGGCTTCCTGTTAGGCAAGGACCGCCGCCCCGCCGACGGAGACTTCGACGATCATCCCTACCCGCGCACGGTGCTCGGACTCATGCGAAGCAGCCGCGACGCGGAGGTCGTACTGGGGGCTCTGGTGGTCGACGGCAAGCAACCGGGGTACAGCGAGGGTCTCACCATGGAAGAGGTCAGAGCCCAACTCACCCGGCGGGGTTTTCTATGGGCCCTCGAGCTCGACGGAGGCGGCTCCGCGGCCCTCGCGGGCATGAGCGCCGCGGGTCGACCACAGCTTCTCAGCAGCCCCAGCCACACCCACGTACCCGGCCGGGCCCGACCGGTGGCGCTCTTCCTCGCGGTCGAGGTCCCATGAGAGCTTCCAAGGGGCGCGCCGTCGTCTTCTTTCTCGGGCTCGTCTTGCTCTCCCCGGCGCTCCTTCTCGGCGGCATCCTGTACGCTCTGCCGATCCTCCGTCGCCGGGGCAAGGTATCTGGCACGGCCTACGAGCCGCTCTTGGGGCGACTCCTCTACCACGGAACCGGGGCTCGACCCGACCCTGCCGCAGTTGCGCTTGCAAGGCATCTTCCGGCCACCCGTCGAGCGGCTCCGCTCCTGCTTCGACCGGTCCTGTGGGCCGCTCGGATGTCGGGATACGGGCCCTCAGGACTGGAGTACCCCGGCCCCTCACCGGCCACGCCCGCCACGCTGCTCGCCGCGCGGACCCACTTCATCGACCGCGCCGCCGCCGGTGCCCTCGACGAGGCTGAGCAGGTCGTGATCCTGGGCGCGGGCTGGGACACCCGAGCCTACGGAGCCCTCGGGAACGAGACGCGACGGTTCTTCGAGGTCGACGCTCCCGCCACCCAGGCCGAGAAGCGCCGGGGACTGGAGAGCGCCCGCATCAGCACCGAGACCGTGCACTTCGTGGCCTGTGACTTCGAGACGACCTCCTGGCTCGACGCCCTCGTCGAGGCCGGGTTCGACCGCTCCCGCCGAACCCTCGTCATTTGGGAAGGAGTCACCATGTACCTAAGGTCTGAGGCGGTGGCCGCCACGCTCGATGGCGTAGCCTCGCTCCCGGTCGGCAGCGCCGTGGTGTTCGACTACGTGGGGGCAGAGTGGCTCGCCGGCACCTTCGAGGGCCGAGCCGTCGGGTCCGCGGTGCGTGTGTTCCACGGCGAGCCTTTCGTGTTCGCCCTCCCTCTTCAACCGCCCCGAGCGCAACTCCGTGGCCTCCTCGAGAAACGAGGCCTTCGACTCGAAGAAGAGTGGCTGAGCCACCCCGACGGCACCGACGCGACGTCGTTTTATGGAATCGCTTGGGCCCGGGTGGCCCCGAAGCCCGCCGCTAAGCGCGCCACTTGAGGGTGTAGTCGAGGCTGTGCCCGGCCTTGGCCGAGTACTCCCGAATCGACTTACGCGCGAGCTGCTTCTTCACCTTCATGGGAATCGCAGCGCTGATCCGGCCGGCCATCGTCACGGACTCTCCCACCGGCTTCGCCTTGTGGGCCTCGGGAAAGCTGACCTCGACCTTGGCCTGACGCTCCCCGGCGGCGTCGAGGAGCTCGGAGAGCTCGCGGAACTGAAGCAGCAGGGGATCCGAAGCGTGGGTGGCCCAGTTCGCCGCCGGCATGAAGTCGACGAAGTGCATGAGGTGGAAGTTCAGGTCGACCCAGAGATCCTCGCCCGACATGGACAGCCCCGCGTTATCGATCACGCGATGAAAGTGGATCGACTCGAGTTGATCCAGCCGGTGCAGGTTGGCCTGGAGCTCGGGGAGGAGCTTGCCATCGTAGAAGAGCCGAAGGAGCGACGGAAAGGCTTCGACGTGCAGCGCTTCCTTCTCTGTGAGGAGGTCCTTGAGCTTGGGGAGCTTGTCGACCTTCATGGCGAAAGTATTGGTCGCGGTGCCCAGGATGGAGTGAAGAAGGGCGATGTTGGGGGAGTGCTCCGGGTAATACTTCACCGCGTAGTCGTGGCAGAAGACGAGGTGCTCGAGGAAGGTACCGTCCGCGTGCTCCATGCTGAAGTCGCACTCGTCGATCATGAAGTCGACCAGGCGCTGATCCGGAACCGGCACCGGAGCCTCAGCCTCAGACGCCGCGTAGGCCGCTTCGACCTCCGCCACCGCCTTATCGCTCCAAAAGATCTCACGAGCGATCTTATCCTTCATGACCATGCGCGGCAGGGTGCCCTGCATTCCCCCGAAGATGGTCCGCCCCATGTCGAAGTCCGGGACGTGTCGTACCTGAACGCGGCCCGCGTGATCGAGGGCTCCGCCGGCCGCGAGGGCCGCCTTTCGCTGAAGGTTCAGGGTGGCTTCGAGATGGCGGCGAGAGGACGGCGAGGCCTCAGAGGTCGGAGGAGTGGCGGTCTGGACCATACTTAGACCGTGCCCTCGACCGCGGCCCTTGGCAACGTAGGCAACCCCTCTTCAGGGGCTCTGCCGAGTCAGCCATGCGCGCACCGCCGGGTCCGTGCAGAGGCCGGCGGCACGGGCGTAGGCTTCCCGCGCGAGCGCCACCTGCCCGAGACGGGTCAGCAGCCACGCGCGGACCGCCCAGTAGGGCTGATGGCGCGCGATCGAAGCTTCGGGGAGGGCCTCCAGAACGGCCAACCCATCCTCGGATCGCCCGATCCGTCCTAAGCTGGCCGCGTGACCGATGCGGGCCCCGAGAGAGGGGTAGAGCTCCACCAAGAGCGCATAGATCTTCTCGATCGAGACCCAGTCGGTGGTGCCTCCACGCGCGCGATGGGCATGAACGGAGTGGATCGAGGCTTCCGCTTGGTAGGGACCTTCGTCGTCGAGTCGCGCCGCCAGCCAGAGCGCCTTCTCACCCTCGAGGATGAGATCGTGATCCCACCGCTTCGTATCCTGGGCTTCGAGGGGAACGTAGTCTCCTTCGGGGCTGCGGCGAGCCGAACGGCGGGACTCGCAAAAGCAGAGGAGCGCGTAGAGACCCTTAGCTTCACCTGACTGGGGGAGGAGCCGCACCAGGAGCCCCGCGAGCCACAAGGCTTCCCCCGCCAGACCGCGGTCTTCTCCGAGATTGGGATCCGCTTCCCAGCCGGTGCCGTAGGCCGCGTAGATGGCGTCCAATACCGGGGGAAGGCGGCCTGCGAGCGCTTCCGCAGGAGGCACCTCGAAGGCGAGCCCGAGGTCTCGAATGCGTCGTTTGGCGCGTACGAGCCGCTGGGAAATGGTGGAGGGCGCGGCCAGGAAGGGCCCGGCGATGGCCTCTGCCGACAGGCCGAGCACGGTCTGGAGCATCAGAGGGGTGCGAACGTTCTCAGGGAGGTCGGGATGAGCGCAGGCAAAGAGCAGCCCCAGGCGTCGATCCGGGAGCTGGTCCCGAAACGGAGCCTCAGCCGCTTCTGCGGCTTCGTCCTGAAGCCGGCGCGCCGCGGCGGCAAGCGCGTCGGAGGCTTCGTCTCGGGTGCGGGCCCGGCGCCGCTGATCGATCAGCTTGCGCCGAGCCGCCACCAAGAGCCAGGCTTCCGGCTTCTTCGGCAGGCCCTCCTTCGGCCAGCGCTCGAGAGCCACGGCCAGGGCGTCCCCCACGGCGTCCTCTGCGAGGGCGAGGTCGCCGGAGCGCCGGGCGAGCCACGCCACGAGCCGCCCGTAGGACTCCCGCGCAACCTGCTCTACCGCCTCTGAAGCATTCACCGCGTCCGCCTGGAGGCTCAGCTGAGGACCGTCAGGCCTGCATCTCGATGATGGGCCGAAGCTCCACCGCGCCCGTCTCGGCGGCCGGACAGCTGGAAGCGAGCTCGAGCGCTTCGTCCATGCTCGCCACTTCGAAGATCATATAGCCCCCGAGAGCCTCCTTGCTGTCCGCGTAGGGACCGTCCTGAACCATACGCTCCCCGTTGCGCCGGCGGAGGGTCGTGGCTTGGCTGCCTCCGGACAGGATGTTCCCACCCACGACCTTGTCGTTCACCGCACCGCTGTAGGCTCGCCACTTCCCCCAATAGGCCTCGGCGGCCGGACCGCTTCGGCTGTCGAAGTCTTCGGGGCTCTCCAGAATCAACATCATGACCTTCATTCGTCTCTCCTCGTGGGCGCGTGGCCCGTAGCGTGGCGGCAGGTCGTCTGCCCCCTTCACCCTCCCGACGGGCCGGTCCTCGCGATTTCGACATGCCGTTTTCGATTCGCCGGGGCGGGGCGTCGCGCGTTTAGGTTTGTAAAGGTCCCCTCAGGTCTCCGAAAGGTCGGCCCTTGAACGAAGCCGGG
>JBCBRU010000594.1:0-5683 GCA_039819565.1 Myxococcota bacterium | reverse complement strand
TCGTCGCGGTCGGTGGCGTCGACATGAGCCGAATGAACCTCGACCCGGCCGCCATGGTGGGGGAGAAGGGAGAGGACTGCATCCGGCTGAGGAGGTGACTGATTCGAGGAGAGAGGGGGGCGGGGCCGTCTTCCGACGGAAGTTCCTGGGGCTCGGCCTCTCTCCAGACCGCGAAGTCGGGAGAGGGGCTCGAGAGAGCCTGAGTCAAGTGAGCTCCCAGGCGCTGGGCGGGCCGGAGGACTTCAGTGAGCTTCTCTCGCTTCGCGTCCGGTTCCAGGATCACGACAAGGACGAAACGTCCGAGGGGGTCGAGTCCGAAGAGCCCATAGTCCCGGGTGAAGACGGCCTCGTCGGGTTCTCGGAGGAGCTGGGCGTGAAGGTCGGTGAGCTCCACGTCCAGCACGGCCGGGGGGGTGAGCACCGGGGGCAGGGTATCTTGCGCATCGCGCATGAAGGCGCGCGAGACCCCCGGAAGCCCACCCACCAAAGAGAGGAGCGCCTTCGCTGGATGCTCCTCGTGGTCCGTGGCCGGAAGCCCCACAGTCGACGCTTCGGCGGAGTGGAGTGGATATTGAAATATCGCCGCTCCGCCGGGCCGTGGGTGCTTCGATTTCGCACGCCTCAGCGAGGAAGGTCAGCGAGATCGGCGGAAGAGGCCGCGGTTTTCGAGGTCGCGCACCGTCGCTTCGATGGTGCTCTGCGGGTCTCGGGCCTCGAAGCCCAGATCCTGACGGGCGCGGCTAGCGTCGACGTCCCAGTGCAAGGTGCTCATCTCCACCGCGACGGGATCCAAAGGCGGGTCCCGATCCAGACTCTCGAAGAGCCCCGAGACCAGCTTGGCCCCGCGGACGGCCCACTTGTTCGACACCTTGAGGGTGGGGCCCATGACATCCCCCGCCACCCCCACGCGCTGGACGAAGGTCTTCACGCTCATGTTGGCCCCGTTGAGCAGGTACCTTTCACCCACCCGGCCGGCCTCGAGGGCACGCACGAACATCGGAGCCACGTCGCGGACGTCGACCAGGGCCATGGTGCCGTCGCTCACGGCCGGCACTCGGCGATTCAGGATCTCTAGCACGTCGCTCGTCGAGGAAAGGCGCCGGTCTCCGGGACCAAGGAGGAGGGAAGGGTTGAGGATGATGGGATCGATGTCTCCCGAGGCCCGGCGCCGCAAGACTTCCTGCTCCTGATAAAGCTTGGAGGTGTAGTACGGGAACTTCCCGAGGAGCTCGAAGTCCGGCACTTCGTCCTCGGTGGCGGGGCTACTGAGCTTGTCCTGACGGAGGCCGATGGTGCCGGAGGTGGAGGCGAGCACGAGGCGCCGGATACCGGCTCGACTCATGGCGGAGAGCAGGGCCCGGGTGCCCTCGACATGAACCTCGTGCATCTCCGGGGCGTCGCGCTTGGCGCGGGACACGCGGCCGGCGAGGTGAATCACGGCATCGCAGCCCTCGATCGCCCCCAGCAAGGCGTCCGCGTCGAGGAGAGAGGCCGGGGCCGACTCCGCCCCCTCTGGCAGCTCAGGTTGCGCATTGGGGCGTATCAAGGCGCGGACGGCGTGTCCGGCCGAGAGCGCCTCCCGCACCACCCAGTCTCCGAGGAAACCCGTGGCGCCGGTGACGAAGAGCTTCATCGGTGCGGTTGCTCCTCGCGAGACTCGGGGGCTTGGGGATCCTCGGGTTCCGGGAGCGGAGGGAGGCCTGCGAGCGCTCGAACCCTTCGCTCGACCTCGCGGGTGACGAAGCGGTAGGCCGCGGAGCGACTCATACCCTCCGTACGCTTCAGCATCTTGCGGAAATCGACGGGATCTCCGATCCGCACTTCCAGCTTCCGCGCCTTAGGTAGGCGAGAGCCCACCGGGAGGGCGTCGTGGGTGCCGCCCAGCCACATCGGTAGAACGTCCACCCGTTCGTGGAGGCTCAGCCAACCGATGGCCGGCTTGAAGTCCGACATGATTCCGTCTCGGGAGCGCGTGCCCTCCGGGAAGATGAGGAGGGTTTCGCCGCGGCGGATCGCGCCCGAAGCGAGCCGAAGGGACTTCTTGAGGGCACCATGACGGTCCATGGGGAGAAGGTTGGTGAAGTTCTCGAAGTAGAGACGCCGTCCGGGCTCGTCGAAGAAGTAGTCCTTCGCGGCCAGCGTCCGCAGCTCGGCGCCAAAGTCTCCCAGGGCGTGCTTCACCAGGCCCATGTCCAGGTGGCTGGCGTGGTTCGAGGCGACGATGAAGTTGCGGTTGGCGGGGATGTTACCCCGGCCCTCGACCTTTACGTCCAGCATCCCCTCGTAGGCGACCCGCGCCGCCAGCCCCAGGGCGGCTCGGCCCAGCGCCCGCACCGGCGAGGGCAGCGATCCGGACGTCTCCGAGCTCGCTCGCTCCTCGACCACCGGCTCCGCGGCCGCCGACTTGCGCGCCAGCGCCACCACCTCGCCTACGGTGCCGGCTTCGGCGAGCGCGTCGGGGCTCACCCGGGCTCCCGGACGCTCCGTCTCGAGGGTCGTCAGAAGCTCGAGCTGCATCAAGGAGTCGAAGCCGAGGTCGTCGACCAGGCGCGAGTGCGTGTGCACTTCGTTCGATCGACGACGGGCGATGGCCGCCACCGTCTGCACCACCCACGCTTCGGTCTGGTCCCGGCGGTGGCCGTTGCTGACGGCGCCGCCGTTTCGGCCGGCGCCCGCCGCCCGCTCGAGGCGCAGGAGCTCCTCACGCACGAGGGTGCGCTTGACCTTGCGGGTCGAGGTCCGAGGGAGCTCGTGGTCCCACAGATGCATGACCTTGACCCGGCGCGCGAAGGGCAGCTTGCCGCTGACGTTTCGGAAATGGGTGCGCACGCGGTCGCGGACCTCGGCGCGGCTCAAGGTCTCGCCCTCCACTTCGGCCCCGTAGGCCGGAACCACCAGGCAGGCCACCCGCTCTCCGGGGCCGTGCTCCGCGGGCACGCCCACCACCGAGAGCTCCTCGATCAAGGGGTGGTCGGCGTACAGCTCCTCGATCTCGTCCGGATAGACGTTCTTCCCGGAGCTGTCGATGATCGTGTCCTTCTCGCGGCCGACGATGAACAGCCGTCCTTCTTCGTCGAGCCGTCCGCGGTCACCGGTGTGCAGCCAGCCCTCCTTGAGGGCCTTGTCCGTCTCCTCGGGGGCGTCGAGGTAGCCGCGCATGATGGTGGGGCCGCGGGCGATGACCTCGCCCACGCCGTCATCGTTGGCGTCGAGGATCCGCACCTCGATACCCGGCAGGGGCCAGCCCACGCTTCCGGCCGGGGTCTTGTGGCGAGGCCAGCCCACCGTCAGCACCGGAGAGGCTTCCGTCAGGCCGTAGCCCTCGTGCACCCCGAAGCCGAGGCCGCGGAGGTCCCGGAAGACCTCCGGTTTCAGCGGCGCCGCCCCCGACACCAGGTACCGGAGGCGCCCTCCGAAGGCGGCGTGGACGGGCCGGAACAGCGCCCGGCCGAGGTTCAAGCCGTACCGATCCCGAAGGCTCTCGTTGACGCGGATGAGGCCCTTGAGGCCCATCCGCACCGGCCACACCAGGCTCTCGACCTGGGTCTGGATCTTTCGGTGGAGGCTCTCCACCACCGCCGGGACTCCCACCATGGCCGTTACCGTGGTCTCGTCGAAAGCTCGGGAGATGAGCTCGGGGGTGCGCTCCTCAAGGTAGGTCACGGAGGATCCCTTGGCGAGCGGCATCAGCAGCCCCGCCGAGAACTCGAAGGTGTGGTGCGGGGGCAGCACCGAGAGCATGGCGTCGGTTCGATTCAGATCGAACAGCGCCGACATCCGGGCGGTCAGGGCGGCAAAGTTTTGGTGGCTCAGCACCACCCCCTTCGGGCGCCCGGTGGTCCCGCTGGTGAAGATGATCGACGCCGGATCTTCCGGCCGGCGGCGCTTCGGCTTGACGTCGTCCACCTCGTCGAAGGCGTGGGCGTTGCGGAACAGCACCTCGAAATCGACGATGGGAATCGGGAAGGGCTCGGCCGGGGCGCGGCCGTTGCCGTTTTGGACGCCGTTCGAGGCCCCGTTTTCGTACGTGCGGGCCAGCAGGCTGAGCTGCTCCGAGTACTGGGGCGAGCAGACGGCGAGCTTGGCTCCCGAAGCCCGAGCGACGTTGGCGATCTCTCGGGCGGAGAGGTCGACGTCCACCGGCACCGCGACCGCTCCGCCGAGGACGATCCCGAAGTAGCTCATGCCCCACTCCGGTCGGCCCTCGGACACGAGGAGGACCCGGTCCCCCTCACCCACGCCTTGAGCTTCGAGCTCGCGGCTAGCCGCGAAGGCTGCCTTGCGCACGTCGCGGAAGGTGAAGGCCTCGCTGTCGGAGTCGCCGCCGAGGCGACGGTAGGCGATGTGCCGGCCGTGCTCCCGCGTGCGTACGTCGAAGAGCTCGGCGAGGTCTCGGTAATCGCGGGGAATGGCGATGCGCTTGGGGCCGTCGAGGTCGAGCTTGGGAAACACCCAGCGCTCGAGGCCGGGCATGTGGACGTCGAGCCAGTACCGGCGCCAATCCAGGCCCTCGGTGTCGTAGGGGAGGAGGGCCCGGTCCGCCTCGCTCATGCGGTCGAAGAGGCCGCGCGCGTTCTTGGTCGTGAAGACGTACCGGTTCTCCCAGATGAAGGGCATGAACAGGTCGAAGGCGTCGAGCACGCGATCGAGGTCGTCCTCGACCTCTTTCACTTTTTGCCGGGCCCGGCTGACCGCCGCGCCCAGGGGCCCGTAGCGCTCGGGCGCCATCTCGTCGAGGACGCCCCGGGCGCGCCGCACCCACTTTGCCACCAGAGGGGTGGACACACGCTCGAAGGTGGCCCGGCTAATGGCTTGGGGCTCGCGGCGAAGGTCGAACTCGGCGCGGGTGCGATTGATCTCTCCGCGCTCGAGCTTGGCCTTGGTCTTCCGACGCTTGTAGAGGCCGACGAGGGTGATGGTCCGGGCCATCGTGCACGGGTTCACGTCCCCCGCGGCCACCTGATAGACCCGGCTCGTCTCCCCTTCCAGGAGGGCGGCCGCCGCGGCCAGGGTGGTCGAGGCCACGAAGTCCACCGGCACCACGTCGAGGATCAGGTCGTTGTCTCCGGGGAAGTCGACTTGCCCGTGGAGCCCAAGGTAGGCGAGCGGCGCGCTCGTGTTCATCCCCTCGTTCCAGCCCGGGAAGGGATACTCGAGGGCCGACTCCACGATGGCGGGACGCACGATGCACCACTCGAGCCCCTCGGTGGCCGCGAGGGCCTGTTCTCCGAGGGCCTTCGAGTAGGTGTAGATGTTCGTCCAGCCCCAGTGCCGGGCGCGCTCGAGGCCGAGCCGAATCTGCTCTTCGGTCACCCAGCGACGGCGCTGGTTGGCGACGGCGGCGCGCACCGTGCGCTCATGGGGCTCCCGACCTTCCGCTTTGAGTCGAGCCAGGGCCTCCGTCCGAAAGGAAGCCTCCAGGGCGGCGTCGTCGGTGCGGTCCTTGACCTGCTGAATGATGCGGGTGACGTCCGAGAGCTCACGCTGCCAGTCGAACTCGATGCCGGGCATCTCGTCCTGTTTCGGGAGGTAGCCCGGCTGGCCCGCGACCTCGGCGCCAAGCTGGTGCACGTGAGCACCTGCTACGTCGCGGGGGCAAAATCGGGCCGTATCCGAGAGGACGACCCGATCTCGGGCTATTTCCCGAAACAGGACGAGATGCCCGGCATCGAGTTCGACTGGC
>JBCBRU010000593.1:0-5688 GCA_039819565.1 Myxococcota bacterium | reverse complement strand
GCGTCCAGTCGAGGTTGCGCCGAGCGAGAGGCGCGGGAGCGCCCCATGACCTCAGCCGTGAAGGCGATGTTCTGAGCTAAGCCTTCGACCCGAGTGGTGAGGCGGGGATCATCGTCCCGGATGAGGGCTTGGATCGCTGAACCGACCTCCTTGAGGTCCCCCTCGAGTTGGCGCTCGCGGTCCGCCTTAGCTGCAGGCAAGCCCTGGTCCCCCACAGCCACGAGGGCGAGTCGAGCGAGCTGCCGCCCGTCCTCCACCGCCCGCTTTCGATCTCCGCTGCGCTGGAGCAGGCGCACAAAGCCGGATTCCGCCAGAGACGCGTCGGCGGTGGGCTTCGAAGCGCCCTCGGCCATGGTGCCCATCCGAACGTCGAGAGCGCTCCGCTGCGCAGACCAACCCTCGGCTCGAGCGAGTTGACCGAGCCCCTCGGCGATCACGGCGGAAAGAGGGCTCGGATGTCCGCGCAGGGAAATGTCGGCGGGCGGAAGCCCCGGCTCCACCCCCTCCTCAACGGCGGCCTCCGCGTCCGCCACGTGATCAACCCCTCGCGAACGCTTAGGCCGGGCGCGACGAGGACTCGGCCCCGGCGGCCTCGGGCCCCCTCCTCTCTTAACGGTCATTTATGTCGCTCACTTTCACACACTGTATCCAATTACAGCACACCAATCAACTCAGCCCGCGAGGAACGCCTCTATAGAACTACGCCGCGCAGGATCGTCCATGCGTTCGGCGGCGTCGGCCAGGTCCGCTCGAGCCTGCACTACCCGGCCCAAACGAAGCAGAAGATCGCCGCGAGCGAGGAACGCCTCACGTGCCACCGCACGGGCCTCGGGATCTTGCGCCGACAGACGGATGGCTCGACCGAAGGCCTTGAAGGCCTCGCTGACCTCGTCCGCGAGCGCGGAAGCGTGCCCCATCATCAGATGGTGGAGCGGGTGCTCCGGTTCGAGATCCGCGAGCACCGAGAAAGCAGCTTGGGCGTCGCCGGCCCGACCGGCCTCAAGCATCGACATCCCGAGAGCCCCGAGCGCGCGTCGCTCGGTGGGATCCAGCCACGGGAAGTCCCGAACGTCGATCTCCCCCCGCAGGAGCCTGGCGAGCTCGACGGCCACTGCCCGAGGTGCCCGCACTCCCGTCCCATACCACTCCCCGCACTGCTTCGCGCGAGACCTTGTCTTGACCCCTAAACCGGCGCCTCTCTATCTTCCGCCCCCTTCGATGAGGAACCTTCATCTGCTCTTGTGCCTCGTCCTGTCCGGGTTCGCCGGGCTCGCATACGAGCTTCTGTGGGTGCGGCTTCTCGCCCTGAGCTTCGGATCCACCACCCTGTCCTTCTCGACGGTTCTCGCCGTGTTCTTCGGGGGGCTAGCCCTCGGAGCCTGGGTCTCGGGGGGCCTGGTCGGACGTATGACGCGCCCGATACGGGTCTACGCGGGGCTAGAGGTCGGCACCGGCGTCCTCGCCTTGCTGCTGTATCCCCTACTCACTCACGTCGGCGACCTCTTCGCCCTCATCGATCCCGGTCCGGGCGTAGGCGGGGCTTTCGTGCGAGCGCTTGTAGCCGGCCCGCTCCTCCTGGGTCCCACCGTGCTCATGGGCGCAACTCTCCCTGCGGTCGCACGAGCGATCGTGGTCGAAGACGAGGCGGTCGGCTCTGGCTCGGCCTTAATATACGGGTTCAACACACTTGGAGCATGTTTTGGCGCCTACCTTGTAACCTACGCTCTCCTCCCCTGGCTTGGCGTCTTCCTGGCCACTGTGGTGACCGTAGGTGTCAACTTGGTGGCCGCGGCCCTCGCGCTTTCGCTCGAGGACTCTACAACCCAAAGCCTGGAAGACTCGAGATCGAACCCGGATGACGACGTCCCCGATAAGGTTCGTTGGGTCGCGACCGCTCTGGCCTTCGCGGTGGGTTTCTCAGCGATCTGTTTTCAGGTGGCCTGGGTACGCCTCTTTTCCATCTTTCTGGACGGTACCGTCTACGCCGTAGGGTCGGTGCTCATCGCGGTTTTGGTGGGTATCGGGGTGGGCAGTCTCCTCATTGCCCGACCCCTCCGCGGGAGTCGCGCTCCGGCGGCTTGGCTGGCCGCCCTTCAACTCGTGACCCTGCTTTCCCTGATCGCTCTGACGTGGGTGCTTCCTTGGCTGGCCTACACCCTGCGAAGCATCCCCTACTCGAGCCCGGGGCTCGAAGGCCTCCACCTCCAGCTCTTGGTCGTTCTTCTCGCCCTGATCGTGCCCACGTCAGCCTCCGGCGCTTCTTTCCCAGTCCTTATGGCCATCATCGAGCGCCGCGCCGCCGGAACAGGGAAGAGCCTGGGCGGGATCTATGCGGCCAACACTGTCGGCTCCATCGCAGGCTCAGTTGCAGGCGGCTTTCTCCTGCTCCCTCTCGCCGGAAGCGTGGCCACGGTCTTCGTGGGCTTGCTCTTCACCGCGCTAGTGGGCGCGCTCGCCTCCGGACTTCTCGCGGACGAGGAACCCCCGGTTCTGCGGGCTGGGCTCGCGCTCGCTCCTATCTTAGCGGTCTCAGCCTGGGGCGGCTTCGATGTTCAGACCCTCTCGCTGGGCGGACGGGGAAGCGCAGCAGGCCGAAGCTACGCCGCCTTCCAGCGCTACCTCGAGAAGCGCCGATCCGCGGTTCAGTTCTTCGCCGAAGGACAGGGAGCCACCGTCGTCGTATCGGACATGCGCGGTTCACGCTCCCTCTCTCTCAGTGGCCTCGGCCAAGGGGGTCGAAAGCCCCTGCCTCCGCACCCAATCTACGAGTCCCTGATGGTGGCCGCGGTCCCCCTGGCCCATCATCGCTCACCCTCCCGCGCTTTGGTGGTCGGCCTCGGAGCGGGATCGACGCTGGAGGCCCTCCTCGCCCTTGGCACCAACGAGATCGAGGTTATCGAACTCGAAGCTTCGGTGGTGGAGGCCTTGGGCCATGTCTTTCCCTCCGGCGCCTCCCCGCTCGAGGATGATCGGGTGCAGCTCGTGCTGGACGACGCACGACATCACCTCCTCAAAAATCGTGCACGACAAGGACCGCTCTTCGACATCATCACGTCGATGCCCGCTCACCCGTGGGTGGCGTCCAGCATCTTTACCGAAGAGTTCTTTGACCTTGCCCACGACAACCTCGCCGACGACGGAGTCTTCTGCACCTGGTTTGGCCTGGGCAGAATGGACGCCGTGGCTCTTCATGGGTTGGTCCGAGCCTTTACGAGAGTCTTCGATAGTTTCGTAATCTATCATCTAGAAGAGAGTGGGGCGCTCTACCTCGTAGGAAAGAAGGGTTCCATTGCTGTCGACGTGGATCGCTTCGCGGAGCTTCGACATCACCCCGTGTTGCAATTTACTCGCAGCGTCGAGGATGACCTCCACCTCATTCGACGGGTCGTGGCCTCGGGGCGTCCGGGTGACCCTCCACCTAGCCCGGGCCCAGTCAACACCGATGACTCGGCGCTCGTAGAGCTCCGGGCCCCTCGGACCGCGACCGCGACGCAAAGCCTCGAAGGCGTTCTCCCTCGCGAGGCCCTAGCCGCTTCGCTGATCGAGCCCGCCGCACGTCGTCCGGAGATCGCGCTCGCCGTCATGGAGTCGCTCCTCGGGACGCCCGACGGACAGCTCGCGGTCGACCGAACACGGGCCGACAAGAGGCGCGCTAGGTCAAACCTCGAAGCCTTGAGCCCCGCCCTGAGCAGGGACGCGCGCCGCTACCTCGAGGGCCGACTGGCGCTCCTCGACGGCGACACGGAGCAAGCCGCCGCGCAGCTGGCTGAGGTGCAGGGGCCGCTCCGCGCACGCGCCGACGTGTTCGGCGCCTACGCCAAGCCGGCCGGACCCGAGCGCCGCCAGGCCCTGGCCGAACTCGATGGCTCAGGTCCGGTGTGGCTAGCGCGCCTTCGCGACGACCGCGCGGGTGTACGCGAGAGCCTCCCTGCCCAGGCCCCGCTCTTCGATCAAGACCGTTGGGGCTGGCTGGTTTGGAATGGGCTCACGAAAACCGCCACGGGAGGCGCATACCTCCGCGCGCAGCTCGCCGAACTCGGACCTGACCTCGTGCGGTCCCAGCATCTCGAAGCCCTCGAGCTCGGACATGCGCTGGCTGAACGCGCGGGATGGATGCCTGAGCGTTCCGTCCTCGCCTCGGCGCTCGCCCGGGCCCGCGGAGCTCGAGCTCGAGCTGAGATCCAACGAGGGCGGCGGGCGGGCGCCAACGGAGACTTCCAGACGGCCCGACGATCCTTATCGCGAGCCCTGGATCTCGGCGCCCCGAGGGACACGTGGCGCCTGTACCTCGTGGCCCTGGTCGAGACCGGCGCCAGCGAGGCGGAGTTCGACGCGGCACGAAGCCGCATGCGATTCGCGGGCTATCCGCCGCCTTCGATCGAAGCCCTGCTGGACCAAGCCCGCGCGGGAAAGACCCGCGCCGCCTCACCGTGAGGCGCCACGGGGCTGGTCCGGTCCACGCCGTGACGGGCGCGCGCGTACGCTTCCAAGCGCCTTGCGTCGCGGGTGTCACCGACCCTGCCGGATGCTATAGACCCTCGAAATGTCGAACGCGCTTCCGGATCTTCCGACCCATGGGCCCGGCGAGGAGAAGGCCACTCTCACCCTTCCCGACGGTACGACCTACGAGCTTCCGGTGATGGCCCCGACACACGGGCCGAAGGTTCTCAACGTCTCGAAGCTCTTCCGGGACACGGGCTACTTCACGTACGATCCGGGCTTTCTGTCTACCGCGAGCTGCGATTCGCAACTCACCTTCATCGATGGCGGGCGCGGCGTGCTCCTGCATCGCGGGTACTCCATCGAAGACCTCGCGGCCAAAGCCTCCTACGTCGAGGTGGCCCACCTGCTCCTTTACGACGTGCTCCCCAACCGGGCGGAGCTCGAGCGTTTCGAGAAGACCATCACCTACCACACGATGGTGCACGAGCAGTTCAAGCAGTTCTTCCAAGGGTACCGCCGCGACGCGCATCCCATGGCCCTGATGGTAGGTACGGTGGGCGCTCTAAGCGCGTTCTATCACGAAGACACCGACGTCGGCGATGCGCACGCAAGGGAGATTGCTACCCACCGAATCGTAGCCAAGATGCCCACGATCTGCGCGATGGCCTACAAATACTCGATCGGACAACCCTTCGTGTATCCGCGCAACGACCTCGACTACGCAGGGAACTTCCTCCACATGTGCTTCTCGGTCCCGGCGGAGGAGTACAAGGTCAGTCCAGTGCTGGCGCGAGCGATGAACCGATTCCTCGTGCTCCATGCCGACCACGAGCAGAATGCTTCCACCGCCACCGTTCGCCTGGCGGGCTCTAGCCAAGCCAATCCCTACGCTTGCATCGCCGCGGGATGCGCTTCTCTGTGGGGACCCGCCCACGGCGGAGCCAACGAGGCTTGCCTGCGGATGCTCATGGAGATCGGCTCCAAAGACCGTATCCCTGAGTATCTTGCCCGGGCCAAGGACAAGAACGATCCCTTCCGGCTCATGGGCTTCGGACATCGCGTCTACAAGAACTATGACCCGCGCGCGAAGGTCCTCCGCGAGTCTTGTCACGAAGTACTGGCCGAGCTCGGGAAGGAGCAGGTGGGCCACCTCGACGTAGGAGGCTTTGGCCGCGAGGTCTTCGATGGAGTACCCGCGATGCAGGAGCACGCCGCGCCCGCCATCGATGAAGGTGAGTTGCGAAT
>JBCBRU010000592.1:0-5694 GCA_039819565.1 Myxococcota bacterium | reverse complement strand
CGAGGCGGGACAGAGGTGCGGTGAGGGACCCTACGAGCCCGTCGAGGCGGTCGGCCTCTTCGGCGTGGGGGGCGGCCGGAGCCTTGGGTCGAATGGCCGTCGAAACCGAAGAGCGGGCTCGGGCCCGGGCTTGGGAGGACTTCGACCCCCGCATCGCCACCCCCCACGCCGAAGAGGCCGACCGCCTCGACGGGCTCGTAGGGTCCCTCACCGCACCTCTGTCCCGCCTCGACCCCGACCGCTAGAGCGCTCTCCCCTCAAGGGCCCGGAAGGCCGTACTTCGTCTTGCGCTGAGACATCGTGCTCTTGGCGATGCCAAGGAGCTTCGCGGCCGCGGTCACCGAGCGATTCGAAGCCTCCCACGCCTGCATCGTCTCTCGGCGCTGCTCGGCTTCCTCCTCGGGACGCAGGCGCCGTCCGCTCCGCCGCGTCTCGGATCGATCCGCGGCCGGGGTTCGTGCCACGGCCGGAGCCGCAGGCTTGACTGCAGACGCGTTGAAGCTGAGGTCTCCCACCTCGATACGGGAGCCGCGCCGGAAGGTGCTCGCGCGCAGCAGCACATTTCGCAGCTCACGAACGTTGCCCGGCCACGCGTAGCGAAGCAGCTCCGCTTGGGCCGCATCCGAAAGGTCGCAGGCCTCACTGCCGAGGAGACGTTGAGCGAGGAGGGGAATGTCCTCCCGACGGTCTCGCAAAGGGGGGAGCTGGATCTCGAACACGTTGATGCGGTGAAGAAGGTCCGCCCGAAAGCGACCCGCCTCGACCATCGAGGGGAGATGCTGGTGGGTGGCGGCTACCAGCCGGAAGTCTACCGGCCGCTCGCCCTGGGAGCCGAGCCTCTCGATGCGCCGCTCCTGCACCGCGCGGAGCAGCTTGGGTTGCACCAAAAGAGGGAGCTCACCCACCTCGTCAAGGAACACCGTCCCGCCGGCCGCCGCTTCGAAGGCCCCCACGCGGTTTTCGGCCCCGGAGAAAGCGCCCCGAAGGGAGCCGAAGAGCTCTGCGTCGGCCAGGGCCTCGGGGATGCCTCCGCAGTTCTTGGCGAGGAAGGTCTTCTTGGCGCGCGGCGAGGCGTCGTGGAGCGCCCGAGACACGAGCTCCTTGCCGGTGCCAGACTCGCCGAGGACGAGGACCGGCTCGTCCAGGGGGGCGAGACGACGGATCTTTTGAAAGACCTCCTGCATCACCGGGCTCGGCCCGACGAGGCCGTAGAAGGTCTCGACCGGATCCTCCCGAGAGCCCCCGAAGGGGACTTCGACGTCCGCCAGGCGCAGGACCCCCTTGGTCGGCAGCGGAGCGCTCTCGACCCGAATGCCGTCGAGAAAGGTGCCGTTGGTGGAGCCCTGGTCGACCACCCGCCAGCCGGAGGGCGTGGCCTCGATACGGCAGTGAAAGCTGGAGACGGCTCCGACGTCGAAGACGAAATCGTTGCCGAGGTCCCGGCCGAGATTCGCCCTTGCTCCGACCTGGACCTCGGCCGGACCGGACGGCAGCTCCAGGCGGAGGGGTTCGGGGGCGCCCGCGTGGGCTCCTGGGGAGAGAGGGACCGTGCCCTGCACGGAGAGGCCCGCTTCCCGGGCGCGCCGAAGCCCGTAGTCGCCGAGCTGGAAACGGTCCCCGAAACGGATGCGACGGAGGTCCAGGATCCCACCCCGGTCGTCGAAGAGGGTCACCGGGAGCGCCTCTTCGCCGTCCGGCTCCACCCGCGCCGCGAGCGCCGCGACCTCCTCTCCCTCGAGGCGGATGTCGCAGCCCGGCGCCGAACCCACCGATACCTCCCCTGATTCGACGGGCACCCGCGCGATCTCGCGCCCGTTTCTTTCGATGACCCAGAGGCCCAGACTCACGAAAACCGCATAGCAGGGGCTCCACTGGACGGGCAATTCGCACCTTGACCGACACCCATTCGGCGCGACCGAAGGGATAGCGGCGGGGGCACGCGCGGTTTCTTGCTGTAGTGTGGGGCGGGGCCAACAGTATGCGCATGGGGCTTCTTCTCAGCTGGCTTGGGGCGGCGGCGCGGATCGCGCTGGTCCTCCTCCTGGCCGCGCTGAGCATGCTCCAGATGATGTTCCTGCTCGCCACGGAGGCGGTGGCGCCAGGGCTCGAGCCGTGGACCCGGCCCGCTCGCAAGGCGATCGGAGAGCGTCAGCATCGGTATCTGCGGGGCTTCGTCCGTCAACCCTTCCTGACAATCATCGTGGGTGTCCTCCTGGGCATCTCGGCCATCAACACCGGCGTTCGCTGGACCGGCGGACGGCCTCACCTCCTCTCCGTGCATCACTTGTCGGATAAGGCGGTGGCCCTCGTGCGTCTCGGACTCCACCTGCCCTTTCATCCGATCAGCAGCTGCGGACAGGACCAGGACACCCTCATCCGAGAAGCAGCGGCGGAGTTTCGGGTGCCTTTGGCCCTGATGCGGGCGGTGGTGCGCACCGAGTCCGGATTTCGTCCGCACGTCATCAGCCACGCGGGAGCGATGGGCGTCATGCAGCTGATGCCCGCCACCGCCCGGGAGATGGGAGTATGGGACCCCTTCGACGCGAAGGAGAGCCTGCGGGGCGGAGCCCGATACCTTGCGTTCCTCTACGGCCGCTACGACGGAGATCTCCGACGTACCGCCGCCGCTTACCACGCAGGCCCGCATGCGGTTCCCGTGAAGGGTCGTCCTCGTATCGGCGCCACTACGCGCCGGTACGTGAAAGTTATCCTGCGCAGGGTGAGGGAGGAGAGGGGGAGGATGAGAGGCGGGAGCGGAGAAGGTCCGCCCTGACCCATTCGTCAGAGCGGAGCCGACCGGATCAGGGCGCGGTGAAGGCCATCACGATGCTGAGGTTCTGCACCCGCAGGTCCATGACGGGCGGGGTCTCAGCGGTGTTGAAGGCCATGGCGGGAGTGGGGTGGAACTGGATGAAGTACTCCGCGATCGCGTCCTGCTCGCCGCCCGTGTAGCTGAAGCCGCTCTGCATGCCGGGGTCGCAGTTGGTCAGGATCGGGAAGTCCGGGTTGCCATCCATGTCCGCGTCCGGATCCCCGAAGCCCCGGCCCGAGTAGAGCTGGCGGCGGTTCGCGGCGCTGAGAGCGGGGAAAGGATAGGCGTCGCCGCCGTTGGCGAGGAAGTTCAGGGTCACCAGGGTATAGGTGTTGGCCGCGGCCGCGGTGGCCATGCCGGCCATGTAGATTGCGGTGTCGGGAGTGCCGTCACGGTTGGTGTCGACCCAGAGGTCCTTGATCCGATCGCCCTCGGTCATCACGCCGGTGTCGTCGCTGACCTGGGCCGTGCCCATCGGATCCCAGCTGAACCACATGCCGCCGACCTGGGGGAAGTCGCCGGGGTCGCTCGCGCCGGGCGCAACCTCGCGGACGCCGTGCTCGAGGAGCTGCTTGAGCTCGGTGCCGGTGGCGTTGAGGATCACGGCGCCGTTGTCGAAGCGGAGGGTGCCGCGGAAGTGCCCCTCGCTCACGTCCCCGGGGGCGGCCATGGCGAGCCCCACGTTCGAGGGCGGGTTGAGGGTGGTGGTGGTGCCGTCGACCACGGCGTCGCCAATCTCGGCGCGGATGCCGCCGCCGTTCTTGAGGGCGAGGACCGAGGTCGTGGAGAGCTCGGTGCAGCGCTCGGCGTACCACTTCATGGAGTCCGCGGTGAGGTTTCCGAGGTTGGTCTCCTCGGTGCGAACCTTGGTGCGGCGGCCCTCGAGGAAGACGTCGGTGTGACCGACCACGTTGTTGAACTGAGCCTCGATCACGCTGAGCACGGCGTCGCGAACCACGACGACCTCAGGAATGGCGGTGCCTCCCGAGAGCAGCACGTTGCCGGCGGTGGAAGCCCAAGCGCCGCTCACCTCGGGGTTGATGCTCGAGGGGATGATGACGCCGGCGTCGTCGAAGCCAACCACGAGGCGGCCGAGGTACTTGTAGTCGCCATCCGTGTTGACGATGAGCGTCGGCGTGCCGTCGGCGTCCGTGGTCTGGAAGGGGTAAGCCTCGTCGAACATCATGTCCCCGGGATAGAGGGCGTCGGTGGCGTCGCCCATGCGGGTGTTGGAGCCGCCGGCCACGATGATGTCTACGTTGCGAAGGGCGCCGGCCAGCGCCTTTTCGTTGGCGATGTTCTGGAGGTGGGCGGTGACGATGATCTTGTTGATCCCGCGGGCCACCAGGGCGTCGATCTCGGGCTGAATAGCGGCCGCGAGCTCGTTGATCATCATGAGGCTCCCGTCGACGACGAGCATGCCGCTGGCGGTGATGGTGGGGAGGTCGGGGGTGGAGCAGCCCACCACGCCGATGACCTCATCACCGATGCGCACGGTGGCGCTTCCGGCCACGCCCCCGCCGAGGAGGCGATAGTCCTCGCCGTCGGTGCCGACGGCGAGATCGTCCTCGCCGCTGAAGTCCACGTTGGCGGCAAGATAGGGGAAGGTGGTGCCGGGGAAGACGGCGTCACCGCGGGTCTCGCTCTGGAGCGCGTCGGCGAGCTCGCCGGGGCCCTGGTCGAGGTCGTGGTTTCCGAGGGCCGAAGCGGCCACCCCGAAGGCGTTCATGAAGAAGTGGTCCACGTGGCCGGGCTCGTTGCTGCCCGTGATCTCGCGAACGGTGTTGTTCTCCGCCGCGAAGTAGCGCGGTCCCGGGATGATGTTGTCGCCCGAGGAGATGACCACGGTGGCCGGCCCGAACACGGGGTCCTTGCGGAAGCCGTCGATCAGCGCCGAGAACTCGTCGACGTTGCCGAGAGCCACTGACTCGTTCGAGTCGATGTCCGCGAAGTGGAGGAGCTGGAGGGTGAAAGGTTGCCCGCCGTTGCAGACGAAGTTCGTGGTGTCGATCTCGCCCATGGCGAGCATGCCGTCGCTGTCGGCGTCGACGCCGCTGTCGATGCGGACGCCGCCGTTCGAGCAGTCCGCGCCCGGTCCGATCACGGTCTGAAGCACCAGGGAGTTGGTCCCGTTGGCGCCGTCCATACCGTTCGTGCCGTCCATACCGTCCATCCCGGCGGGGCCGGTGGCCCCGGCAGGACCGGTGGCACCTTGGGGTCCCTGAGCGCCGTCTTCACCGCAGGCGGCGGTGGCGACAGCCATCGCAAGCGCCAGCGCGCTGCGGCCGTACTTAAGCTTTTCCATCATCATGGTTTCTCCTTCGAGCTAGGCGCTCGCGCGCGCGACCTTGGCCCACACCGGAGACGTCTGTGTGGAGTTTCCATGACAACTGAATGGACTCGCACACCCTCGGGAATACTGGCCTCCCGGACCGGCCGAGTCCGACCGGAAGCTCAGCTCGGGAGGCCGCAGGTGGAGCAGTCGGGATCTCGAGGGAAGCGGAGACTCTCGAAGCGGCCAGGGAGTGCTTCGTAACGCAACAAGGTCCCGAAAAGAGGGTCCCCGGCGCCGAGCACGACCTTGAGCGCCTCCATCGCCTGCAGCGTGCCGATGACCCCCGGCAAGGTGCCGACCACCCCCGCCTCGGCGCAGCTCGGCGTAGCTTCGGGCGGAGGCATCTCCGGAAAGAGGCAGCGGTAGCAGGGGTGTCCCCCACCGGGATGAAACACCGCGACCTGGCCTTCGAAGCGATGGATGGCCCCGTGTACGAGGGGCACCCCGGCCACGGCGCAGGCGATGGAGGCGCTCAAGGTCGTGCTCGGCGCCGGGGACCCTCTTTTCGGGACCTTGTTGCGTTACGAAGCACTCCCTGGCCGCTTCG
>JBCBRU010000591.1:0-5701 GCA_039819565.1 Myxococcota bacterium | reverse complement strand
TCTCGCCGCGTGCTCGCTCGGCCGTCGCTTCGCGACTCTCATCGTCGCCTACCTCGGTAGGCTTCCTCTTCGCCGAACGACCACGCGGCGAGATCCATCACCCGGAGGGGCGGCTCACAATTCACGCCGGGCGCATCTAGGAGGTCCACCGCTGCACCGCCTCCTCCAGCACCTGCCGCTGAATGGGTTTGGTGAGGTAGTCATCCATACCCACCGCGAGAAATCGCTCTCGGTCGCCGGAGAGGGCGTGTGCGGTGAGGGCGACGATAGGCGTCGCGGGGAGCGAGCCGCGGGCTTCGTGGGCGCGAATGGCCTGGGTCGCTTCCAGGCCGTCCATCTCTGGCATCGAGACATCCATCAGGACGAGGTCGAAGGTAGCCTCTCGGAAGACTTCGACGGCGCGGCGGCCATCTTCGGCGAAGGTGAGCTCGAAGCCGTCGGCGTCCATCATGTGCGCGAGGATCTTCCGATTGACGGGGTTGTCCTCGGCGACGAGGACGCGCCTCTTCAACGACGGGGTCGGAGGGTCAACGTCGGTCTTCAGCGCGGGACGAAGCTCGGCGCTCGGAGCCGGTTGAGCTCCGAAGGTGCGCTCGATCTGGGACCGGAGCTGGGCGGAGCGGACGGGCTTGGTGAGGATGGCCTCGGTCGGAACTCCGTCGAAGGCTTGGGCGGAGTCCGTGCCGTCGACCGAGGAGAGAACGATGACCTTCGTGCCGCACAGCTGAGGCTGACCCCCGATCTCGCGGGCAAGGTCGGCCCCGTCGATCTCGGGCATGTCGAAGTCGGTCACGGCGAGCTGAAACGGACGACCCGCCGCGACCGCTGCACGCAGGCCTTCCAGTGCCTCCCGAGCCGAAGCGGCCGATGCGACATCCATGCCCCAGCTTAGGAACTTCTCTTCGAGGATCTGGCGGTTCGCGGCCAGGTCGTCGATGATGAGGACCCTCTTCCCCCGGAGATTGACCGGGACGGACCTCCCTGGGTCTTCCTCGGGAGCTTGGCCGAGCGGCAGTTCGATCCAAAAGGTCGATCCTGCGCCATGTACCGATTCGACCCCGACCGAGCCCTGCATCGCCTCCGCGAGGCGTTTGGTGATCGAGAGCCCGAGCCCGGTGCCGCCGAAGCGCCGCGTGGTGGAGCTCTCGGCTTGCGTGAACTGCTCGAACACCGCGTCGAGCTTGTCCTCGGGGATTCCGATGCCGGTATCCTCGACGGCGATCCGGAAGTGCATCCGGCCGCCCCGCTCTTGCCCCGAGACGTCGATAAGGACGTATCCCTCGTGGGTGAACTTGACCGCGTTGCCGACGAGATTGGTGAGGATCTGCCGGATCCGACCGCCATCGCCGAGGAGCCGCCGCGGGAGGTCGGGTTGGTATCGGGTCACGAGCTCGAGGTTCTTCGCACGAGCCTTGGTCACCAATAGCGCGGCCACGTCCTCGACGACGGCATCGAGGTCGAAGGGAGAGAGGTCGAGGTCCATCTTGCCCGCTTCGATCTTCGAGAAGTCGAGGACGTCGTTGATGACGGTGAGCAGTGCCGAGCCGGAGTTGTAGATCGTGTCTACGAAGCCGCGCTGCCGTTCGTCGAGGTGGGTCTCCTGAAGGAGCTCGGCCATGCCCAGAACCCCGTTCATGGGCGTTCTGATCTCGTGGCTCATGTTGGCCAAAAACTCCGACTTGGCGGCGCTGGCCCGAAGCGCGTCCTGGCTGGCTTGCTTGAGCCGTCGACCGACCTGAAGCTGTCGGAGAATCACGAGAACGCCCCCCACGAATATACATAGACCGAGAAACGCAGCCTGACGCTGGCGGACGATGACCTCGCGCTGCAGGGTCATCTGATCGTCGAGGAGCTTAGCTCTCTCCTTTAGGCGCCCTGCTTCCGCATTGTTCCTCCTTCGCAGCTCCTCGGTGGCCTTCTTGAGCTCTTGAGCTCGGGCCTGGGCCGCCTTTTCGTGGTAGTCGCGGATGCCCCGGAAAGCCTTCTCGAACTCACCGTGGGCATGCTGTAGCTCCGCCTCGACAAGGTCAGCTTCCAGGTTCACGGTGCGGTTCTTCCCGAAGTCGGGATGCGATTTGACCGCCGTGAGATAGCGTGACGCGCCTTTGGTGTCCCCAAGTCTGAGTAAGGTGCGGCTCAGGGTGAGATAGAGTTCGAGCTCGCGGTGGCGGGCACCGTCGACGAAACGTACCGCCTCGAGGAGACACTTCTTTTGTCTGCGGATGTCGCCCTGGGCTTCGGCCGTTTTTGAGCACAGGCGCTTGGCATAGAAACGGTCCGTGAGGCCAGTCTTCTGCGAGAGTCGTTCGAAGATCTGACTCGCTTCGACGGCCTCCTCATGATGCCCCTGCTCGCTCAGCACCCAAGCAAGGTTGTGGACCGTACGCTGCCCGCGAAACGGGGCCTTCGACGCCTCGATCTCCTCGATGGCGGCGCGTAGGCTCTCGACCATGCCCGTGTAGTCTCCGAGGGTGTCGTACACGACGCTCTCCAGCTCTAGGAGGCGTCCCCGAATGGCCCGCTCACCCTCGACGGACCGAGCGGCCGCCAGTCCGTTACGGATCGCCGTCACGGCCTCGTCCAGACGGCCGTTGAAGGCCAACATGGCGGCCCGGAGGGTCGACTCCAAGGCTCGCCGACGAGGCTCGAGCGGGTTCGCGGCCAGAAGGCGGTCGAAGGTCTCGAGGGCCGTGTCGACGTCGCGTGACACAAGGGTCTCCCGAAACGCCTCGAAGAGCCCGAGCAAGGTCTTGCTACTGGGGGAAGGCGCGGTCTCGGACTCCGCGCGGTAGGCGCTGATGAGCTTCGTGAGGCTCTCCCGGTCGTCAGCGTTGGCGCTCGCCCAGAGCGCCGCCTCGAGGCGCTTCAAGCGCTCCCGTCCGGCGGGAGCGTACAGGGCGTCTCGAATCCGTTGATGGTGGGCCTCCTCGGTCAGAAACAGGCTGCCCTTTTCGATGCGGCGAGCGACGTCGAGACAGTCGTCCACCCAGCTCGGGCGCGGCGCCGCCGCCGCGGGAGATGCCCCCGTGGCCAGAGCAACCAAAGCTAGGAGCCGGAGGACACGCACCCTCAACGCCTCGTCGTCCATCTCTGAAGGGCCATGAGCCCGGTCCGGCTGGCTTCGTCTCGAGTGCACTGGAAATGAGACGGGCGCCGTTCATCCCGTACGAGCTGGGCATCGATGGCGTGGGCGCGCAGCCGATCGTTCGGCGACCAGGTCAGTTGGGCGCGGATAGACCAGCTTCCGGATGAAGCGAGTCCCTTCAGTCGAGTGAGGAGAGCTCCCGACGCAGGATCTTCCCGGTACTGGTCTTGGGCAGATCGTCCACGAACTTGACCTGCCGGGGGACCTTATAGGCGGCGAGAGACTCTCGACAGTGGGCGATGATCTCCTCGGCGGTGGCGGTCTTGCCCTGGGCGAGGACCACGTAGGCTTTTGCGAGCTCACCCTTGGTCTCGTCGAGTGTCTTTCCTACGGCCACGAGAGCGACGGCGGGGTGGGCGCTGACCACGCGTTCGATCTCCGCGGGATACACGTTATGGCCAGCGGTAAGGATCATGTCCTTCTTTCGATCGACGATATAGATGAGGCCATGCTCGTCCATCCGAGCAACATCCCCCGTGTGAAGCCACCCGTCCGGCTCGATCGCCTCCCGGGTGGCGCTCTCGTTGCCGAAATATCCTTCCATGACGATCGGGCCCTTGATCATGAGTTCGCCCGCTTCGTTCGGAGGCAACTCCCTCGAAGCGTCTTCGCTGTCCACGATCTTGCAGCGTGCAAAGGGGATAGGGACGCCGATGGAGCCGTGCTGGTTCATACCGTAGCTCGGGTTGGCGGTTCCGAGCCCGCCGAGCTCGGTCATGCCCCATAGTTCGAGCAGCTCGCAGCCGAATCGGGCTTCGACGGCGCGGGCTTTGGCCGCGGGCATGGTCTGTCCTCCGACCGTGCACCGAGTGAGCGAGCTCAGATCTCGGTCTGGCAGACTCGGGTGGTCGAGCATATACATGTACATCGTGGGGACGCCCTCGAAGATCGTACCTCGGTGCTCCTCGATGGCGGTGAGCGCCAGGGCAGGATCGAAGCGCTCGAGGAGCACGAGCTTTCCCCCAAACCAGAGCCCGCCGTTGAGGATCACGTTGCCGTAAACGTGGGGCAACGGGAGGCCGTTCACCATGGTGTCGCTCGGACCACGACCAAAGACCTGCGCGGTCATGGCGATGTTGAGGAGGATGGCGCGATGGCTGAGCATAGCGCCCTTCGGCATGCCCGTCGTTCCGCTCGTGTAGCCGATGGTGGAGAGACTCTCGAAGCCGCTCACCACGGGCTCGAAGCTCGGTGCGTGCTGATCCAGGAGGGCCTCGAAGGAGAGCCCAGGGGACGGTACCTCCGCGCCGAAGACGACGACGGCGTCGACGGAGGTGCGGGTGCCGATGTCCAGGATCGGGGCTGCCTTCTCGAGCGAGGCCACCACCGCTTTGGCCCCGCAGTCGTTGGCCACGAACTCGACCTCGGTGGGGGTGAGCATCACGTTGATCGGATTCACCACCGCTCCGGTCTTGAGGATGCCGTGGTAGGCCACCACCCACTCCCAGCGATTCTCGGCGTATAGGGTGACTCTGTCCCCGGGTTTGACCCCGAGATCCGCGAGCGCGTTGGCGAACCGGTTCGAAAGCCCGTCGAGCTCCGTGAAAGTGAAGCTGCGGTCGCCGATGATGAGCGCCGTCTTCTCGCCGTAGCGTTGGGCGGCGTGCGGCAAGATCTGCCCCAGGGATTCCAGCATGTTCCTCGTCCTCCAGGCCCCATGATTCCGGACCTTGGGTGGCTGGTTCAAGTCCGAGTCTCGTTTTGGGCCGGGATGCCTCCGCGGAGACCGAGCCGGGTCGAGACGAGCCCGGGAAGGCCGATGGCTCGATCGTGCTGGGGGTGCGGCGTCGCGCAGACGAACTCCGCCGCCATTGGCAGGCCATGCGGGATGATCTCGTGGGCCGGAATGTGGCCGCAGCGTTCGCGATGGCCATGGCCGCATACATGGTTGACCCCATGGCCGTGCTTCCTTGGGCTCTCGTCTACGGGCTCGCGGAAGCGCTGATGATGGTGACGCTTCGCCGGGCGTCAGAGCGCGGCGACCGCCGAAGCTACCTCGCCCAGCTTGGGGCGAACTTCATCGACTGTGCGGCCTACGACGTGCCTGGGATCCTGTTGTGGCTCGAGCCGACGCTACATGAAAAGATATGTGGGTTCATCTATCTGTTCGGCGGAGTGATCAGTGTCTCGGCGGTGCGGGCCTCGCATTTGCCCTTTGGGCTTGCAAGTTACCTGGCTCACCTATGCGTCCTCTCGTTGCTACCGGTGCTCTATCTGGTCGAGACGGGTGCGCTCGAGGCAACTGTCCTGCTGGGGGCTTCGGTGTTGGCCACCATGGGTTACTTCCTGGTGGGCCTCGTCAACAACCATCGCTTGCTGAGTCATCTCAGCGCGGAGCGGCAACGCGCAGATCGAGCCAGTGAAGCCAAATCGCGCTTTGTCGCCGCCATGAGTCACGAGATCCGTACTCCTCTCAACGGCATCCTCGGAGTAGGGCAGCTCCTCCGATCGGTGGAGCGTAGCGAGGAGGAGCAGCATCATGTCGATCTCCTGATGCGCTCGGGTCGTAGTCTGAAGGCACTGGTCGACGACGTCCTCGACCTCGCCAAGATCGAG
>JBCBRU010000590.1:0-5707 GCA_039819565.1 Myxococcota bacterium | reverse complement strand
TCCAAATCCGCGTCTATCAGGGAGAGTCAAACCTCCAATCCGAGAATATTCTTCTCGGTCAGTTCGAGTTCGCCGGATTTGGACACGCTCCTGGTGGTCGGCGGCCGTAGTGAAACGACGGGTGCGGTCGATCGGGATCGGCGTGTTCTTTTCGATGACCTTCTCCGTGTAGCCGCCAACGGTCCCGATGCGGAGGGTCAACGGCGTCACATCCAAGAGGAAGGTCGACTGCTGAGCGTCCAGAAGAGCGTGCGCTTGGATGGCTGCCCCCATAGCCACGACCTCGTCGGGGTCCACATCGGTCATGGGCTGCTTTTGAAAGTAGTGGCGAACCGAGCTTCGGATAATCGGGAGCCTTGTCGGGCCACCTACGAGAATTACGCAGTCAATGTCGGAAGCGGTGAGTCGGGCCGCCTGCAGAGCTTCGTCGCAAACCTTGAAGGTACGCTGCACGAGATCCATCACGAGCTGGTTGAACTCGGCGCGGGATAGGGTGGTCGAAAAGTCCAGGGAGTATCCCGCTTCGTCCGTATGAATGAGCGGGATGTGAATCTGAACGACCTCATGCTCCGAAAGGCCGATCTTGGCCTTCTCGGCGGCTTCCTTCAGCTTCTGGAGGGCGTACTTCTCCTGGCGCAGATCGACGCCCTGCTGCTGCTGAAAACTGTCGGCCAGCCAGTGCATGATGCGGTCGTCGAAATCGTCGCCTCCGAGATACGTATCGCCCGCAGTGGAGATCACCTCAAAGACGTCGTCACCGATGTCTAGGATCGACACGTCGAAGGTTCCGCCGCCGAGGTCGTAGAGTGCTACCCTTTGGTGGTAGCCCTGCCCAAAGCCATAGGTCAGGGCCGCCGCGGTCGGTTCGTTGATGATCCTCAACACTTCGAGACCCGCGATCTTTCCAGCGTCCTTGGTGGCCTGACGCTGGTTGTCGTTGAAGTAAGCGGGCACCGTGATGACGGCCTTGGTTACGGTTTGACTCGTGAAGCTCTCGACGATCTGCCGCATCTCTTTGAGGACGATGGCGGAGATCTCTGGCGGCGAGTACATGGTGTCGGCCACCATGATGCGTACGGTGTTGTTGGGCCCCTCCTGAATATTGAAGGGCATCACTGAGCGTGCTTTGCGAACCTCCTCAGAGAAGAAGAATCTACCGACCAGACGTTTCACCGAATAAACGGTGTTTGTCGGATTGGTGATGATTTGTTTCTTCGCGTCGTTCCCTACGAGGACGCGGCCGTCCTCCATGAACGAAACCACGGACGCATGGGTGCGTTCGTCCCAGTCGTTGGGAACGACGACGGGCACTCCATTTTGGATGATCGAGACGCAGCTGTAGCTCGTGCCCAGATCGATACCCATGGCTAGCTCAGACAACGCGAGGACCCTAGCGCACCCCCCCGCACGTCGCCACCTTAGGTGACCTCCGCTCAACGCCACGCCCCCCTTGCGTCGAAGTGGCCACTGGTGGCGTGGTTGCGCAGCCTCCACGCCGCCCGACGTCCAAGAAATGGACGTTGCCGTCGGATGGTTCGGCCTATGAGGCTGCCGATGGTCCACCTGCTCGCCACGATCGCCAACGACCCCGACCTCATGCCCGCGCACCTGCATGCGCTGAGAGGGGAGATTTCCCTTCCGGAGGTTTCTCCCCACGAGACCTGGGGCGTGGGCTATTTTGCCGATGACCGAGGGCTCATCGTCCGAAAGCCTGCTTCCCTGCTCGAGCATCGCTCCGCCTACGGGATCGGGGGCGACCTCAAGAGCCGGATCGTGTTCGTTTGCGCGCGACCGGAAGCGAATCAAGCGGACGCTCCTCCCTTCCGATTCCGTCGCTGGCTCTTTGGATACGCGGGCGATCTGAGCGCGGTAGGGGCCCTTCAGGGCAGCGTAGCCCCGCGGCTTCCGTCCTTCGCCCACGACGTGCTGGGGGACGGGCACGGGGGACGCCTGGCACACGCCATGTTCCTCTCCGAGCTACATCGAGCTGATCTTCTTGAGGATCCTCTCGTCGAGCCGGGGGCGGTGGCTCAAGCCCTGGATCGGACGGCTCAAGCTCTTGAAGTCCTCGGAGAAGAGGCGGGAGTGGAACGCTTCGAAGCATGCTTCGTGGCCAGCAACGGTCGGGTGGTCGTCGTGACGCGAGCCGGTCGGCCCGTCTGGATTCGAGAGGTGGTAGGCCTCGACTCTCTTCCCGAAGGACCCGTGGACGAGACACTGAACGATTTCAAAGAGGTTGTTGCCGCCCTTCGACGGTTTCGGGCCCACGTTGTGGCGCTTAATGTCGAGGGAGAGTCGCAGTCCCATTGGACGCCTCTTTCGCACCGAGGGACGACGGCCTTCGACGCCGCCCTCGCTGTCTCTCACCTCTGAGCCAGGGACCGTCGGCCCGTGGCCGTCGCTCTTCTGAACTGGTACATGCTCCGGCGTGCGCCCGGAGCCTGAAGACTCGCGGCCCGCCCCTCGTTGGAGCCCCGTCCTGGCGGTTGTGGGGGCTGTCCTGCTCGGTGGAGTTACGGCGTGGCTTCCTACCGAGATTGCCCGGACACGGGCGCAGGCCCGAATCGAAGCGCTGGTCTCGGAGTGGGTCGAGCGCGGCCGAGCGGCGCGGGCCCTCAGTGACAGCCTGCGTAGCTCAGAGGGGCAGATGAATGATTTTGGCCCCCGCATAGCTCAGCTCGACAGCCTCGCGGTGCCGCCGGAGGTCGACCCGGGCTTCCCAAGCCTGGTTCTTTCGCTCGGAGGTCTCACGATCGTTGCTCTCCTGGCGGGCCTATGGGTCCACCGTCGTTGGGCGGGGCCGCTTACGGCCCTTGCCGCCCCTCAGCCTCCTGAGCGTGCCTGGGGTGCTCCGTTGGTGGCGCAAGCGCTCCTTCGCCGAGAGGCCGAGCGCTCCTCTGATGCGCTTCGCGCAGACGCGGAGGCGAGGCGCTGGAGAGAAGGGCTCATCGTGCTGCCCGACGGGACGGGGGAGCATCTGGACGAGGATGTGCGTTTGGCGGTGACCGCAGTCAAGGACCGGATCCGAGATACCCGAGAGGCGATGACGAGCGACCTCGGCCAAGTGAGGGCCGCCCTTCGGTCGTCTCAGCTCGTGTCTCGGGAGGTAGGAACAATGCTGCGACCGATGGCGGGAGCATGGGCTGAGATTGCGGATCGCGCGCGACGGGCAGAGATTGCCTTGGCCAACGCCGCCCCGGAGCTCGAAGCCCGACACATGCTGGAGCGGGAGCGTGTTGAACGCTTTCGCTCCGTCGCGCGAGGATTTGGGCTCGGCCTGAGTCAAGGCCTCGAAGCCGTGGACGCTTTGACGCAACAAGCCCTGCGGGCTACGGATGCGGCGGCGCGAGAGGAGGCGATGCGGGCCCACGTGGGCCGCGGGGGAGCGGCACGCCCGGTGCCCGCTCCGCCCCTCGACGAGTGGGCCGCTGATCTTTCGGACACCTCGTCCCGGCTTCGAGAGTGCCTCACCGCGGCCCGAGTTGCCGAGCGCCTGGAGCCACTGGAATGGACCGACCTCCAACGGGAAGCCCTCGGTTCCATGCGCGACTGTGCTCGGGCCCTCAGTGAAGCCCTCGACGTGGCGCTCCCTGTCTTTCGGACGCTTGGACGCTGGGTGGACACCCACGAGGCCGACCTCTCGGCCAGCGCCCAAAGACTTCTCTCGTCTGACGGGGCGCGGCCGCCGTCGTTGGAGGCGGACTTAGCGGAGGTCGACGCTGCCGTGGAGGCGGCACGCACGCGGGTGGAGGCAGCGGTTCGTCGAGCTGAGCGACTGATTCAGGCTATGGGAACGTGATGAGCACGAGCCGCAAGCCGGATTTCAGCGCGTCCTCGCTGCGTGCGGCGGAGGAGCGTTCGGAGTCGGTCACCCAAGAAGTTGACAAGACTCGAAAGGGAGGCGTTCCGTTCGGCATGCCGCGAAGCATGACAGGCTTCGGAAGAGGGCAGGGGGATGTCGAGGGCACGCGGGTGACCGCGGAGCTGCGGTCGGTCAATCACAAGTTCCTCGATGTCCGGGTCCAAGCCGCAGGACCTCTTCTGTCCTTCGTGGGCTCGGTCGACCGGAGGCTGCGACAAACCTTCAGCCGCGGACGGCTCGAGCTATCGCTAAGCATTGAACGATCACGACCGAGCGAGCGGCTATCCCTCGTGGATGTCGAGCGTGCTGGTGAGGTGGTGGCGGCGCTTCGGGAGCTCAAATCAGCATTGGGGTTGGCCGGTGAGGTCGAGCTATCACTCGTGATACAAGCCCCTGGAGTGCTCAGGACCGGGGGGGAGGTCGATGTCGACGTCACCCGGTTAGCGTCTGCCGTAGACGAGGCGGTCGAGCAGGCGGGGTTGGGCCTCCTGGAGATGCGCTCTACCGAGGGCCGCCTGTTGCAGGCTCGTTTGATTGAGCATCTCGACCAGGTAGCCAAGCGCCTCGAGGTCCTCAGCCGCCGCTCCCCTCTTGCTTTGGCCGAGAAACAGAAGCGGATCTCCGAGCGTCTCGAAGGCTTCCGAGGCGACACGGAGGTCTCCGAAGAGCGGGTTGCCCAAGAGCTTGTCGTTTGGATCGACAGACTCGATGTGTCGGAGGAGATTGAGCGCCTCGAGGCCCACCTCGACCATGCGCGCTCGTTCCTTGGCGAAGGTCGCGACGAGCCGGTAGGGCGCAAGCTGGATTTCCTTGTGCAGGAAATGAACCGGGAAACGAACACGATTGGTTCGAAATGCTCCGACACCGTCATGGCTCACGAGGTTGTGGAGCTTAAGTCGGAGATCGAGCGCATGCGAGAGCAGATTCAGAACCTGGAGTAGCGATGAGCACCGTAGTGACTCCGCCGGGAATCCCGATCGTCATCTCCGCCGCGTCGGGCACGGGAAAGACCTCTCTCTGCGTCCGGCTCCTCGAGACGCTTTCCAACGTGGCGCGAAGCATCTCGTACACCACGCGTCCCCAGCGCGGTCACGAGCAGGACGGGCGAGACTACTTCTTCGTCAACGATGCGACCTTTCTGAGGATGGTGGACGAAGGCGATTTCGTCGAGTGGGCGGAAGTGTTCGGCCGGCGTTACGGCACCGCCTTCAGCGCGGTGCAGGAGCAGTTGCAGCAAGGGGTCGACGTACTGCTCGACATCGATGTGCAAGGCGGACAGCAGATCAAGGACCGATTCGCGGAGGCTCTCACGATTTTTCTCTTGCCTCCGTCGATGGCCGAACTTCGACGTCGCCTGGAAAACCGGGCCACGGAAGCCGCAGACGCGGTGGAGCGGCGTCTGTCCGAGGCGCGGCGGGAGATCGAAGCAGGTCAGGGCTACGATCTGCTGATCGTGAACGATGACTTCGAACAGGCCGCTGCGGATCTGCGGGCTGTGATCCGGACGCATCGGCTGCGTTTGCGTCGGCCGACGGCTCTGGTTGAGGAGCTCATTCAGCGTCCTGAGGAACTCGACAGCTAAGGCTTTTTTGGCCTTGACGGTGCCTGGGTGCCTCCCTATAAGGCCGCTCCCGCCGACGGGGTGCCCGCAAGGCAAACCGAACGCGCTCGATTCTCCGTTGACACGGTCGACGGGGTCGGGTGGAGTCGGGAGCCCGGCAACGACGTATGTCTTGCCTGGTTCGTTCTCTGACAACTGGATAGCATTTCGAGAGAAGTTGGCCTCGAGTCAATTTATACGGACGGAGTTAGTCACTCCGTTCGGGGTTCGAATATTTCCAATAT
>JBCBRU010000589.1:0-5709 GCA_039819565.1 Myxococcota bacterium | reverse complement strand
TCTTCAGGTCGTTCTGCTGAAACTCATCGGGCACTGCCCACTCTGCAGGCGTGACGTCACCTCCCAATCGCCGCCTGGGCTCCGCTGGATACAAGTGATCGAGTAGTCCTAGCGCACGACCTCGGGGGCCGAGCTCCGTTGGTCGGGGGGATCGATGATGTACACCTTCTCTCGGCGCCCCCGGTGACGGAGGTCCGCGAGCTTTTTCGAGACGACGCGCTCGGCTACGTCCGAAGCCCGATAGGGACGCGCGTTGGGCACGTCGACGCCGTCGATGTCCCACCACGCGCCGAAGAGTTCGCTCTGGCCATTGATCCGGTTCATGGACAGCTGACGTTCGCCGCCGGTCAGATCGGCGGTGCGCTCCAGGTAGGGTGCGAACTCCACGCTCTGCGTTCGCGCAATCTGCCCGGCCGCCTCTGGCTTCGCGTACTTCGCCAAGTGCTCGAGAAAGTCCTCGGGCCACCGAGAGAAGTGGGTTTCCTGGGCCTCCCGATAGATCGGCGACACGAGGAGCTTATCCCTCAGGCGATCCACGCCGCGCAGCGCGTTGACGAACTCGGTGGCGGTGGCGTCGAGATCCGCGGCCACGCGATCCGCGGACCAAGCCCGAGGGAGGAGGCTGGGACTCGCGAGGTCCCCATGGAAGAAGCCGTAGATCACCCGAGGGTCGCTCCAATAGCGCTGAACGATGTTGACCCGGATGTCGCGGAGCGAGAGCGCCCGACCCTTGATGGTGACGAGTTTGGCGTCGTGAAAGTAGACCTGCTCAGGGCCGACGAGCAGGCGGCTCGGCTTGCGCACGGGGTAGCGCTCCGCAATTTCGGTGACGACGAGAAGGTTGTGAAGGTTGTACCAATAGGCGAGCTGCTCGTTTCGCGAGAGCGTGGTGATCTCCACCTCTTTGCTGACGGCGGCGAGGGCATCGGTCAGCACCCGCATGGCCGCCTTCGTACGGTCGTCGAGCCGCCTGAAGATGACCTTGTTGCCTTCCTGCCAGACGGAGGAGGTGTGACCGCGGCGGATCCGCGTTCCGCTCATGCTCGGGGGCGGCGCGAGACGCTGCCGAAGCGACATCCCCATGTTGATGACGATGCTGGTCATGAGATCGTCGATGGCCGCGTAGCTCAAGGCTTCGGTGTTGGATGCAGAGGGTTGGGGAGCGAAGGCACTCCACCTTTCGTCGGCGTCGACGTCCGCGTCGGGTCCGCGATAGGGGGCCGGGGGGGTAGCGCACCCCAGCGCGGCGAGGAGCGTGCCTACGGCGCTTGCGGTGGTGATCTTTTTCAGTACGTTCGTCCGGCTTTTCGACATCGTCGTTCAGTGTCTCGGGGCGCATCAAGAAACACAAGGCCGGGCCGACCCGGGTCGCGACCCGAGGGGCTCGCCGGGTCGCACTCCGCCTCGCCTGAGGCGGCGGCATCGTGTCACCGGTGACGGCGAGCCTCCCCAGAGCGTACAACCGAGGCATGAACGCCTCCGCCCTTTGGGTCGTGCTCGCTTTGAGCGCCAGCGCCGGCTCGGAGAGCCTCAGTCCCGAGCAGCTTCGGGAGGCGAGCGCGATCCTCGACAGCACCTGGAGCCCCTTTTGTCCCGGTCGGACCCTCTCCAGCTGCACGAGCGGCCGCGCCGCAGAGTGGCGCGCCGACGTTCGGGCCATGGTGGGCGAGGGGCTCGATCGCGAGGCCATCCTCGCTCGGCTCGAGGCCCGACGTCCCGACTTCGACCTTCGGGCGGTGCCTGAAGCGTCGGCTTTGCGGATGGGCCCCTGGGTCTTGGGCGGCGTATTCTTGGCTATCCTCCTGGCTCTGGTGGCCTGGGCGGGGCGACATCGAGTGGCCCCCGGGCCGGCCTCTAGACCTCCAGACGACGCCGAGGCTCGGCGGCTTCGGGCCGAGCTCGAGGCCATGGAGAGCTGAGCCCGCCAAACCGGTCCCGGACCCGTTCCGGGGCGGCGCCAACACGCCATTCTTGCCCATCCATCCTTCGGGCGCCCCGCCTCCGTTGCCCGTCGAGGGTAGACTGGGGGAGCGTCTTAGCGTGCAGGCCCGCTTCACCGTAGGTCGCGAGCGAGCGATCGTGGAAGAGCCCGAGCGCACCGCGACGCGGACGCGTAGGGTTCGAAGTCAACTCGTCCGGCGCCATTCTGACGAAGCCCCTGAGTCCCGCTTTCGCGCCCTCGTACCGCGGGTCGAAGGCTTCTTGTCGCGGCTTTCGGATCCGGAGCAGGCGGTGCGCATGCGGCTCCTGACTGAGCTCACCCGGCTTCGGCCGCGCGACGCTCGCTATTATCCGCCGCTGTTTCGCCACCTCTTGCGCGACCCCGCCGGCTCGATTCGGTGGGCGGCGGCCCGTCGCCTGAGCCTTCAGCTCGGACCTCGTCATCCCTTCGAGGTTCCGGCTTCGTTGGAGGTTCCCGTGCTTGGGGTTGTCGATCCGTTGAACGAAAAGTCTGTGGCTCAGGTCCGGAGAAAGGTGGAGGGAGCGGGGCGCTTGGCCTCGAGCCTCGAGCTGCTCGGCGTACTGGCGGACGAAGCTTCGCAACCGCTATTTACTGCCTATCTTGACCACGGAGCTCCTGCCCTCCGCCTCCGAGCCGCCTTTGGCTCTCTTCAGGTCGGTCTCGTGGATGAAGGCCTCGCAGTGCTTCGGAGCTTGGCTCAGGTCTCGCCCCGAGGAGAGGCGCCGATGCTTCCCGTGCTGGCCGCCGAGGCCATGGTGCGGGCGGGAGATCGCAGCGGCTTGGACCGGCTCGTGGCGCATGCTCGATGCTTCCCCTGGGAAACGTCGCCGTTTGGCCCCTGTCACATCCTCGAAGATCTCACCGGCGTCCATCACCGCTCAGTAGAGCAGTGGGCAGCCTATGTTGACGAGACCTCGACAGCGGTCTCGGGGAGCCGAGCGATGACGAGCTCGAGCATGAGCTCTACCACCGCCGAGTCGTCGAGCATGAGCGTGTAGAGCGCCTCGCGAGGCAGGACCAAAGCCCGACAAGGTAGCTGCGCTACGATCGTCGCGTTGCGAGGAGCCGGTCGAATCGCCGCGAGCTCGCCAAACACCGTGGGGGCCGCCACTCGGGCCACGAGGCGTTGGCCCCGCCGGACCTCCGCGGCCCCTTCGATGAGCACCACGAGGGTCGAGTCGAGATCTCCCTCACGCATGAGGAGCTGCCCCGGCGCAAAGTCTCGCTCGCGGGCCGACTTCGCGACGGCGGCCAAGGCTCGACTCGAGGCTCGAGAGAGCCCGGGGATACTCTCGAGCTCCCCCATCCGTCGCAAGAGCTCAGAGTAGGCCAGGTCGCGGTGGGGCTCCACGCGCTCATGCGGGGTAGCATGACCGCCTTGACCAGCCTGGGCGCGGTCACAAAGATGCTCGAGCACTCGCCACGCAGCATCCGGACTCTCCTCGAATACGCGCTCGAGGTGGGTGCGCTCGATGATGAGCCAGCGACCGTCATCGGGAGCCGTCAGAGCGGGCTTCGGGCCCTCGGGAGCTGCGCGGAGGAGCGCCAGATCGGACGGCCACAGGGCGGCGCTCCCCGGCCACGGGCAGAGCGCCGCCGGGCCCTCGGTGGAAAGGAGCTCACCCTTGGCCAGATCGACGACCTCGATGTGCCGGGCCAGCAATGCTAGTTGCTCGCATCGAAGATACTCGAAGATGCGAGCCTGGGCGAGGGCGTTCATGATCGCAAGCTCACCTTCAAGGCAGGCGTCGCTGCGCTCAGAGGCGAGGCACGGAGCTAGCCACGGTAGACCGAAAGAGATCGAATCCAGGTTCGTGGCCAACCCGCGGAGGCGGCGCTCGAGGCCTGCGCAGTCCAGGTCGAGAATGGGGACCACTCTTCGCGCCAGGGCTTCCGGGAGGGTGGTCTCTACGAGCTCTAGAGCCAGGGCGAGGGTTTCCGGGTTTCCGGTTCCTCGGTGCCGGCGCGCCTCGCGGAGCGGGTCGGGACCATAGAGTCGTCCGGCCAGCATGAGGATTCGGTCCTGTGCATCGGCGAGCTCATCCGCCAGGAGGCGGCGGGTAAGGGGAAGGTGGTCGCTGAGGGGGGGATGAGCTGGGGCAGCCAGGCGGAGGGTAGCTCCTCGCTGCAGCTCTTCTTGCAGAAGCCGCTCGAAACGGGAGCGGCTCGATCGAGGAGAGGCTCGCTGGTCCAGCCCGGTGAGGGCGGCGCGCCGTCGGCTCAGGGTCTTGAGGCTGGCCTGCAGGACGCCCTCGGCGGCCGGGCCGGGCCAGCGGGCGAGCGCCCGAAGCAGCACCTGATCGGTCAGAAGGGAGGTCGCCGTCTCGGGCCTCGAGGAAGTCAACCGGCTCTCGAGAACCGGGAGAGCCGCGTCGCCGAGTTGCTCGAGCGAACGCGCGGCCGTCGCGGAGAGCCCGTCGCGGTCCAAGGCCCGGGCGAGGGCGCGGGCGAGAGCGGGGGCCTCCGGATGTTGGGAAAGGGAGGCGGCCGCCCGCGCGGCGGCGCGGGCCACACCCACCTCCTCGTCCTCGAGAAGAGGTAGGAGGTGCCGCGCGGTCTCACTCTCTACGCCCGCGAACTCGGCCCCGAGGGCTCGCTCACCCGGGTCGCGGGAGGCGATGAGGCTTCGGATCGCGGCTCGTCCCGCGGCTTGGCCGCGAGGGTCGCCGTGGTGGAGCAGCGCCCGCGCCGCTGCCGCCCTCACCACCGCGGCCGGGCGCTCGATGTGTGCGCGCAAGAGCGGGAATCCGTGGGGCCCGGCGCACGCTGCGAAAGCTTGGAGCAAGCCGGCCTTCGTTCGGGGCTGGCGGGCTCGGCGTATCGCCGTCTCCAGGCGGACGGCATGCTTGGCACGAGGGTGACGCTCGAGCACGGCGGCGGCGGCCATGAGTACGCGTTCAGAGTCGTGTCCGAGAAGCTCGGCGGCAACTTCGTCGAGGTCTGGAGCTCCGAGCTCTTCCAAGATCTCGAGACTGCGGAGGACCTGGGTGGGGGCGGGGCTTCGTGTGCCCTCCGCGATGAGGTCCAAGGTCGTGACGTCGGCGATCGGCAGGGCCCCAGGTTCGATGCGGCGGGCCGCGAGGGATCCCCGCAAGGCTTCTCGATAGTTGCTCGAGACCCAGAGTATCGTGAGCGCCCACGCGGAGCTGCCGGCGATGGTAGAGATCAGAAGCCCTCCGAGCCCCCAAGTCCCCCAACCCACCACCATGAGGAGCACTAGACTCGCTCCCAAGGTCGCGGTCTGGGCCACGACGCTCTCCAAAGTGCTTTGCGCGCTCGCTCTCTCTTCGGCCGGGAGGGGGAGGAAGAGAGAGTAGTAGGATGGACTGTGGATCGCCTCCACGGCGATGCGCTCCCAGAGCTTGAGGAGGACGACCAACCCGAGGACCGTGGCTGCGGGCTCTCCCGTGGCGTGGGTGAAAGCGGCTAGGGCGCCCAGCACGAGGAGCGTGGCCGGAGTGGACAGGAGGGCCGAGCGTAGCCCAAACCATCGACGCCAGCGACTGGAGAGGCCCAGCCGAAAGAGCAAGCTCAGGACCCCGAGGGCAACGAGGAAGTGTCCCAAGAAGGCGGCCAGAGCTTCCCCGGAGCCTAGTCGAGTTTGAAGCGCGAAATAGAAGGTGTTGTCGACGGCGAAGAAGACGAAGACCTGGAGGCAAAGGAGCGCAGCTACCGGCTGGAGGTATCGATCCTGGATCAGCCCCGACAGACCCAAGCCTCGACGACCCGCCTCGGCTTCCCGGACC
>JBCBRU010000588.1:0-5721 GCA_039819565.1 Myxococcota bacterium | reverse complement strand
CGGGGAGGCACCGCGATCGGCCGGGACTCGGCCGCCACTTCTCCCTCCACTCGAAGACGGACCACGTAGCGGGCGTCGGCCACCGGCACCCGGAGAAAAGCGTCTCCTCGGCCCTCGTCCACGGGCATCGTGGCCACCGGACGGGCGTCGGCCGAGCCCCCGGCAGGCAGGACCTCCAGCGTCACCCCTACGGTGTCGGGCGAAGTCTTCGGGTCGAGAGTCCAGGTGGCGTAGACCTGGTCCGGCCCCTGGGGCAGAAGGTGAACCTGCACTGGGGACTCGACGCTCGGCTTGCGGCGACGACGGCGCTTGCGCCGCTTCGACGAGGACCGACCGGAGCGGGAGCTCTCAGCGGGGCCGGACGCGCTCACCGCAGGCTTGACTTCGGTCGTCGGCGCCGCGGAGGACTTCGAGGCGGTCCTCTCATCTTTAGCCGCGACGCCTTCGAGGGGGGCCGGATCTCCCGCCCCCACCTCGGCCGCTCGGGTCCGGCTGAGGGCCTCTATGCCGCCCACGAAGCGCTCGCCGCTCGTTTCTCGGCGCTCCCGGCGCGGCCGCGGCGCCGCCGGTGAGGACGGACGGGAGGCTTCCGTCGCGGGGGGCGCGGCGTTCTCGGAGGCTTCGGGGGCGCCTTGCGTCGACTCGAGGCGCTTACGACGACCGAGGACCTGATCGACAGTGGTGTTGACCGGTCGCTGGGCGATCCGACTCACGATCTCATCGAGGGCGCGGTCGCGGAGGTCGAACAGCCGCTCGCGCAGCTCGCGCGTGGATCGACGCACGCGAGCGGTCGAACGCAGAGCGGCCCAGCCGCGGGCCGCCCAACCTTGTTCCTCGTCTTCGGACATTGCGCTGGGCCAAGCGCTTACCAGGGCTCGCCGTCTCTTTCGAGATCCTGGTGGCCGCGAGGGTTCGAATTCGTCAGAGTCCGGGGCGTGGGGGTCGATCCGTTCGAGGCGGCGCTGGTGATCGTGGGGATCTTTGGGGCCGTGACCCTCCTGTGGCTCGGCCGCCCGGCCCTCCTCGCGGGAGGGAGAGGGCGTATTCCTCGGGCCTTCGAAGTGGCCGCCCTCGAGGGCGCCAAAGTCCCCCTCGACGCCCGACAGCCGCTCGCCTACCTGTCGGAGCGCTTGACCCGGCTCGGCTTCACCGTCGCCGACCTCCCGGTTCGGGTTCCGGCCGTGTCCGGGCTGGGCCAGCAACTTCTCCTCGTCCCTTTTGTCCACCTCGATGAGCGGGCGCTGTTCGTGATGGGCATCGAGTCCCGCCTCGTGGGCGAGAGCCAGCTCATGCTCCATATCCTGACCCCCATCTCGGGGCGGCGAAGGGTGGAGACGAGCACTCTGGCCGGCCTGGAGCACGTGGTTCGCCCTCCTGGAGTCGAAGTCCACATCGCTCTCGACGCAAGCACCGTAGACGAGATCTGGAGCCGACACCGCCTTGCTCTCACCCGCTACGAGCGGGCCTCGCGGGAGCTCATCGAGCCCGAGGACTGGCGCCGCCACGCGGCCGTGGCTTACGAAGCGTGGCTGCAGGCAGCCTTGCGTTCCAACCGGATTACCCTCGACGGTCGGGGCGACGCCTACCGCATTCTCGGACAACCGCGCCCGCTGTAGGCCAACCTCTCAGGTGATACCCCCGCTTCGAGGTGCGCAAGTCATTACGCGCCTTGGCCATCAAGACTGTCGATTCTCCGTCACACGTCTGACTTCCGACGCGGAGTGCGTAGGGGCCTACGCACCTCGGCTCGACAACGCCTTGCCCGGAGCGTGGAACACCGCGTGCTTGCCGGGTACGCGTGTCTTCGTCCATCTCCGAGCTGGTCTTGTCGTCCCCTCACCTCAAGGCTCGCCTCGGCTACCCGCGCTTTGCGTCCGAAGATTTGGATGTCCTTGTCATCGACGCCCGCTACCACCTCGTGGGCGAGCTGCGTCGGGCCCTCGCCCAGAGGGGCCATCGGGTTTGGACCCTGCCCGTCGCTCCCGATGCCCAGGACATGGTGCGCACCCTGCTCCGGGCCCTGGTGGAGTACCGGCCCGACTTCGTCCTCACCGTGAATCACCACGGATTCGACGAGGGGGGAGCGGTCGGAGACCTCCTCGAGACCCTGGAGATCCCAGTGGCCGCTTGGTACGTCGACTCTCCCCTCTTCGTGCTCCGAGGCCGACCCGTGCCCGCGGCGGGGGTCACGGCCTTGTTTACCTGGGAGCGCACGCTGGTGCCCGTGTTCTCGGCGGAGTGTCAGACTGTCCACCTTCCCCTCGCGACGGACCCTGACACCTTTAGCGGGGCGGATGTGGAGGGCCGGGGCATCACCTTCGTGGGCGACAGCGGACGGCGCGCGGCGGCCAAGTGGCGAGACCGCCTGGACCCCCAAACCTTCGAGAGCGCCGAGACGGTCGCCGACAGCCTTCGCGACCGAAACGCTCAGCGCTTCGTCCGGGCCGAGGTTCGGGACACCGCCCGCGCCGCCGACCACCTCGCGGCGGCGGCCTGGCGAGGCACCAGCCGCTGGCGGACCGAGGTCCTGTCGGCGTTCGTCGAGGACGGCCTCGAGGTCTACGGTGACGAGGGCTGGGCCGACGCCCTCCCTTCGGCCCGGCGACACCCCGAGGTGCCCTATGGTCCTTCCCTCGCCCGGCTCTACCGAGAGAGCGCCGTCAACCTCAACGTCACGAGCCTTCAGATGCCGACAGCCGTGAACCAGCGGGTGTTCGACGTTCCGGCCGCGGGCGGCTTCCTCCTGACCGATGCCCAGGCCGACCTCGCGGAGCTCTTCGCGGAAGACGAGATCGCCACCTGGACCTGTATCGAGGAGGCCATCGACAAGTCGAAGTACTACGTCCGCCATCCGGAGCGGCGCCAGGCTCTGGTGCGCCGCGGCCAGGCCCGAGTGCTGGCCGAGCATACCTACGGCCATCGAGCGGACGTGCTCGTCGACACCTTGCGTCGTCGCTTCGGCCGGGCGTCGCACGGTCAGGCCTCGTGACACCGATTTTCGGACGTTCTGTCCGCTGTGACACGATTCCGGACGTCCGGTCGGGGGTTTCGGGAAATAGGTTGCGTTGGCCTCGGGTTTGCTTCGACCCAAACCATGAACCCTCTCGATCTCGTTCGGGCCTTTCTTGCGCCCGACCCGTCCGTAGACCCGATCATCGTGGACCTCCGGCAGGAGGGTTCGATGCTGGTCGAGACCTTCCGCTATCCGCCCCGCGGCGAGGCCCCCGCCTTCACCGCGGTGATGCGCTATCCAGAGACCGCCGAACGGGACGCGGCCCGCTTACGGCGCCGCATTCGGCTCACCCGGCGACAGGACGCCTCCGCTCCGGCGGGCTGGCCCGACCAGATCAGCGTCGACATCTTCTCTCCCGAGAGCAGCTGGGTGCCCCATCTCCGGACTTCGTCTCGCCACTGAGAGTCGCTCGTACCCCATTTCCGATCCGCCTCCACAAACTGAAGGTGGCTCCACTCAAGCCGGGGGCAGGTGCCTACGGACACCCCTCGGCGAAGCCGAGGCTTGCCGGGGAGGGTGCTCCATCTCCGGACCGGTCAGGGGGATTGGACCTCGGCGCGGACGGTGCCGGCTCGCGCGAAGCGTATCTCGACCTGCGCCTCAGATTTCTGGAAGGCGGGGAAGTGGAGTCGGCGAGCGGCTCGGGTCAGGCAGCTGGCTACGGCGCCCGGGGCGCCCGAGGCTTTGACGCGGGCCACGGTGCCGTCGGAGCGCACCCGGAGCCTCATCGCGGTCCCGGCCGGCACCTCCAAGCGGACCCGATCGAGCCGGCCGCAGCGCGCCAGTCTTCCCAGGCTGGCCGAGATCACGGGGCCCACGGCCGCGTCGGAGAGCTCGGTGGGCACGGCCACCGGCGTCTCGATCCGGACCTCGGCCTCGGGGGCTTCCACTCGAAAGCGGCGGGGCGCGGGGCGTTCGGGCTCGGGCTCCGGGTCGGCCGAGGCCGAACCCTCGCGGTTGAGCCAGGCCAGGTTTTCCTTCGGGGCGGGCTTCGCCGATCGTTTGCGCTTCGGCGCGTCCTCCACCTCCGCCTCCATCTCGGCTTGGGCCTCGGCCCCGGCGCTTCGGGAGGTGAAGAGCGCGGAGCGCGGCCGGGAGAGACGGGGAAAGTGCGGAGCGGAGCCGTCGACCGAGCCGGATCCCTCCGGAGCCGCGGTTGGAACGAGAGAAAAGCCGAGCCGAGGGCCGGCCAACACCAGAGCCAGAGCCAGGCCCGCGATCACCACCACCAGCAGCAGCAGAAGAGCCCAGGCCCTCCGACGCCCCAGGACCTTGGCCAGGTCCTCCTCATCGAGGTCGGTAGCTCCCGGCGGAGGGGTCGAGCGCGGGGCGCCTTCCATGAGCAACGCCACCCGCTCGATGGCGCTGCTGGTCTCTTCCTGCGCTTCGTAGGACGGCAAGGTGGGCACCGCGGCGAGGTCCCCCGTCTGCGGAGGGGGCGGAGGCTCCCGCCGTCCGAGCTCGAGCGCTTCGAGAGCGAGGTCCTCGGTGCTGGTCGCGCCCGCGTAGATCATTTGCGGGGCGCCGTCGTCCGCCACCGCGACCACGTCCTGGCTAAAGAAGAGCTCCTCAGTGGCCTGGGCCTGAGCCTCCTCGAGGGTGGCGGGGACGAGCCCCAGCGTGGGCCGGGCGGGCGCCGCGGCCACCAGGTCGGGGCGCGCGGAGACCGGTATCCAAGCCTCGAAGCCGGGCCTCCACACGTGATGAAGGCTCCCGAGCTCCCCGGCGCGAGCCCGGGCGAGGAGCGCGTCGTAGCCCACGGGGCCCTCGGTGGCGCCGCCGAAGGCAACATACCAGCGGCAGCCGAGGTCATTCGTGGTCGGGCGCTCGGGAGCGCCTCGAACGTGCTTGGCCTCTGCCATCGCAACCCCAGCTCGGTCGTTCTCCGGGGAACCGTAGCTCTCGGGGGCGAGGGTCTGCGGAGAACCCGTGCGGCCAGCAGTTTTTGCGAGATGGCACGTGGGGCTCCGGTCTGCTACACGGCCTCCCTGAATGGCCGGGGGGCCCCCTCCCCGGCCCGAAAGGTGCACGGATGAGCGCTGCTCACTCTTCATCCCGAACTCCGGGCCCGCCGCTCTCCCCGCTCGACGCGCTGGCCGGAAAGCGGGTCATGCTGCTCGGCACGACCGGGTTTCTCGCCAAGGTCATGCTCTCGATGCTCGTCGAGCGCTTTGGGCCGGCCAAAATCATCTGCATGATTCGCGGCACGCGCTCGATGTCGCCGCGAGACCGCTTGTTTCAGGAGGTTCTGGCCTCGGAGATGATGGAGCCCCTGCGCGAGCGCTTCGGCGCCGCCTTCGAGGCGGTGGTCGACGCTCAGGTGGAGGCGCTTCCCGGCGATCTCGGCAAACCCGACCTCGGGCTCGACGCAGAGACCCTGGCGGGGCTCCGCGGCCAGGTCGACGTCATCATCAACTCCGCGGGGCTGGTGAACTTCAACCCCCAGCTCGAGCAAGCCATCGTGGCCAACGCCATCGGCGCGCGGGAGGTAGCCCGGCTGGCCCGCGACCTCGGCGCCAAGCTGGTGCACGTGAGCACCTGCTACGTCGCGGGGGCAAAATCGGGCCGTATCCGAGAGGACGACCCGATTTTGCCCCCGCGACGTAGCAGGTGCTCACGTGCACCAGCTTGGCGCCGAGGTCGCGGGCCAGCCGGGCTACCTCCCGCGCGCCGATGGCGTTGGCCACGATGGCTTGCTCGAGCTGGGG
>JBCBRU010000587.1:0-5733 GCA_039819565.1 Myxococcota bacterium | reverse complement strand
GCAACTTCTCCTGCACGGCAGCCACGATCTCAGCCTCGAAGCCAATGTACCCGTCGGTCACGACCACGAGCTGGCGGGCGCTCGCCCGAAAGGTGCGAAGGGCCTCTTCGATACCAGCCTTCATCTCCGTGCAGCCCATACTCCGGAGCTCCTTCAGCCACCGGGTCGCTTCCCGACGACCGCGCTCGTTCATCTCCGTGGGCTGGTTTCGCCATCGCTCGGGACCGGAGGCGAAGGCCACCATCTCGAGCCGATCTTCGGGGCCGAGCTGATCGATGAGCGCGAGCAACACCCGCTTCGCTTGAGCCAGCGGCGGCCCGTGCATCGACCCGCTCACGTCGATGAGGAAACACAGATCGCGAGGCACGGCGGACGCGGGGAGAGCCGGCGGGACCAACGTCAGCACCCCAAAGCTATCCTCCGAGGTCACCGCAGCGGCCCGCCCTGCGGCCAGGGCAGCCCCGGGCACCGCGTCGGCCACCGGCCACTCGACCACCAAGTCACGGTCCAAGGGAACACCGGCCCCCTCCGCAAAGCAGGCCTTCGAGCCATCCACCTGGAGAACGTGAGACCGAGAGGAGATCGGCCCCCGCAGCCGGTCGTCGACCGAAAGGGAGAGCTGAGCCCGGGCGTCCACGGTCTCGGCCACGTCGACGGTGACCCGGTCGGCGTCCGGAGTCCGGCCCGGAGCCCCGAGATATCGGGGGCCCACCACCGTCGGGAAGCGGAAGGACCAGGCCCCCGACACCCACTCGAGCGGCTGATCCAGGGACAGCTCGATGTCGACCTCGGCGCGAGGCGGCACGTTACCCACCCGCTGGGTAAAGAGACTGGACCGCTCCTCCTCGAGGAGCGCCGCCGAGCGCCCCTCCAAGAGCGCACGCTCATAGTCGGCGCGAGCCACGTCTCGAGCCCGGACGACCCCCGTGGTGCGCTCGCCCTCGAGCTCGAAGGCGAAGCCCGCCACCGCCGCCCGCGGGGGCAGAGGCACCGCGTAGGTCACCTCGAGAGGCCGATCGTGGATGTTTCGGAAGCGCTGTTTGAGGACGACGCGGGCCAGGCCGGCGCTGGCCCGCACCGCGAGCTCGGTCCCGCGAAGGGGCAGAGGGCGGCCCTCGGTGTCGACGAGCCGCGCCCCCGAGGAGGGGGCGGATGCAGCGGAGGGGGCGATGGTCACAGTCATATCAAGCTCCTTCTCTTCCGCGCGCCATGCGCAGAGGGCCGGGGTTCGCGAGACCAACGAAGGAGCCGGGGTCGAGGGGACAAAAAAGTTTCGAGGCTAGCGACCGCCCAGATCGAATCGACCTCGGCTCACCCTTGTGAGGGGTGGCCGACGTCCGGCCTCTCCACCGACCTCGAGCGCTGGTACAACTCGGTCATGGAGATTCGCGCCCTCCGCCCGGAAGACTTGCCCGGCCTCCGCCTCGCTTTCGCTCGCGCCATCGGCTTTTGGGTCGGCGACGAGTACGACGCCAAGCTGGGTCGGCTGGTCGACTTCGACGGGAGCTTCGTGGCCTGCGACGGCGAAGAGATCGTCGGCACCCTCGCCGCCTACCGCTTCGACGTCTCGACCCCGGACGGCGGCGACCTCCCGACCGGGGGCACCACCTTGGTAGGAGTCCAGCCCACCCACCGGCGCCGCGGCGTCCTGCGGGGGCTAATGGAGGCGCATATTCGTTGGGGTCGAGAGCGCGAGTTCGCGGCCCTCGGCCTGTGGGCCTCGGAGACCTCGATCTATTCTCGCTTCGGCTACGGCCCCGCCACCCGGCGGGGAGGATGGACCTTAGATCTTCTCGGGATCGACCGGGACCGGACTCCGGAGCTCGACCTCGCGTTCATCGACATCCACGAGGCGGCCGAGCGTCTCTCCCCTATCTACGACCATTGCCGTTCGGACCGGCCGGGGGCCCTCTCCCGGAGCCCCGCGTGGTGGCAGGAGCGCCGGCTCAACGACGACCCCGCTCGACGCAACGGGGCGTCCGTCTTCCAGTTCGTGGTCGCGTCGAAGGACGGAGAAGATAGAGGCTACGTCCAGTTTCGCCGCAAGAGTATCTGGGACGAGGCGCGCCCTCGAGATCTCATCTGGGTGGAGGAGCTGATCGGCGACGCCGAGGCCCGACGGAGCCTCTGGACCTTCGTGGCCAACATGGACTTGGCGGCCACGGTGGAGGTCTTCAACCGCCCGGTCGACGACACCATCCCGTTCATGTTTCGCGATGGGCGCCGCGCCCGGGTCCACGTGGAGGATGCGCTGTGGCTGGCTCCGCTCGACCTTCCCCGGTTCCTGTCCGCGCGCCGATTTGCCGCCGAGGGCGCCCTCACCGTGGGGTTGACCGACGCGGGCGAGAAGCTCCGTATCGAAGGGGGACCCGAGGGCGTCCAGGTCCGCCGCACCACCGAGGCACCCGACCTCGAGCTTCAGTGGGGGGACCTCCCCGGTCTGTGGTGGGGCGACGTCACCGCCCGCGCGCTGTCCGAGGCAGGGCGTCTGTCCGGGTCCCGGGAAGCCATCTTGCGGGCGGGCCATCTCCTCCACGTGGACGTCCTCCCTTGGTGCACGGAGCGCTTCTGAGCGAAACGGAGTGGACCCCTCACAGGCGTAGCGTGGGTCCAGCGGCAAAGGTCAGCTCGTGCTGTACACCGCCGTTGGCCACCGCTGCGTAGTCGACCTCGAGGTCGATACCGGCCCAGTCGGAGAGCCAGATATAGGCGCCCACGACCACCGCTCCACCGACCAGGGTCTCGGTACCCTCGTGCTCATCGAGGAACTCGAAGGCCACGGTCGGGCCGACGGCGATGTACGGACAAAACAGACCGGAGTGAAACGGCTTCTTGACGAGGAGATCTACAGGCACCACCCAGGCCGCCTCTTCCACGCCGCTCACCCGAGCCAGGCTCAGGCTCCCCTCGAGCTCGAGCCAGCCGTGGACCAGCGTGGTCTCGGCGAACACCCCCACGCCTCCCCCCACGAGGCTTTCCCCCTCCGGCGGAAACTCGGTGAGCTGCAGCCCCTTGAGGCCCACGAGCCAGCTCGAGCTCTCGGTGTGGGGGCTGAGGTGCATGGTCGACTTCAGCTCCTCCTCCTCGGAGGCCGCGTGGGGATTCGCAGTGAGCAGAGAGAGGGGGAGCAGCCAGATCATCGGAGCCACGACAGGAAGATGCCCGATCGGTACCCGCCGTTACCAAAAACTCGATAGGATCTTTGAGCCATGTCTGGAGGCCATCATTGGTAACGATTCGCGTGCGCTACCCCCTCCGGAGGGGCAGGATCGTGCTCAGGACGTCCTCCGACTGGGAAACGGACGTCCCCGCCCAGCGCGTACTCGAGGGCGAGAGCCTGCACGAGTTCGAGCTCGAGCCCGATCGCGCGTTCATTTACTACAAGCCGGTGCGCATCGATGTCGCCCCCGGGGAGGGCGAAGGCTCGAGGTCTTGGTCGGTCGGGCAAAACTATCTCGCGCAGAGCGAGGCTTCGAAGCCCTACGACGTCTATCCCTATTTCTCGGAGGAGGGCCGCTGTTCGGTCTGTGACCTCCGAGAGCTCACCTGCCCCGACGCAGGGACAACCCATCAGTTCCGCGTCTTCTATCCACCGGGCTACGAGGAGAACGTGCTCAAGCGATACCCCGTCCTGTATATGCAGGACGGGCAGAATCTCTTTTTTCCCCACGAAGCCTTCGGGGGTGCCCACTGGCGGGTGCCCGAGACTCTCACTCGGCTCAACGAGATGAACCTCGTCGACAAAGTCATCGTGGTCGGCATCTATCCCGAGGATCGGATGAGGGACTATACCGCCCCAGGCTACGACGCCTACGCCAAGTTCATCACGAAAACCCTCAAGCCCGCCATCGACGCCGAGTTCCGCACCCTTCCCGGCCCCACCACGACGTCGGTGATGGGCTCCTCACTCGGCGGCGTGGTCTCTCTTCACCTCGCCTGGCGCCACCCCGAGATCTTCGGCAGCGTAGCCTGCCTGTCGAGCACCTTCGGCTACCGCGACGACCTCTTCGATCGGGTGGAGAGCGAGGGAAAGAAGCCCCTCCGCATCTACCTCGACACCGGCTGGCCCCGGGACAACTACGAGGTGACTCGGACCATGCGGACCCTCCTCGCCCGCTGCGGCTTCGAGGAAGGGACAGAGATGATGTATTTGGCCTTTCCCTGGGGAAAACACGACGAAGGCTCATGGGCGCTGCGCAGCCACATCCCGTTTCAGTTCCTCTTCGGCCGCCAGCCCCACGTCGAGGCTTCGGGTCACCAGGTCAGGGCGTAGATCGTCGTGTGGCGATAGTCCTGCGTGGGAAGCACTCGGGTGGTGGGGAAGCTGGGATGATGGGGCGAGTCAGGAAAGTGCTGGGTCTCCAAGCACACCGCGCAGTGCCGAGCGTAGGCCACGCCCCCGCGTCCCACTCCACTCCCGTCGAGGTGGTTTGAGGTGTAGAGCTGAAGTCCCGGCTGCGTCGTGTGGACGGTGAGGGTGCGGCCGCTCCGCACCTCGACGAGCCGAGCCACTGGCCTCGGACATGGGCTCGCGCCCCCTCCGAGGACGAAGTTGTGGTCGTACCCACCGCGCTCGGCGTCGAGCGCCTCGATGTGTTCACCCAAGCGGCGCGGCGAGCGGAAGTCGAAAGGTGTCCCCTCGACGGGGGCCATCTCTCCTACCGGAACCCCCTCGGGGTCGACGGGCGTGTACGCGTCCGCGCAGAGCCAGAGCTCGTGGTCGAGTACGCTGGAAGCTCCAGCGTCGCCCAGGTTGAAGTAGGAGTGATGGGTCAGGTTGAGAACGGTCGGCCTGTCCACCGTGGCGCGGAAGTCAATGCGTAGAGCCCCCGGGTCGAGGAGACGATAGCAGACGGTCGCCTCGACCCGACCCGGATAGCCCTCCTCGCCATGCGCACTCATCAGGCGCAGACAGACCCGGTCCTCCGAGCCACCGATGACGGCCCAGTTGCGCCGACTGAAGCCGCCGGATCCGCCGTGTAGATGCTGTCGCCCCTCGTTCTGGCTCAGCGCATAGATGTGCTGATCCAGCTCGAAGGAGGCTCCGCGGATACGGTTGGCGAACCTCCCCACCGTCGCCCCGAAGTATGAGCGATCTTGGAGGTAGGCCCGGGGGTCGTCGAAGCCCAGGACCACGTGGCCGTCCTTCGCAGGCACCCGTAGGGAGGCCAGGGTCGCTCCCCAGCTCAGAACCTCGGCCTCGCAGCCGGATCGACTGCGAAGATGACAGCGCCGGAGCGGGCTGCCGTTCGGCGCGACGCCGAACCCTTCCGAGCACAAGCTCATACCTCGGCGTCGGGGCGTTGGTCCGGGAGCGGCTGTGAGCATACCTTGCACTCCTGACCAGGGCGATGCGCGCACCAAGAAGGTATCCCTGGTGACGCACCATCCGTAGGCTGACCCCGGCCGTTGATGACCCCGCGAATCACGCCGCCGCCATCCTCGGAGTTGAGAAAGACGGTCATCGCTGAGTCGATGACCGCGTCCTCGGGAACCACCACCGCCGACGAGACCGCAGGATGCTCCTCGGTGGCCTCGTGGGTCTTTGAAAAGAAGCTATAGAAACCGAGCCCCGCTCCGTAGAAGCCGCGACCGGTCACCCGAAGCCCGGGGTAGTCCCAAGTCTCGCCTCCGTCCCCCACGTCATAGGCGAGCTCGGACTGGATGAACAAGACTCGGCCGTGGTGACCGTTCCAAACGCACAGCTCCTTCAGAGAGTGCTCGATCATCAGG
>JBCBRU010000586.1:0-5765 GCA_039819565.1 Myxococcota bacterium | reverse complement strand
CTCCTTCAGGTCCACGACGAGCTTCTCGTGGAAGCGCCTGAGGAGGACGCGGAGGCGGTGGCGGGCGCTGTGCGTGACGCGAAGCAAGAGGTCAGTGAGCGTCGTCCCAGTTGCCGCCGAAGTGGGCTTCGGCGTCGAGGGGGACCGCCAGAGGATAGACCCGCTGCATCGCGTCACGCACAGCGCCCGCCACCGCCTCCGCGTCCTCCTCAGGCGCTTCCACGAGAAGCTCGTCGTGGACCTGAAGGAGCAACTTCGCCTGCGGGAAGGCGTCGCGAAGGAGAGCATCGACCCGGAGCATGGCCATCTTGATGAGATCGGCGGCGCTCCCCTGAATGGGCGTATTGACCGCTACTCGCTCCGCCGCGGACTTGGCGGCCCGGTTGCGGGAGTGCACGTCCGGCACCAGCCGGCGCCGGCCGAGGAGGGTTCGCACTTCACCCTCGTTCCGAGCCCGCTCCAACGTCTCTTCGATATAGGCCCGAACCCCCGGCTGACGATCGAAGTAGTCCTTCACGAACTGAGACGCGGTGCGCCGAGGGATCTTCAGCTCCCGGGCGAGGCGCACGGGCCCCATTCCGTACAGCACCCCGAAGTTGACCGCTTTGGCCTGGGTGCGCTGCTCGCGGTTCACGTCGGCAGGGTCGATCTCGAAGAGGGCGGCCGCGGTTCGGGTGTGGACGTCGGCTCGCTCCTCGAAGGCCTTCACCAGCACCGGATCCTCGCTGAAGTGGGCGAGCACTCGCAATTCTACCTGCGAGTAGTCGACCGAAACCAAGAGTCGACCGGGCTCAGGAATGAAGACCTTGCGAAGCTCGCGACCGAGATCGGTGCGAATGGGGATGTTCTGGAGGTTGGGCTCGCTGCTCGAGAGCCGACCCGTTCCCGCCGTGGCCTGATTGAGCTGGGTGTGGACCCGTCCCGAGGCGGGGGAGACCATCTTGGGGAGAGCCTCCACATACGTATTCTGCAGCTTCTGAACGGTGCGATGCTGAATCACCAGGGCCGGTAGAGGATGATCGTCGGCGATCGCCTCGAGGGCTGCGTGGTCCGTGCTCGGCCCCGTCTTGGTGGTCTTGGTGATCTTCAACCCCAGCTCCTCGTAGAGGATGGTCCGGAGCTGCTTGGGAGACCCGATGTTGAACTCTTTACCGGCCGCCTCGTAGCAGGCTGCCTCGAGCTTCTCGAGCTCGCCCGCAAAGCGGGTCTCGAGCTGGCTGAGGCGGGGGACGTCGATGGCCACCCCGGCTCTCTCCATGCGGGCCAGGACCGGCACCAGGGGAAGCTCGACGTCCTCCATCACGTGCCGCACCTCGGCCTCATCGAGAATGGGGCCCATCACCGGCACCGCGTGCCAAGCGATCTCGGCGCGCTCCGCCACGTAGGGCGCGGCCGCTTCGATGGAGACCATGGGGAACGGGCGCCGCTTCTTCTTGGCGTCGGTGACGAGGCGCATCCGCGGGATGGGGTCGTGCCCGAGGTACCGCCGGGAGATGGCGTCGCTGTCGTTGCCGGGCTCGTCCGGCTCTAAAAGATAGGCGGCCAGGGTCGGGTCGAAAGCTTGGCCTTTGAGCGCCGCTCCCTCCCTCTCCAGGAGTCCAGCCAGGAGCTTCCCCTCTGCGCAGGACTTCTTGCGTCGAGCGTCGCCGAACCAGGACCGGGTGGCTTCCAAAACGACGGTAAGCCCGAGCTGCTCCCCTTCTGCGTGTCCGAGGGGCACGTAGGCGGCGTGCCCCGGAGCCCAAGCAAAGCCGAGGCCGACCAGGGCATTGTCCACCGCCCTCGGGGTGCTCATCTCCACCGCAACCCCCACGTGCTCGGCCTCCTCGAGGTGAGTCACGAGCTCCGCGAGCCCGTTCGCGTCCTGCACGGTTACGTAGCGATCGTGCTCGATGAGGATGTTGGCGGCGCGCGGAGCACTGCCTTCGGGCACCGGAGTCTCGACCGGTGCCGCCTCCTCTTCATCGTCCACGCGAGGTGTCGTCCGCCGAAACTCGTATTGCTCGTAGAGCTCGCGGATGGCGCCCTTGTTCGGCCCGGAGTAGACCAGGTCGTCCATGGAGGCGATCTGGGGGAGCTCGACGTCGTCCTTGAGAGTCACCAAGCGCAGGGACAGGCGCGCGTCGTCGCCGGAGCTGGCCAGCGTCTCCCCCATCTTGCCCTTGACCTTGCCCTCGGCGGCAGCGGCGAGGATGCTCTCGAGATCGCCGAAGTCGGTGAGCAGCTTGGCGGCCTTCTTGGGGCCTACCCCTTTGACTCCAGGGATGTTGTCCGAAGAGTCGCCCGCCAAGGCGAGAGCGTCGCGAACCTTCTCCGGAGGGACGAGGAGGCGATCGTATGCCGCAACCTGAGCTGCATCATAGCGCTTACCCTTCATCGGCTCCCACAGCTCGACCCGGTCCGAGACCAGCTGCATCAGATCCTTGTCGCCGGTGATGATACGAACTTCGAAGCCGGACTCGAGAGCACGACGGGTCAGGGTCGCGATGACGTCATCGGCCTCCACGCCCTTTTCGACGAGAGTGGTGATCCCGAACCGGGTCACGAGATCGTGGATCTTGGGGACCTGCTCGACGAGCTCCTCGGGCGGAGCGTCGCGGTTCGCTTTATAGGCCGGATAGATCTCGTTTCGAAAGGTTGGCTCGCCGGAGTCGAAGACCAGGGCGAGGTGGGTCGGCTTCTCCTCGCGAAGGGTCTTCTCGAGCATCTGGGAGAAGCCGTAGATCGCGTTGGTCGGCTCGCCGCCCGCGGTGCTGAGGTTGCGAACGGCGTAAAAGGCGCGAAAGATGTAGCCAGAGCCGTCGATCAGGTGGAGCTTCGGAGCGCTCATGTTTCGCCAAGAGGCACCGTGTAGGGCCTCGTCGCCTGCTCATACCCGATGACGGCATGACGGTCACCTAAGGGAGGGGGTCCTTACGACCCCTAAACGGTCCTTGGGCGCCTCGGCGAGCCCCACCGGGTCACTACGGGGCACACAGCCGGTCCCGCGACGGACGACTCCCGAGCTACCTTCGACCCCCGGACGATTCACGCTATGATCCGCCAGCCCATGACCCATAGCCAACCCCAGCGATTCGGTCCTTACGTCATCCTCGACCGAATCGGAGACGGGGGCATGGCCGAGATCTTCCTCGCGAAGATGCAGGGGTACTCGGGCTTCGAGAAGCTGATTGCCCTCAAGAAGATTCACCCCAAGTACAGCCGCAACGAAACTTTCGCCCAGATGCTCATCCACGAGGCGAAGCTGGCCGCGGCGCTCAACCACTTCAACGTGGTTCAGGTCCATGACCTCGGGGAGATCGACGGGCAGGTGTACATCGCGATGGAGTACGTCCGCGGGCGGGACCTGGCCGCGGTGCTCTCCAATACCTATCGCCGGGACGAGCGCCTCCCCATCGAGCTCAGCCTCTTCGTGGCCACCGAGTTCCTCACCGGACTCGAGTACGCGCACCGCATGCGGGCCAACGACGGGACGCCCCTGGGCATCATTCACCGCGATATCTCCCCGCAGAACGTCCTGATCTCCTACGAGGGGGAGGTCAAGGTGACCGACTTCGGTATTGCCCGCGTGATCGCCGGTAAGGAGGCTTTTCAGCTCCCCGGCAATCTCCACGGGAAGTTCGGCTACATGTCCCCCGAGCAGGCCCTCAACCGCGAGATCGACCAGCGCTCGGACGTCTTCAGCGCGGGCGTCGTGCTGTGGGAGATGCTCGTCGGAGCCCGTCTGTTCCGAGGCCGGGATCAGCACGAGACCATCAATATGGTCACCTCGAAAGAGGTGCCCCCTCCGTCGTCCCTCAACCCCGAGGTGCCGGAGGAAGTCGATCGCATCTGCACCAAGGCGCTGTCCCGCGACCGGCGGCTCCGCTACCAAACCATGGGCGCGCTCCTCGGAGAGCTCTCTCGCGTCGCCGAAGAGCGCTCCCGACGCGCCGGCAGCCGCGACCTCAGCGTCTACATGCGGCGCCAGTTCGGCACCCCGGGCGGGGGCTTCCTCCCAGGGCGGGCGTCCAACCGGGTGGAGCCGTCCAGCATTAGCCAGCACTCGGGCTTTCAGCGCACCCAGGCTCCGCTCGGGGCCAGCTCGAGCGGGGAGAGCCGGGTCCCGATCGGGCAGATCCTCCTCGAACAGGGCTCGATCAACGTCGGGGAGCTGGAGCTCGGCCTGGCCGAGCAGCGCGCCCAGGGCGGCCGCATCGGCGAAGTCTTGGTGAGCACCGCGGTCATCGACGACACCGAGCTCGCCAAGGCCCTGGCCGCGCAGACCAACCTGCCCACCCTCTCGACGGAGGATCTCGAAGCTCTGCCCCGCCCGTCGAACCTCATCTCCCGCTTCCCTCGCCACGCCGCGGAGGCGAGTTGCATCCTCCCGATCGCCGCCGATCCCCAAGCGCGGACCTTGCGCCTGGCCGTCTGCGATCCCTTCGACGAGCGCGGGGTCCTGGAGGCCAAAGTCGTGCTCGGCGTGAACGAAGTGGCCCTCCTGGTGGCGCCGCGAAACGCGATCCGGGAGACCCTCGCGAGTTGGTACGGGCCGGGTCGGGACGCCGACGGCCCCGTCGACCTGGAGCCGATCTTCGTGGAGACCGGCGACGAGGCCCTCACCGACGAGATGGTGGTGCCCGTCATCTCCCCGCGGGTGCTGATCGCCGACGCCGACGTGACCCTGGCGGAGACCCTCGCGGAGCGAATCCAGCGCGAGGGCTACGATGTCGACGTCGTCCACGACGGCAAAGCGGCCCGGGAGAGGATTCGTATCATGCCTCCGGCCGTGGCCTTCTTCGACGCCTCGCTTCCGGGCATCGATGGCTACAACCTCCTCCTCGAGGTGAGGAGCTCCAGCGCGGAAGCGGCGGTGTTCATCACCTCCAGCCGGGGAGACGAGTTTCGCCAAGCCAAGGCCCTCGAGCTCGGCGCCGACGACTTCTTGGTGAAGCCGCTCGGCCTGGAGGTCACGACGAGCAAGATCCGCCGAGAGCTGCAGCGGCGCTCCTCCGTGCCCAAGCGTCCAGAGCCGAGCGCCACGCCCTCTTCCGGGGTCAACGGCTCTCTCGAGGACATGACCTTCATCGACATCGCACAGAGTCTCGAGCTCGGTCGCAAGACGGGCCACGTGGTGGTTCAGTACGACGACGGTCGGCAAGGTGTCCTGCGCGTCGACGATGGCATCATCGTGGGCTGCTCGACTCGAGGGCTTCAGGGCGCGGACGCCTTTTACTTCTTGGCCCAGCCCGGGACGGGCCAGTTCCGCATCGAGTATCGCTCGTCCCCCCTTCCTCCGAACATCAACGAGGGCAACACCTTCCTGATGATCGAGGCCATGCGTCACCTCGATGAGGGCACGGTGCCCAGCCCTCAACTCGGATTCGTGCCGGAGGCGCCCCTACCTTCGCCGCGGCGGGCGCCGCCTTCCCTGCCCCCGCCGCCGCCGTCGACGCCGAGCCCTGCGCCGGTGCCGCTGGCGCCGCCGCCCGCCGCCATCAGCGTGGCCGGAATCGAGGCCATTCCCCTGGGCTCCAACGACCTCGAAGAGCCCCGTACTTCGGATCTGGCCACCGAGGACACGGAGAGCAAGACCGCTCCCCTCTGACTCCGGTTGGGCCTCTGGCTTGGAGCTGGGCTTGCGGGGACGCTCGAGCTGCTCGTCGATCCAGGCCTCGAGGGGAGCGGTCTTGCTCTCCGTGTCCTCGGTGGCCAGATCCGAAGTACGGGGCTCTTCGAGGTCGTTGGAGCCCAGGGGAATGGCCTCGATTCCGGCCACGCTG
>JBCBRU010000585.1:0-5766 GCA_039819565.1 Myxococcota bacterium | reverse complement strand
GCGGACGGACCCCGGGCGCTGCTGGCCCGGGGCCTCACCGTCCGCGGCGATGGTGGTGTCGCACTGGTTGTCGAGGAAGCCGTAGACGCTGACGCTTATCCACTCCACGGGCTGGGATGCCCTCTGCCCGCGCGCTACGAAACCCAGCCTCCGGCGCGGACCATCGAGGGTCCGATCCGAGGGGTAGCGTTCGCGGACATCGTGGAGCCCGAAGGCCACCGAGGCTACGGGACGTCAGCCTCTGAAGAGAGCCTGCGGGTGTTGAGGGCCCACCACGTGGAGTGGATAAGCGTCAGCGTCTACGGCTTCCTCGACAACCAGTGCGACACCACCATCGCCGCGGACGGTGAGGCCCCGGGCCAGCAGCGCCCGGGGTCCGTCCGCGAGCAGCTTCGGCAAGCCCGGCGCGAGGGCATGAAGGTGCTTCTGTCGCCCAGCCTCTACGTGAGCACCGACGCGGGATGGCGAGGTCGGCTGGGACGCCGCGAAACGGGAGGGCGCTGCTGGCGAGCGCAAGAGTGGCAGGACTTCCTGACCAACTACCAAGCCTTCGTCCTGCGATGGGCCGAGGTGGCCGAGGAGGATCCGGAGACCGTGGCCCTCCTCTCGGTGGGGCTCGAACTCGTCTCCACCACGGCTAGCCACCCGGAGGAGCTGGCGGCGCTGACGGCCAAAGTTCGCAAGGTGTACTCCGGGGCGCTGACCTATTCGGCCAACTGGGACGAGGCGAAGCGGGTGCGCTTCTGGGGAGATCTCGACCTCATCGGGGTCAATGCCTTCTACCCCCTCACGACGCGGAAGGGAGCCACCGAGGCCCAGCTGCGGGCGGGCGCCGAAACCCTCGCGGGCAAGCTCGAAGCCCTGAGCCACAGGACGGGGAGAAGGATTCTGTTTACTGAGATCGGCTATAAGAGCCAGCCAGACTCGGCGATCCACCCCTGGGAGTGGACGCAGAAGACCCAGGACGCCCCTGTCGATGAAGCCTATCAAGCCGCCGCCTACCGGGCGGTGTTCAGCGCCTTGTGGGACCGCCCCTTCTTCGCCGGCCTCTTTTGGTGGAAGACCTTCACGGACGCGAACGACCTCCATCAGCAAGGAGCCGAGCCGCAGGAGCCCCGAAGCGGCTTCTCCCCGCTGGGGAAGGCCGCGGCGGAAGTCATGAAGGCCCGATTCGCCCCCCGGCCCAGCCCGGCCTCGACCTCGACCTCGACCAGAGCCTCGCGATGAGCGCCCCCCCTCCGCGAACCTAAATCCCTCGAGGGCTCCGCCTTTTGGCGGGCCGGGTGGCGGGTTCCTCGCCGCCTTGTCGGCCAACCCGACATGGCCGGACTGGAGCTACTCGCCGCCCTCGTCGTGCTCGTGCATTCGAGCTGCGCCCTCTTCATCCTCCTATATCAGGTCGGGCAGATGGACCTGTTGAGGCGCCTCCTCCGCGCTCCGCGCGTCCCGCGGGATGGCGAGCCCACGGAGTACCCCGTGCTGACCCTGCAGCTGCCCATCTACAACGAACGGACCACCGTCGAGGGTCTCCTCGAGTCGGTGGCGGCTCTCCGCTATCCTCGGGATCGCTTCGAAGTTCAGCTGCTCGATGACTCCACCGACGAAACGGTAGCTCTGGCGGCGCGCAAGGTGGCCGAGCTCCGCCGCCGCGGCCTCGACATCCACCACCTTCGACGCCCGGACCGAGAGGGGTTCAAGGCAGGTGCTCTTGCGTACGGTCTGACTCAGGCCCGGGGCGAGCTGATCGCGATCCTCGACGCCGACTTTCGCCCCCGTCCCGACTACCTCGAGCGCATGGTGGCGGTGCTCGAGCGCCATCCCCACTGGGGGCTGGCCCAGGCCCGATGGGCTCACCTGAACCGAGAGACCAACCTCTTCACCTCGGCGCTCGCGCTGCATCTCGATACCCACTTCAGCATCGAGCAAGAGGGACGTAGCCAGGCCCCACTCTTCATGGGCTTCAACGGAACCGCCGGCGTGTGGCGTCGTGAGACCATCGAGGCGGCCGGAGGCTGGTCCGCGGACTCGCTCACCGAAGACCTCGACCTGGCGTTTCGCGCGCAGCTGGCCGGCTGGAAGCTTGGCTACGTGGATGACATCGAGGTCCCCGCGGAGCTGCCGGAGCAGGTTTCGATGCTGCGCACGCAGCAGCACCGGTGGATCAAGGGCGGAACGCAAGTCTGTCATAAGCTCCTGGCCCGGCTGTGGCGCTCTCCTCAGCCCCTCGTGACCAAGCTGCAGGGCACCCTTCACCTGGCCTCTACCCATCTCTTCGCGGTCGTACTCGGCATGTGCGTGATCAACCCTCTGGTCCCCATCGTCCTCGACGAAGTCCCATGGGCCTCCCCCTGGCTCGCCCCCTCGGGTCTCGCCTTTCAGTTCATCATCATCTCCGTACTCACAACCTACGCCGTCACCTGCCTCAAGCGTGAGGCCGGGCCCCGCCGCGCTGCGCGTCGGTTCGTGAGCGCCCTCCCGTCGCTCGTCAGCCTCTCGAGTGGCCTGTCCGCCCTCGGCACGAAGGCGGTCTGGGAAGCGTGGCGGGGGGAGGTCTCGCCTTTCGTGCGCACCGCCAAGAGCGGCGAGGGTTCAGAGCGGGCCTACCGAACCACGAAAGTGGGCGCCATCGCCTACTTCGAAGTCTTCATGGCCCTTTGGCTCACGGCCGGACTGGTCTTCGCGGTGACCCGTGGTCACTTCGGGATCGCCCTCTTTCTCGCCCTGCAGAGCGTTGGCTTCTGGGTGATGACCTGGTCCTCGGAGCTGCGCCTGAGGCTCCCCCGCGCCCCCCGCCTGCAGACGCGGACCGACCCTTAGAGAAGCGATTCACCCCTTTGGACGAGGAGATATGAAATGATGACTCGAGGTTGGTTTTGGACCTTGGCGGGCGGCGCCGGTGGCGTACTCGCGGTGCTCGCGCTCGCCGCGGGCGGGTGGCCCGGGTTCCACTCGGATGGATGCCGCGCCGCCCCTTATCCTGGATGTTACTGCGAAGAGGCCGCCTCCGGCTTGATCGCTCAGCCCATCAACACCTGGTCATCGTTGGCCTTCGTGGTGGTGGGATTGTTCATCGCCCTCCGCGCCGACCGCAAGCGCAACGCGGGAGCGAGCTCCTACCGTGGACTCGGAGGGGGACTTCCCATGGTCGTATACGCGGTCGTCGTGAGCCTCCTTGGTCCAGGGAGCATGTTCAAGCACGCGTCCCTGACCCACGAGGGTGGCCTTCTCGACATCGCTTCCATGTATCTATTCGGGACCTTCATCTGGTCCCACGCTCTCGCCCGCACCCTCAAAGAGGGGGCGCAAGGCATGGTTCGGATCTTCGTCGGGCTCTCCGCCTCCGTATTCGCGATCCAGGTCCTCATCGACCCGCCCATGACCCCCTTCTTCGGGGTGCTCATCGTGGGATTCATCTTCACCGAGGTTTGGGCATGGACGCAGCGAGAGCGGGGATGGACCATGGACGTTCGTCATCTCGGCGCCGCCTTCGCCATCTTCGCCGCCGCTCTCGCAATCTGGGTTCCTTCGATGACGGGAGGGGTCTGGTGTATGCCCGACAGCCTCTTTCAAGGTCACGCGGCCTGGCACGTTCTATGTGCGCTCGCGACCGGCAGCCTCTACCGATACTTTGCATCCATTGCCCCGGGGCCGACCCCCGGCCAGCTCAGCATGGGTCGGCCAGGCCTGGAGAAAGCGGTGAGCGATGGGGAGGAACCCTCCTCCGGTGCCCACCCCCCCGAGGGGCTCGGACTTCGCCTACGCATCGTCGGCCGAGGCCTCGTCCTCGGGTTGACTCTCGTCGTCTGTGAGCTGGGCCTGAGGAGTCTGGGATCTGGTCCCTGGCAGCCGTTCTCCAACTTCGAAGACCTCCCCGTGATGAGCGCACCCCACCCGCAGCTCGGGTGGGTGAACCGACCCGGGAGCTATCGCTACCCACTGGGGGACCGATCGGTGGAGGTCGAGATCGGGCCCGCCGGAGGGCGCGGTGAGAGGGACGGCGCGATACCGGACGTGGGCTTGTTCGGCGGCTCTTTCGTGTTCGGCTTCGGCCTCTCCGATCGCGAGATAGTGAGCGCCGAACTCGAGCGCCTGCGACCTGAGCTCCACGTGGCGAACTATGGCGTGCCCGGCTTCGGGACGCTTCAGGCCACCGAACGCTACGCGGAGATGGACCTGGCGCCGCCCGTCGTGGTGTACGGCCTGGTCGAGCTTCACGAGGCGCGCAACGTCGGCTCGTGGTCGTGGCTTCACGCCCTCGACCGCGCCCGCCGCGGCCATCATTGGGTGGCCACCCCCGCGGCCCGTTGGGACGGGGAGGAGCTTCGCACCCTGGGCCTCGTGGAGTATCACCACTGGGCCTGGAGCGAGACCTCCGCGCTCGTCGACCTCTTCGAGCGCGCCCGGGTGGAAATCCACGATCGGACCCTCGGGGACCTCCCGGAGACCACCGTGCAGCTCATCCTGCGCTTCCGGAAGCGCGTGGAGGCCCGCCAGGGCCGTTTCGTAGTGGCCCTCTTGGATGCTCCCCGGCGGGCCGAATTCTATCTCCACCGGCTCGCGGAAGAGGGGGTCGAGGTCGTCGACCTCCGACATCCCCGGTACCCCGCGGAGTGGAAGATCCCCGGCGACGGACATCCCGACGCGCGCGTACACCGGGACTGGGCGAAGCAGCTCGCAGAGAGCCTCTGATGCCCTCTGAGAGCTCGGGTTCGAACCCACCCGGGGCTGCTACGCCCACCCGGTCAAAAGACCTGTCTGGGCCGCGGGAACGGATATAGGCTCGGGCGCGTTCATGTCCGAACCGCCCCGCCCGCTGGTTGACCTCACGCCCGAGGAGCTCTCAACGCTCACCCGCTCTACGGTGTCGCACTACCAGCACCGCGCGGTGGACTTCCGCGAGGGCACCAAGGATCACGACGTCTCTCAGAACATCGAGGCGCTGCTCCGTCATCTTCCGGGAAGGACCGAGCAGCGCATTCTCGACCTCGGCTGCGGGCCCGGCCGCGACCTGGCCGCGTTCGTCGCCCGAGGACACGTACCCGTGGGGCTCGACGGCGCCCCCGCTTTCGTGGAGATGGCCCGGGCCGCCACCGGCTGCGAAGTCTGGCACCAGGACTTTCTGAAGCTCCAGCTCCCGCCCGCGCGCTTCGACGGGATCTTCGCCAACGCGGTCCTCTTTCACGTACCCACCCAGGAGCTCGGGCGGGTCCTCCGAGATCTCCGCCAGGCGCTGGTGGCCGGGGGGGTGCTTTTCGCCAGTAACCCCCGCGGTCCCGACCTCGAGCAGCAGCAGGGCCTGCGCTACGGCGCCTACCTCAGCCTCGAGACCTGGAGCCGCTTCGTGACCGCAGCGGACTTCGAGCTCATTGAGCACTACTTCCGACCGCCCGGCCGACCGCGAGCCGAGCAGCCCTGGCTCGCCACCGTATGGCGGGCCGTCTAGAGAACCGCCTAGGCGAAGCTTCGGGTGGGGGGGCCTTCCGAGAGCGGGGGGAGCTCCAAGGTCTCGGAAGGCTGAGCGAGCACGGTTTGGATGGCCTGCTCGAGGAGCCCGGCGGGGGCCGGCTTGTCGAGCACCACCGGCTTCGCTTGGTCCAGGAAGCTCCGGGTGCGCTCCGTGAAAGCGCCCCCGCTCATGAACACGAGGCGACGGTCAGGAAGCCTTGCGGCTTCTGGCCGAGGACCAAGCTTTCGATGTCATTCTCTGCGATCTCATGATGCCCGGGCTGGACGGGCCGGGCGTCCACGAGGCGGTGCTTCGAGATC
>JBCBRU010000584.1:0-5793 GCA_039819565.1 Myxococcota bacterium | reverse complement strand
GGGAGGCCTTCACGCGCCGGATCCACTGAGAAACGTGAAGCGGCGTCGGGTGGCGAGAGAGCGCGTCTTCGTAGACCTCTTCGAGTGCGACCAAGCTCGCCGTCTTGGTGCCCGAATAGGTGTGAAAGTAGATGGACAGCGGAGTCAGACGGGGCTGAGCGGTCCGGTCGAAGGTCTCCCGCACGTTTCGAAATCCCCAGAACGGCCCCCGCCAGCGGTGGGTGAAGTCGTTCTCGTTCGAGATCGGAGCGTAGATCTGAAAGCTCGACCCTACGGGCCGACCCAGCGGAGCCACGAAGGTGAGGCTCGGATGGGCCGAGGATGCCACTGTGAAACCTCCATTGACGTGAAGAACTCCCGCCTCCTCCACGAGAGCTACGGCGTCCGGACCCGGGAGGGCGTCTCCAGTCCAGGCGAAGAGGACCGGAGGTCGACCCGCCAGTCGGGCCACGTAATCGAGGGAGCCGAGGATCTCTCGCTCGAGGGACGGCCGGCCCCCCGGGACCTCGAGGGCTCGGCCTCGCCCCATCTCGAACCTGGACCAGACGAAGGGATGAGAGAAGCCGTGGCTCGCCGGCTCTACGTGGGGGAGGGCAAACAGACGCCGAGCCTCCCGCTCGAGGTGGGGAGAGAGCTCCGGATGCAGGCCTTCCGACGAAAGCTCGCCCTCGACGAGAGCTACGGTGTGCGGCAGTCGATGTCGCTCGATGAACCTGCGCAGGACGCTGAGGGCGAGGGGGCGGCCCGGCAGCTCGGAGCGGCTCGCGGCCCCGTCGCCGTCGACGTGAGCGAGGAGAATCCGCCGCCCGTTCTCCGTGGTGACATCCGGGACGGCCACGTCCGGGAGGCGGAGCGCCCGCCGCAGGAACGCGAAGGGATCCAGCCCCCAGCGCCCTTCTCCGGCGTAGCTCTCCACCACCGCGTGGGGCTGAAGCGCCCACCCTCCCCACGGCGCCAGCAGGATAGCTTGACGGGTGGTGGTCCCCGCACCGAACTCCAGAAGCACCTCGGCCTCCCCCCGCACCTCGAGCCCCTCGAGGCCCAGAGGAGGGGGCCGCGGCTCGGCCTCGAGGCCGATGAGCGGGCTTCGTCGCGTGACCTTCGCGGGCGTGCGGACGCGTCTTCCTCGGCGCGCTCCGAGCCGCTCGAGGACCGTCTCGTCCACCGCCTCTCCGAGGTAGCCGAACAGGACCAGGGGCACCCCCTCGTCGACCGCGCCGACGAGGAGCTGTCGCCAGCCGGGAAGGTTTGGAAAACTCGTACCCTCGAGCCAAACCACCACCCCCGCCACTTCTCCGCCCCGCGGCGCCCGAGGCAGCGGGGCGCGTACATCGACATATCGGGGCCTGAGGCCGAGGTGTTCGAGCGGCATGGCGAGGAGCCGGTGGGCGGCGGACTCCGCAAGGGGCGCGGCGGCGCTGTCGTGCACCAGCCACACCTCGCGAGGCCAGATCTCGACCTGGCCCACCCCGAGTCGGTCCAGCCCCGGAGGCCCCACCCAAGGGACGTGGCCGAGTTTGCGTATCGCCGCCCCCACCTCCCGAGCCCGCTCCCTCTCGCGCGGGGGGAGATAGTCGATCGCCACCGTGACCAAGCCGCGCGCGCGAGCGCGCTGGAGCTGGTCGTCGAGCCACCGTCGATCCGCGGCCGACACGTCCCGATAGGTCCGCGCCACGGGATCCCAACCCGCGTAGAGGCTCTCGGCCGCCACCGCGTCGACCGAAGAGGCCAAGGCTTCCAAGCGCTCGAAACCTCGGTTGACGACGACGACCGCGTCGGGAAATCGCGCTCGTAGGCCCGTCACCACCTCGACCAGGCCGTCCCAGCGCCGCTCCCGCTCCGGACCTTCCGGAACCACGGCGACGTGGGCGTCCACGGCATCGAGGAAAAAGCCCCGAAAGCCTCGTTGCCAGAGCTCCGGAAAGACCTTTTCGAGGAGAAAGGCTCGCCACGCCGGCTCGGCGAGATCCACGATCTTCCCCCCCCAAGCTCGGTTCTCTCCGAGGGTCCAGCCCGCCTGGACCTCGCCGAACCAGGGTGCGGACGGGTGCACCTCACCCATCGCCGCGTAGGCGATCGGCCGGGCTGGCGGCAGCTCCATCCGCGACGCCGGGGTGAGCACCGAAGGGTCGAGGACCACCCAGTCGAAGGCCGAGAGCTCCGCAAAGGGGGGAGCCACCCCGTAGTGAAAGGCGATCGCTGGCGCCGAAGGGTGGGCGCCTCCGAGCGCCGCGACGAGGAGACTCGCCGCCAGCGAAGGCGTCATCGGGTCACGCTCTGCAGCATGAAGGTCTCGCGCACGAGATGCTCGAGACGCCGGGACAGCGCCGACAGCCCCACCAGCACCACGAGAATGCCGGACAGCGTGAAGCCATAGCCGTAGAAGGCGGGCCCCAGAGCCTGAGTGACGAGGGTGAGGACGACGTTGAGGAGGAAGAAGCCGAGACAGAGAAGGAGGGAGATCCGCCTTTGGTCGAGATAGAAGAGAACGTTCAGAATGGACAGGAACAGGACCTGAGCCGCGACCCCCACCGAGTCGATGAAGAACAGTCCCAGGTAGTGCTCGGAGATGCCGAGAATAGAGAGCACCCGAGGGGCGAAGAGAAAGGCCAAGGCCAGCGTAATGCCCTGGATCTTCAGGATCTCGTAGATGCCCTGACGGACCGTCTCGATCATTCGATCTCGGGTGCGCTCGATGTCCCCGAGCGGCGCCCCCTCCCTCACCATCGAATAGAAGACCTCGTACAGCTCCGAAAAGTCCGTCTCCATGCGCACGAGGAACACCGCCATCCCCGGCACGATGGTGAGGTAGGCGAGAAAGATAGGGACGTCGTAGACCGCGGAGGCCCGCAGCGGACCGATGACGTCGCCGCCGGTGCGGGGATGAAACCAGAAGGCCGCCTTGTCCGCCCAAACGGCGAGGTTGTAGAGCAACCCCGTCCAGGCGAGGTCCGGGTGAATCAAGGCCCGGTCGACGAAATCGAGACGGAAGAACTCGATCACTTCGAACTCGCGCGTCACCGCCGCAAAGAGCGAGAAGAGGAGCAGCGCCTGGCCGACGACGAAAGACAGGAGCAGGCCTTCGAGGCCCTGGTCCAGCGCCATCCAGGCCCCTACGATGATCAGCAGGTAGGACCAGCTGAAAGCGAGAACGATGCGGCGATAGGCTTTGAGCGCGGTCAGGAGGATGACGACGAGCCATGAGTTGCTCATCGTCACGAACGCCACGAGCATGAGCCCGCGGTACACCCACGAGGTCTCGTGAAAGAGGGTGAGGGCGAGGAGCGAGCCGAGCCCCCCGGAGGTCAAGGTCGTGACCAGCACCGTACCCATGAGATTGGGCACGACGAGCTCCCTTCGATCTTCGAACAGCCGGTCGGCGACGAAGCGCGTGAACAGGAACTGGAGAAGCCCGGTGAGAACCAGCGAGCTCGCGAAGAGATAGGTGACGGACACCTGAAACTCCGCCACGTCCGCCGGCCGCTCCACGCGGTCCATGGCGATGAGACCGACCGCCAAGATGCCCAGGATGGAGATGAGCCAAGGCCCGGAGGAGATCACCGCCGCGGTGCCGTACACCCGGCCCCACCCGGTAAAGGAATCGTAGGGATTCAGGCGGCGGAGCAGGAGACCGACCCCGGCCATTTAGATCTCCTCGCCGTCCACGAAGGCCTCGCGATAGATGTCGCGGTAGCGTCCTACCATGGTCTGGGCGCTGTAATAGCGGTTGACGCGTTCGAGGCCTGCCGCCTGCGCGCGTCGCCAGCGGGCGGGGTCCGAGAGGAGGTGTCCGCAGGCCGTGCCCAGCCCTTCCGGATCCGCGATGTCCACCACCGCCCCCGCGGCCCCCAAGGCCCGGTCCTCGGGCCCCATGCCGTAGATGAGCTCTCGACAGGCCCCCACATCAGTGGTGACCGAGGGGAGCCCCGCCGCGAAGCCCTCGACCACGACCAGCGGCATGGCCTCGGAGATTGAACTCAGGACCATGAGCCCGAGCTGAGGCAGGATCTCCTCGACCCGCTGAAAACCCAAGAAACGGATCTTCCCCCGGAGGCCCAGGCTCTCCACCAAGTCGACGCACTCCGCCGCGTACTCCCGGTCCTCGTCGGTCGGCCCCACGATCCAAGCCTCGGCCTGAGGGATGACCTGGAGGAGGGTGCGCATGGCCCGGATGAAGGTCTTGATGTCTTTGATGGGCACCACTCGACCGATGAGCCCCACGACCTTCGGGATGTCCTCAGTGCGGGCCTCGAGAGCGGGCCGAAACCTCTCGATGTCGATGCCATTCGGCACCACCAAGGTTCTCTCCTCCGGCGCTCCGTCCCGCACCTGGCGCTGACGGTTTCCGTCGTACAGGGCGATGATGGGATCCGCGGCTTGATAGGCCAACCGACCAATCCCCTCGAAGAAACGGATCCAGAGCCGCCGGATGTATCCCACGTCGTCCTCGAGGGCGCTCGAGAAGGGTTCCGGTGCATCCTTGATCCACGCCGCCTGGGAGAGGTCGATCTTCCTCTCCTTGGTATAGATACCGTGCTCTGTGAGCACGAAGGGGCGGCGGCGCTGGTGCTCTAAAAATACCCCGAGGAGCCCCGCGTAGCCGGTGGAGATGGCGTGATAGACCCGCGCCGGGGGGGCTCCCCGAGCCACCTCAGCCACGAGGAAGAGGGGGGCGTGCATGATCCGCACGGTCCAAAAGTAGTCGATGAAAGACGGCGTCGTAGCCCGCGCAAGGTAGGCTTCGCGAATGTTGTCCCACACCGCGCGCCCGTAGAGGAAGTCCTCCCGGGTCATCTCTCCCTCGAGACCAAAGCCGCCGAGAATTCGGTGCAGAGCATCGGTGGGGCAGGCTCCCACGGGACTCCGAAACCAGTCATGCACGGTCTCGCTGGCCGCGAGGTGTTTGGGGTTGCCGAGACGGTCGTGGGGGCGACCGAGCTGCCAGGCGTCGGCGAGGTAGTGGACCTCGAGGTGAACGAGGTTCGGCGGAAGCTCGTAGCGAAGGTCTTCGAAGTCCGATCGGGCCCCGCCGAAGAGGATCGTTGAGAAGGTGAGCTCCGGTAAGGAAGACACCAGGCCGTGAATCCACGAGGAGACGCCCCCTCGCACGTAGGGGTAGGTGCCTTCGAGAAGAAGGCACACGTCGGCGGCGGGCTTTTCCTGGGGAGGGCTCAATCGCGCTCCTCGCCGATCCAAAAACGCAGGACCTCGGCCAACGGAAGGCGAGCCCGACTCGTGGGGGGGAGCTCCGAGAGGCGGCGTCGGACGTCATCGAAGCGGCGGAGCAGGAACGCCGCCTCGGCGCGGTAGGGCCCTACCGCCACGCTGGGCAGACCGAGGGCTCGGGCCCGCGCGAAGGCCGCCTCAGCTTCGGTCGGCCGGTTTTGACGAAGGCGTACGCGCCCGAGAAGCAGGGCGGCGCCTCCGTCCGGACGAAGATCGAGCACCCGCTCGAGATGTTTGGCGGCCTCGCGGAGGACGTGACTCTCGACGTCGCCGCTGGCCAGCCCGAGGAAGGCCATATCCCAATAGTCCTGCGCGAGCGCCTTTCGCAGCCTCGCCTGCTGATCGAGGGGCGTCAGATCGAGGAGCGACAGCCGGCGCTGAATACGTTTGCTGATCTCTTTGTCGATGCCGTCCGTCAGAGCGTAGGCGAGGAGCCGAACGTCGTCGACGGGATCCCGCAGCGCGATTCGGAGCAGGGGCGTCGACCTCGCCTCCGCCATGCGCCGCAGCGCCATCACCGCGGCCACCCGCTTATCGGGGTCCGGGGCGTTTCGAAGGACCAACGCC
>JBCBRU010000583.1:0-5793 GCA_039819565.1 Myxococcota bacterium | reverse complement strand
TCGAGAATCGGTTGGAAGGCGTGGGTTTCGTGGGCTGGCGATTCGACTACGTAAAGGGCTTTCGCCGCTCTGGCAATCGAGAGGCGTGTCTATGTCTCGCCTCGAGCGTCGCCTCACTGCTCTCGCCGGCGAGGCCGAGGGCTTGGTGCACACCTCATTTCCTGGACTCCGCTTTTTTCGAACCACGGAGCTGGGCTCGCTGACGAAGGTCGAAGCCAAGATGGTCACGCTGGCCGTGATCGTTCGCGGCCGTAAGCACGTCGACTTCGGCAATGTAGCCTTCACCTACGAACCGGGGACCTTCCTGTTCATCACCGGCGAGCGGCGATACCTGTCTCGCATCCTGGAGGCTTCGGCCGAGACCCCGTACTTGTCCGTGGCCCTCGAGCTTCCCCCCGAGGAGGTCGCCGAAGTGCTGTTCGCGCTTCGCGACGCGGGCCTCGAAGCTTCCCTGGACGAGAGCGACGCCGATGCCTTCGTCGGGCGGAATCTCGCTCCCGTGACCTCGGCGCTGGCTCGCCTCCTGGAGGCTCTCCGGGACCCCGTCGACACGGCCGTTCTGGCTCCGCTGATCCGGCGCGAGATCATCCTTCATCTCCTCAAGAGCGAGTCGGGGGCCCCCTTGCGCCGAGCTGCCGCAGGCGACGACGGCCGCATTCGGCGCGCTATGGCGTATATCGAGTCGAAGCTCCATGACCGGCTGACGGTCGAGGACGTGGCTCGCCACGTGGCTATGAGCCCGTCCCACTTCGCGCATCGCTTCCGCGACGTCGTGCGTATGTCGCCGATCCAGTACGCCAAGCACCTTCGTCTGCAGCGCGCTCGAGTCTTGATGGTAGGTGAGGGCTTTGGGGCTGCGGAGGCGGCGAGCTCGCTGGGCTACGCCTCGCCTTCTCACTTTACGCGCGACTTCAAAGGGTACTTCGGGTCCCCCCCGGCTACCTACGTCCAGCGATTCAGAGGGGCCGTCTAGCTCTCAGCGCTACGCGCTCAGCGGGTCCAGACCGCGTAGTTGTTGCCTGACGTGCGGAGCGTCCATCCCGCGCCCGGCGACCAGCTCCCCCAGCCGATCTTCATCGCCGTGGTCCCATTGATGATGGCGGCATACAGGCCGTGGTCGGCGCGTACGATATTGACGCTCGCTCCCGAGTTGATCCCCATGGAGCGGCGAACGTTCATGAGGGCTCGGATCGACGAGCCGAGGTTCCAGTTGAAGTAGTGGGCCCAGTACACGGTAGGGATGCCGGGATGGGTGAGGATATAGGCGTAGCCTTCCATCACGTCGCTACACGGGACCGGCCAGTGATTCTGGCCGTTCCCGCAATTGAGGCTAGGACCGGTGTCGTGATTGTCCACGAACGTGACGGAGTTTTGCGGCCACCATCCGATCGCTCCCGAGGGGCGACCCGAGAGGTCCCTCAGTCGCCAATAGTCCCCGTGCTGCAAGACCTGGTTGAGGAGGCCCTTCGTGGTGAAGTCAAAGGCCGCGCACCGACCTTGCGTGGCATCGATCCAGTTCATGAGGTCTTGGCGGTGGCCATTCCCGTTGTCCGAAAGGAAGAAGTCATTCCAGAGCTCTCCCACGCAGAAGTTCGGGTTGGTGCGGCGGGAGTACTCCCCGACGTAGTACCCATTGAAGCCCTTTACGTAGTCGAATCGCCAGCCCACGAAACCCACGCCTTCCAACCGATTCTCGAGCCAGCTCACGATCGCATTTTGGGCGGCCGGGTTGATATGGTCGATGTCCCGGGCGGCGCTATAGTTGTCGCCGCTGTCGGCGTTGACGCTCTTGGGCCCGTTCCACTCATCATTGCTAACGATGTAGTGGGTGGGCCAGTTCGGGTTCGTGAAGTCTGCCCAGCTCGTTGAGCCCACCCGATGGTTGACGACCACGTCCGCCACGGCCGCGACGCCTCGGTTGCGCAGAGCCGAGATCGCGTTTCGGAGCTGGGTTTCCGATCCGTACTGGCTGTCGAGACGGTTCAGCTGACGCGGTAAGTAGCCCTCGTCCGAAGCCGCATCCGACGGTGGCGGAAACCACACGTGGGTAAATCCAGCGTCACGAATGGTATTTGCCTGCGCTTGAATCTCCTCGTACCAGCTGCGTCCCGCGCCTCCCTGGTGAGATTCCCAATGAAAGCCCTGCAGCAGGATATCGTTAGATGTTCCGGGTGTAGCTGCCGTCGCGGTGGGGGCGGCGACCATGGCGCCAAGGGCAACCAGAATGTGGTGATGAGTGTGCATTCGAATCCTCCCCGTAACTCCAGCATGAGTCACTGGCACCTGTTCTATCAGCCGGGACCCTGACGATCTGCCCCCGCTCGGGGTTTTTCATAATCGCGGCCCAATGGAGGGTGCGTAACTCAAGAAAGAGCGACGTCGAGGCGAAAAGGGTGCGCCCGACCCAGGTTCGGGGATCGGCGGTTGAGACCGGCCCTTCGTCGCATTCCCAACCCCGTCGCGTCGTCGATACCGTCACTTTGTGAAGTCGGCCCGAGTCCTCCTCTCGACCCTCATTGGCTGCGGAGGCGCATCCTTGGCTCCCCCTGACACCGTGCCTGGTGGCGCGGATGCCGCCGCTTCCGTCGACTCCGGGGCTGAAGCTCCGGACGCGGCTCCGACCGACCTCGGCGCCCTCCCCGCAGATACGGGCGTGGTCGAAGATGCGTCGGTGGACAGTGGAGTTGTCGACGTGGGCAGCCCCCCGCCGCTCTGCGAAGAGCCTTGTCGCAACGGTCAATCGTGCGGGCGGCCCGAAGATTGTCAGAGTGGGCGTTGCCTCGACGGGGTGTGCGTCTCCCCAGAGGGCACGCACCCCGACATCGTTCGGGTGGTCACGGTGGTCGGTCGAAACCCGGGAGGGCGCGGCTGGGCCGACAGCTACTCTGTCCTCGACAAGTGCTATTGCGCAACGACCTATGACCACGGGATCGGGGTGCTCGAGGTCGAGACCCCGGTGGGGACGCGCACCGTCCGTCAGGTATGCGAAGCGTTGGGAGCCGGCCCGGGCATTGGCCAGGGAGACGAGGCCCGGCCAATCTATAACGACGTTCAGTGCGGCAACGGCCCTCCAAACGATGCCGGTGACGAAGACGACTGCCCCGGGCGAGTGGACATCGGCCGAGACGGCTGTGGCCACATCGGTCCCCGCTGGGACCTGAGCGGCCTCCGCTAGAGTCGTTCCCTACGTTCGGCCAGGAAGCGGCGTACGGCGGCGTCCTCGGTGAGGCCGATGGCTCGGTCGTAAGCGCTCCGAGCCTCTTGGGGACGCCCGAGGTCAACCAGCAGCTGAGCCCTCGCCGCCCAGTAAGGTTGGTAGGTGCGGCGATGCGGCTCGGAGAGCTGATCGAGAAGGGTGAGACCGGCCTTTGGCCCAGACGCTCGCGCCGACGCGACGGCGTGTCCCACGAGGGCCCCGGCGGTAGGGGATATCGTCCGCAGGCCTGCATAGAGTCGAGTGAGGCTCTCCCAATCCGTCCCTCCCTTGCGGCCCCTCTCCGCGTGAAGGGCCTGAATGGCCGCCTCGAGTTGGTAGCGCCCCAAAGCCGTGACTCCGGTCTTAGCGAGCTGCTGCCCGGCGGCTCGGGCCCAGCTCTCGGCTTCCCTCATCTGTGCTCCACACCAGAGCGTGGGGTCCTGGTCGTCGAGAGGAACAAAAGCCCCTGCGGTATCGCGCCGCGCCTCTCTTCGAGCTTCGCAGTACAGCATGAGGGCGAGAAGACCCATGGCCTCTGGCTGGTTGGGGACAAGCTCCACGATGAGGCGTCCCAGCCATAAAGCTTCGCCCGAAAGACGGGGCCGATCGTCACCAAAGGCCGCGTCCCACCCGAGCGAGTACGCGGTGTAGATCGCGTCAAGAACACTTTCAAGGCGCGACGGCCATTCCGCGACGTCGGGGATCTCGAACGGAATGCGGGCCTCCCGAATCTTGGCCTTGGCTCTTACGAGCCGGTGTCCCATCGTATTGGGTTTGACGAGGAAGGCGCCGCCGATGCGGCGCGCTTCCAGCCCGAGGACGAGCTGGAGCATGAGCGGAGCCCGGTGACGCGGCTCGATGGCCGGATGGGCGCATACGAAGAGCAGAGAGAGGCGAGGGTCCGGTGCACCCTCCCTCGGGTGGCGTCGAAGCTCTTCCAGGAGGGTGATGTCTTTTTCACGGGCCGAGGCGAGGTTTCGCCGGCGGCCCCCGTCGATGAGACGCCGGCGCGCTACGGTGAGGAGCCAAGCCTCGGGACGCTCCGGCACCCCGTCCGAGGGCCAGCGCTCGAGGGCCCGGACCAGAGCGTCCCCAAGGGCGTCCTCGGCGGCGGCCCAGTCTCCTCCTCGAGCGGCCAGCGAGCCGACGAGCCGACCGAAAGCCACCCGAGCGGCTCGCTCGGCCGTGCCCGCCGCCGTCTTCATGTCAGAACATCACCGGACGGACCTCGACAGCGCCGGTGCTGGCCGCCGGATTCTTGGCGGCCCACTCCATCGCGACGTCCAGGTTGGGGGCTTCGATAACGAAGAAGCCTCCGATCTGCTCCTTCGTGTCGGCGTACGGGCCATCGTGAATGTCTCGCTGTCCGTCCCGCACGCGGACCGTCGTGGACGTCGACGCGGGGTGCAGGGCGCTTCCCGAGACCATGACTCCGGCTTCCTCGAGAGCCTGGATGTAGGGGCCCCAGACGGAGCCTTGGGCGGCACGACGGTCATCGTCCTCGCTCGCGTACTCCTCGGGTTGGACGTAGTTCAGGATGAGGTACTTCATGCAGGGCTTCCTTTCGTCGAGCGGAGCGTCTGCGCCGCTCTACCCTTCAGACGAACGGACGTGACGCAAATGGACCGGCCTTTGAAAAAACCTGCCGCAGCTCCACGACGAAGCTCTGCACCGCCTCGACGTTGGTGGGCTCCGGAGGGAGCGAGGACTTCGGCACCGCGGCTTCGAGTTCGCCCTCGAGGCGATCAAGCGATGAAAGATAGCCTGCGTCTTCGTCGATCTCCGCCCCTTCCGCTCTCACCTTGACCTCGAACAGGGCCTCGACCTCGTCGGCGTAGCCGTAGGCGGGCGCGAGGGTGCGAGCGTTCGTGACGAGAACGCCCTCCCGGAGAAGATGAAGGCCGGTCAACGCCACTCGAAAGGCGTAGAGGAGCCGCTTCGCCTTACGGTGGCCCGACCCCTTCTCTCGCTCGTACTCGCGCAGGACACCTTTCATGAAACCGCGGTAGTGATGGTGGCAGCGTCGAGAGAGGCTCCCTTGGGCAAGCTCGGACAGTCGTCGTCCCGCGGCCGTCTCCACGAGAGGATAGGGGCCGAGGAAGCGCTCGATGAGGTTCCCATTCCCGTTCAGGAGAAGCTTCATCGAGGGACCCAGGTCGTTCGTCGTGTAGTCGTGCTCTCGACCCTCGAAGACTTCGAGACGATCGTGGGTGGCGGGACCGGCGCCGATCCGCAAGAGGCGCTCGGCGCCCTCCACGTGGGTGCCCTTGAGGTCGAGATCGGAGTCCGGCGAGGGAAAGCCGTAGGCATGCGCTCCTGAGAGCACGAGGGCGATCACCGGAGGGCCGGCCGGAAGCGACGCGTCGAGGAAGCGCCCCAGGGTATCGACGGCTACGTCCGGGGGAAGGGGAGCCGGGAATCGCCTCACGGCGAAGAGGTCTTCTTCGGCGCGAGGTCCGGGCCTCGCGGGCGTGCTCACCTCCGGAGCCGAGCGGCCGCGCGCGCCCGCCGGGCTACGGAGGTGAGAAAGCCCGCGAGGCCCCGGCCGCACGCCGAAAAACACCACTACGCCGGGGGGCGAAACACGGCTCCCCTAC
>JBCBRU010000582.1:0-5809 GCA_039819565.1 Myxococcota bacterium | reverse complement strand
GTCGTGATCCTGACCACATGGGCGCCTACGGGCAGGCGCCATCGCGCTTGACGGGCTTTCGGGGGGCAGGGATCCTCGCGGCGCTTGAAGTACTCCCAGCGGTCGGGCTTGCCGTCGCCGTTGGTGTCCACCTCTTTGCGCTCGAGCTTGCCGTCGTCATAGAAGCGGATGACCTCCATCCGCCCGTCGTTGTCTTGGTCGCGTTCGGCGCGGGTGATCTTGCCCTCCTCGAAGCTTCGGACCTCGTCGACCCGACCGTCGAAGTCGGTGTCCCAAGACTCCTGCACCACGAGGCCGTCGGCGGCAAAGTTGCGCTCGATGTCCGTCTTGCCGTCGCCGTTTACGTCGAGGGTCATGCGGGCGAGCATGGACTTGCGCTGCCCGGGGCGCTCGGGGTCGTCGATCGTGCGGTAGTACTTACAGACCTCGGGGTTGCCGTTGTCGTCTACGTCGGAGGTGCGCATCTCCTCTCCGGAGGCCGGGGCGCTGCAGCCTCCGATCGCTCGAGCTTGTGAGGCGACGGTGGCGGCGCCAGCCCCTGCTGCCGGGGGCGGGGTCGATGCGCTGGAGTTCGCGCTCGAGCCGGAACACGCCGAGAGCAGGGCCGTGAGGCCGAAGCTGGCAAAGAGGGGGATTGAGGAGTCGACCGAGGTGCCCATGGTGCGCGCCGCGAGGATCCCTGCCCCCCGAAAGCCCGTCAAGCGCGATGGCGCCTGCCCGTAGGCGCCCATGTGGTCAGGATCACGACGTGCGCGGTCGAAGCGGCAGGCGCCGGAGCGGCTCGACCTCTCTGAGGTCCCAACCGGCCGCCCGCCGAGGCTCCGCCACGAAGGCCAGCTTGCCGATTCGAGACCATCGCTTGAGGGTGAGATAGACCGTGCCTTTGCGGAGGTAGAGTCGCCGCAGCTCCAGGTCGAGGTCTTCGGGTCGAAGGTCTCGAGGGCCGACCGCGGTCCGGAGCTGATTGAGGAGCTTACGACCGCGGCCCAGGAAGTTGCGGTCCAGCCCCACGTCGACGAGCCGGGGCGCGAGCTCTTGGGCCGCCTTGAGCCGTTTTTCGAGCTCGGCCACCAGGTCTCGGGGGTAGCCCTCGAGGCGCTCTGGCTCCGCGCTCCACAGCCTGTCGAGGGCTGGCGTGTCGGCGGCGAGGTTGACCCCGGCGAGAAGCCGCAAGGTCGCTAGCCATCCCCGGGCCTGGGCCATGAGCTCCGCTGCTTCCGACATCTGCAGGGACAGATCGTGCTTTTTTGCGCGGGCGCCGCTCCACATGCGCTCCAGACCGTCGAGGCGCTCCTCGGTTTCGTCGGCGGCCGCCGCGTCGAGGCCGAAAGGCGCGAGCGCTTGCGCGTCGTCGCGGGCGCGCGCCAGGAGCCGACGACCGCAAGCGAGCAGCCCCGGCGTGGGATAGGCGCTCCCCAGGGCCACCACGACAGCGTCCGGAGGCTCGTAGACCGTCACGGGACGGAGCATAGCCGTGCGCCTCTGGGTCCGCACTTTCCTCGGGCGGACGGTCGGGATACATGCCGTCCATGCAGAGCGCCAGGCGCCTCCGCACCGTCTTGCTCGGCGCGGGCTCTCTCGGTCGTACCTTCCTACGACGCGTTCGAGACGAAACTACGCCGGTCGAGCTGGTGGGGGTCCTCACCGGGCACCATGGTCAGCTCGTCGACCCGGGCGGCATCGACCCGGCCCACGCCCTCCATCTCGCGGAGGCGGGAGGCCTGGGCCCGGAGGGGGAGCTCGATCTCGATGAGCTGTTGGTGGACCTCGGGGCCGAGCTCCTCGTGGAGTGCATCCCTCAAAACATCCGGAGCGGAGAGCCGGCCCTGGGCTACCATCGCACCGCGCTCGATCAGGGCATCCACGTCGTGACCGCGAACAAGTCTCCGGTGGCTCTAGGCTTTCGTGACCTCCAGCACCGCGCCGCCAAGAGCGGCGCCCGCTTTCGGCACGAGGCCACAGTGCTCGACGGGATGCCCTTGTTCAGCTTCGTGGGGCACTTGCTGGGGCAGAGGGTGGTGCGCGCCCGGGGGGTGCTCAACGCGACGTCGTCCGTCGTGCTGGAGACGGTGGGCGCGGGCGGGAGCCGGTCCCGGGGGCTGGCCCGGGCCCAAGCTCAGGGCATCGCCGAGGCGGACCCGGTGCTCGATCTCGACGGCTGGGACGCGGCCGCGAAGGCAGCCCTGCTCGCGAACGTCTGGATGGAGGGGTCCCTGCGGGTGGTCGACGTGGTCCGCACCGGCTTGGAGACCCTCAAGGACAAAGAGATCGAGCGGGCGGCCGCGGAAAACGCTCGCTATCGTCTGGTGGCCACCATCGTGCGGGATGCATCCGGGGTGAAGGCGTCCGTGGCCCCTGAGGCGCTGGAGCCCGACGACCCCTTCTGGGGGCTTCGCGGCGCGCGGGGAGGGCTCGAGATCGAGACCGACTTTGGGCACCGCTTCGCGCTCATGCAGTCTTCTCAAGGTCTCCATGACGCCGCCGGCGGGCTCCTCGCCGACATCCGCGCCCTCCTGACCTGAGGGCCCACACGGCCACTATCCATATCGCCCACGTCCCTAGGGAGGGGGCGGCGGAAGAGCTTCGGCAGCCGCAGCCCGTCTCCGGATCCTCGAGGGGGCGAGCCCCCGCGTCCGGGCTCAGCTCGAGATCGGCCTTCACCCCCGCATCTCCAGGGACCGTCGGCTCTGGCCCGCACGCTCCCCCGGCCGGGCGCATCTCACAGAGTCCGGGCGCTTCGCCGCCGGTGCAGCAGCCCCCGGAGCAGTCGGCATGCTCGAGGCAGGTGCGCGTGCACGCGAGGCCTCCGCCCGAGGTCGCCGCGCAGCGATCCGTGAGGGTGCGATCACAGTCGGCGAGGGCGGAGCAGGAGGCCCCCAGGCCGCCCGAGCCGGCGCTGTGGAGGTCTGTGCGCAGGACCAGGCGCTGCCCGGTGGCCTCCCCAAAGGCGGCGACCCAGCCCTGGAGGCGTCGATCGAAGCTCGAGAGGAGTTCGAGACTCGGGTTGGTGTGGCCGTCCGAGAGAAGGACCACCCCGATCTGACGTTCCACGGGGGTTGTGGAGGCGCGGGCGGGAGGCACGCGGGGCCCGTTGGCCCGGACCACGTCGTCGATGGTGACGGTCGAGACCGAAGCCGGCCGAAGCGAGACCTCGAGATGTATCCGATGGGCGGGAGGGGACGAGAAGAGGGGACGAAACCACGTAGGTTCGATGCCCGCGACGGGCTCCCTCAGCACGATGAAGGGGCTCACCGCCTCGGGCGGCAGCACCCCCATGAGATAGAGGTCGAGCGGGGAGAAGGCGAAGGCCGGCGGGGCGTCGATTTGGGTGGTCCACCGATCGGGGGGGACCTCAGTCCAACGGTTGCCTTCCAGAGGGCTGTTGCCGGTATCGGCGAAGAAGTTCCAGTGGGTTTGGTTTCGCCCCAGGAGCAGGTCCGAAGGAAAGCCTGCATCGAGACGGAGGTAGGCTCCCCACCGGTGGGCGAGCTCGTGCAGGAAGGCCTCCGTCGCGAACTCGGGGCCGGCCTCGTCGAGGCTCGTCAGCGAACCCATCCATACGTAGCCCTCGAAGGCGCTCCCCGCCGAGGCGTCGAAGATCGCCGCCTCCTCCCCAGCCCCTAGGCCTTCGATGTCGTTGGAGAGGGGGACGTAGAACAGCTCACGGTCTCCCGCCTCGAAGGTCGCGACGATGACGAGGGCGGTGGCGTGGTCGGGTTCCCGGGCGGCCCAGGCCGTTCGGGCCATCTCGAAGGCCTCCGCCCACGCCCCGTCCGTCGTCCACGGCGCCGCCGGGAGGGTGCGGGCCTGGTCCTCGACCCAAAGAAAACGGGGCGTAGAAATGACTTCCAGGCCCGGGCCGAGAGGGTGTTCGGGGCCCTGGCCGAACCGGGCGCGGACGGCGGCGCGACGGCGGGCACCGTCGTCGGGGTCGAGGTCTACAGGATGCCCGAAGCCGAGCAGGACGAGCCCGGTGAGGGCCCAGTCAACCACGAGCGGCCCGCGCCGCCGCCTTCTGCCTTCGACCCAGCTCGGACTGGAGGACCTTGGAGGGGAGCGAGCGGCCGACGAGGTCGGAAACGTGCTCGGACGCTCGAACCACCGCGTCCAGGTCGACGCCGGTCCGCATGTCCATGCCCTCGAGCATGTACACGAGGTCCTCGGTGGCGAGATTTCCAGAGGCGCCGGGCGCGTAGGGGCAGCCTCCCAAGCCTCCGAACGCGGCGTCGAAGATACGCACCCCCGCGTCGATCCCGGCGAGTACGTTGGCGAGCGCGGTGCCTCGGGTGTCGTGCATGTGCAGCGCGACCTTCGGAAGAGGCACGTCCTTCGCGATGCGATCGATGAAACGGCGAACCTGCATGGGGTTGGCGACGCCGATGGTGTCCCCCAGGGAGAGCTCGTCGATCCCCATATCCAGCAGGCGGAGGGTGACCTCGTGGGCTCGACCAGGGTCGACCGCCCCCTCGTACGGGCAGCCGAAGACGGTGCTCAGATAGCCTCGCACCCGAAGTCCGTGCCCGCGGGCGGCCGCTACGACCCCGGAGAGCACGTCCACCGCTTCATCCACCGACTTATTGATGTTCTTACGGGAGTGGGCCTCGGAGACGGACATGAACACCGCCACCTCCTCGAGGCCGGCGGCCACCGCGCCTTCGAGGCCCCGAGCGTTGGGGACGAGGGCGCTGTAGGTGACGTCCGGTCGGCGGGGCGCTCGGGCGGCCACTTCGGCGTGGTCGGCGAGCTGGGGGATCCAGCGGGGAGAAACGAAGCTGGTCAGCTCCAGGCGCTGAATGCCGGCGTCCACCAGCATGGTCGCCAACGCGATTTTTTCGGCGGTGGGGACGAACGCGGCCTCGTTCTGGAGCCCATCGCGCAGGCCCACCTCGTACACTGTGACCTCCACTGATGAGACCCTCCCGCCCAATAGCCTAGGTTCGCGGTCCGGCAGTGTCAAAGGTCGGATTTGACTACCGACCAAGCGCTGGGTAGCTTCCGGCGCGACTGATTGAGTAGTCAATCATTGCGCGGGGCACTCTGGAGCGGCCCGTGCGGAGGCAACGCCATGAGCAACATCAACGAAATTTTCACCGGGAAGATCGCCGAGAAGCTGAAGTCGAACCCCGACCTCGCATCCTCCATCAACGCCACCTACGTCTTCGACCTCGGAGATGAGGGCGGCATGTGGTCGCTCGACCTGACCAAGCCCGGCGGCGAGGTCAAAGAGGGCGCCATCGACGACCCCAACCTCACCGTGACCATGAAGGCCGACGACTTCGTCAAGCTCGTCGACGGGTCCCTGAACGCTCAGATGGCCTTCATGAGCGGCAAGCTGAAGATCAAGGGCGACATGCCCCTCGCGCTCAAGCTGCAGTCGATCCTCTCCTGAGCCAGCCGCTCGCGAGCGAGGGCTCCCCTCGCTCGCGCCGCAATCTGCATTGCGCACGCCGCCTCCCCGACCCGGCCGAAGCGTCCAGCTCCTCGTCGGGGTCGCGTCACGCGGGCGTTTGGTCAGGAGGCGAGCGGATTTTGCCTTGACGGGGGCGTCGCGCCGGTTAGACTCCCCCGCACTTCGGCGCCGCCGTCACCACGGCGAAGCCAACCTGACGCCATCATCTGATGCGGAGTGGAGCAGCCTGGTAGCTCGTCGGGCTCATAACCCGAAGGTCGTAGGTTCAAATCCTGCCCCCGCCATAGAAATTTCAAGCACTTAGCCGTCTTCAGCTCTTCGGGATTTTTGCGTTCTTCTGCCAAATCGTGTCTCAAAACCTGCCGAGCAAAATCTGAAATACTGAATAAATTCGGTCGG
>JBCBRU010000581.1:0-5810 GCA_039819565.1 Myxococcota bacterium | reverse complement strand
TGAGCTCGACCCCTCGAATTTCCTCCGGTGGCTCATCGATCTCGACAGCGCGGCGGTCGCCGACGCTGCCGCTACCTTCCATGCTCGCCTCGCCACCGGAGGAAATTCGAGGGGTCGAGCTCAAGGAGCTCGCCCGTATCCACGACCTCGAAACGGGGAGCGTCGGCCCGAATCATCCCTCGCTGGGCCGCCGCCTCGAGCGCCATAGCCGTCTCGGCCTCAAATCGATTGGTGCCGGCTAGACCCAGGAGGGCCCCGACCGCGTCGAAGAGGCGGCCGGCGCTGGTGGACCGGGCGGGACTCATCGCGGCCATCTTTGACAGAGCAAGCTGCCGCTCGCGATCGGTCTCGAGCTTGGCCGCAGCCGGGTGGTCGAGGGCATCGATGCGAGCCAGCCAGGCGAGCGCCGGTCGATGGGGCTCACTCGCATATCGGTCCCCGCCAAAGGCGGCGACCGGAGATAAGCAGGCTATCCTGCGAAACCCGCCCGTCGTGGCGAGGAGGAGCTCTCCGCCCCAGGTTTGGCCATCTGCTCCGTATCCGAAGCCGTCGAGGACGGCGATCAAGGCGGCTCTCCTCTCCCCGTGTTCGGCGAGGAGACTCGCGGCATGGGCGTGGTGGTGCTGAACCCGAAGAAGAGGCACCGCAAGCTGACGTGCCCATCGCTCGGCCACGCGGGTGCTGGCGAAGTCCGGATGAAGGTCGCAGGCCACTCCGGACGGCTCGACGTCGAAAAAGTCGAGCCATCGTTCGATTTCTGCCTCGAAGTTCGCTCGCGCGGCGGGGTGGGCCAGGTCGCCATGGTGAGCGGAAAGAAGCGCCTCTTCGTCCCGACCCAGGCAGAAGGCGTTCTTGAGATCGCCGCCCACCGCGAGCAGCGGCGGCATTCCGGGGGCGGCGATGGCCTCCGGCACGTAGCCCCGAGCTCTCCGGACGGGGCGGGGGACAGGCGCCTCACGGAGGATGGAGTCATCGAGCCTTCGGGCAATTTCTCGGTCGTGATCGAGAACGCAGTCCACCTCTTGCCGCGGGAAGCGGGCCAGGTCCTCCTTCGCGTAAACCATGGGGGCGTGGGCGAGGTTGGCGCTGGTCATGACCAGGGCGGTGTCCCGCAAGCGAGGGTCGTCGAAGATGAGATGATGGATCGGGGTGTAGGGGAGCATGACTCCGAGCAGGTGGGTGCCGGGCGCAACGATCTCCGCCTCCGCCTCTACCTCCTCGCGCCGCGGCGCCAGCACGATCGGACGTCGATGGGAGGAAAGGGCCGACGCCCCGGCCTGCCCGAGGCTGACCCAGGCCCTCGCGACGTCGACGTTTCGGACCATGATGGCGAAAGGCTTGGCGTCTCTTCGTTTGAGGCGACGGAGCCGCTCCGCGGCTTCCCTAGAGATTCGGCTGGCGAGGTGAAATCCCCCGAGACCTTGAATGAGTGCGATGCCTCCTTCCGCGAGGGCGTCGCAGAGCGCTCGCATCGCAAGATGGCCTTCGGTCGGGGCCTGTTCTCGGCGCGTGACGCGGAGCGCGGGACCGCATTCGGGACAGCAGACCGGCTGGGCGTGAAATCTCCGGTCCTCCGGATTCTCGTATTCGGCCCGACATCGCGAGCAGAGCGCGAAGTTGGCCATCGTGGTCTTTTGGCGGTCGTAGGGCACGCCGGTGACGAGGCTAAAGCGTGGGCCACACTCGGTGCAGTTGATGAGGGGGTAGCCGTGCCGGCGATCCGTGCTATCCCTCATCTCTAGCAAGCAGGCCTCACAAGTAGCGGCGTCCGGAGTGAGGGCCACCCGAGCCGCTCCTGCGCCCTCGCTGTGGGCGATGATGAAACGGGAGCGAGAGACCGCAGGGGCGGCTTCGACCTCGACCGCGTCGATGCGCGCCAAGGCGGGAGCCTCGGTGACCAGCGCCTCGCGAAAGCGCCGGAGGGAAGCCTCAGATCCCGAGGCGAGAATTTCGACCCCGCGACGGTCGTTCCTCACCTCTCCGGTGAGCCCTTCACGTCGTGCGAGGCGCAAAACGAAAGGGCGCATGCCCACCCCCTGCACCTGACCTCGGAGGCGAAGTCGCCAGCTCCCTGGGCCGGACACCACACCAGGCTACATGTGCCCCGGCCCGCCGACTACGCCCCAGTTCTGAACCTCGACTCGCATGCGACGATCGGGCTAGTTCCGCCGCATGAAGCTCGAGCGCAGCGGTCGCTTTCCGGAGCCCCGAGGACCGGTGGTCTTTGTGGTTATGGACGGGGTCGGCGTAGGCCCCGCGGATGAGGGCAACGCCGTGACTCTGGCTCGCACGCCGCATCTCGACGCTCTGCGTGCCTCCGCCTCCTACTGCGAGGTGGCGGCTCACGGGCGCGCGGTGGGGCTGCCGAGTGACGATGACATGGGCAACAGCGAGGTGGGTCACAACGCTCTCGGCGCGGGCCGGGTGTTCGCCCAGGGCGCAAAGCTCGTCAACGAGGCCATCGCCTCGGGGCGCATGTTCGAGGGCGATGCGTGGAAGCAAGCGCTGGCTCGGGCCACGGCGGGGGGGGCCCTCCACTTCATGGGGCTCCTCTCCGACGGGAACGTGCACTCCCACATCGACCACCTCGAGACGATGATCGGACGCGCCGTTCAGGCCGGCGCGGGAAGGGTTTTCGTGCACGCCCTGCTCGATGGCCGGGACGTGGGCGAGACCACCTCTCTGGAGTATATCGATCGCCTCGAGAGCTTTCTCGACGGGCTTCGCGGCGAGGGACGAACTCTGGCCATCGCCTCCGGCGGGGGGCGCATGAAGGTCACCATGGACCGCTACGAGGCGGACTGGGGGATGGTCGAGCTGGGCTGGAAGACCCACGTTCGCGGAGACGGAGAGCGCTTCTCGTCGGCCCGTGCGGCCGTGCAAGCCTTCCGAGACCGCGAGCCAGGCCTGATTGATCAGTACCTGCCCGCCTTCGTCGTGGGTGAAGACGCCCCGGTTGGACCTATCACGGACGGTGATGCGGTTCTCTTCTTCAACTTCCGGGGCGACCGCGCCCTCGAGATGAGCCGCGCCTTCGACGAAGAGGAGCTTGACGCCTTCGACCGTGGACCCCGACCGGACGTCTTTTTCGCGGGGATGATGGAGTATGACGGCGACCTCCATATCCCCCGGAACTATCTGGTGTCGCCCCCTTCGATCGACCGGACCATGGCAGAGCATCTCGCCGCCACAGGCGTTACGCAGTGGGCCGCCTCGGAGACGCAGAAGTTCGGGCACGTGACCTACTTTTGGAACGGCAACCGTAGCGGTCGCTTCAGCGACGAACTCGAGACTTACGTTCAGGTTGATTCCGACAACGCGCCTTTCGAAGAGCGGCCGTGGATGAAGGCCGCCGAGATTACGGACGCCGCCGTCGCGGCCATCGCGAGCGGCCAACACCGCTTCCTTCGGCTCAACCTCGCCAATGGCGATATGGTGGGGCACACGGGGGTTCGAGACTCGGCCATCATGGCTCTCGAGGCCGTCGACCTATGCGTGCAGAGGCTCCGAGTGGCGGTCGAGGCCGCGGACGGCATCCTCATCGTGACCGCGGACCACGGTAATGCCGAAGAGATGTACATGAAGGACAAAAAAGGGAACATCCAGCGGGATGAGGCCGGCAAGCCCAAAGCCAAGACGAGCCACACCCTGAACCCGGTACCCGTCTACCTATTGGACAGCAGTCATCGGGTGCGCATCTCTGCGCGCGACGGGGCGGGCCTCACCCATCTCACCGCCACCGTGCTCGAGTGTCTCGGGCTGCAGCCCCCCACCGACTACGACCCGTCGCTGCTCGATCTCGCCTGACCGTCAGGTGCTCTCAGAGGTCGCTTCCGCGTCTCCGCTCCTGGCCTCCTGCGTCGCTTCCTCAGGGTCCGGTTTTTCCTCTCGGCCGGCCGCGTCGCCGAGGAAGATGTCGCTCCTCTGATACCAAGCGATGAGGTCGGGCATGAGCACGCGCAGTGAACCCACTACCGGGATAGCGAGGAGCACTCCGAGGAGGCCCAATACTTCTGCGCCCAACAGCAAAGCGATGATGACGGCTACCGGTGACAATCCAACTTTCTCTCCCACGATGCGGGGCGTCACCACGTAGCCCTCGATGGTCTGCACCACCCCAAACGTGAGCAGGACCCCGACGAGAGGGCCCCAACCGTGCCAGTCGATGATCGCCACCAGGAGGGCGAGGACGAAACCCACCAGAAAACCGAGATACGGGACGATGTTGAGGAGGCCGGCGAAGACGCCGATGGCGAGGCCGCTGCTCGCGCCTTGCTGCCCGAACGAGAAAGTGATGGCCAAGCCGATCGCGTACATCGCGGCGAGGATCAGCGAGACCTCGATCTGGCCCCGAATCCAGGCCCCCACGACCTGGTCCATCTGGCGCAGGCGATCCACCATCCACGCCTCCTGGTGTCGGGGAAGATACTGAGCGAGTCGGTCCTTCATCTCGTCGAAGTCGCGCAGAAAGAAGAAGGCCAGGACCGGAATGAGGGCGAGGTTGATGACCGCCCCCACGAGCACCGTGGTCTGCTGGAGGAGCCTGGTGGTGGCTTGGGTCAGCGCGCTCCCCACTTCCTGGAGGAGGGCGGGCACCTGCGATTGATATCGCTCCGTGGCCTGCGCCAGGAACGCCTTGAGGTCGAGGTCGAACCAGTGACTGATCCAGGCGAGGGCGGGAATCTCATCCAGGGGCGGCAGCTTCGTCAGCCCCTCGCCGATGACCTTCACGAGATGGGCGATGGTCGGATAGAGAAACCCGATCATCATGAGCACCCCGAAGGCGCCCATGGTCAGGAAGAGCACGATGCCGGTGGTGCGCGAGTAGCCTCGGTCTTCGAACCAATCCACCGCCGGGTCGAGAACGTAGGCCACGAGCATGGCCAGGACCACCAAGCTGAGGACGCCGCTGATGCTCCGCAGGAGGTAGAACACGGCCGCTGCTACCAGGAGAAAGAAGACGGTCTTGGCGAGCAGGTAGGGGTAGCGTTCGTACCGGCGCCAGAACACGAGGTCGGGCTTCACGGCCCTCACCCCTATCATGGGTGAGGCGAGCCGCCCTCAGCCCAGCTCTACGAAGGTTCCGCCCGCCTGAATGCTCACCTTGAAGCCAGGGAAGCGGGGGAGATAGCTCCGCGGGGGAGGTTTCTTGAGCCCCCCCGACTCGAGTTCGAGGAGCACCCGCCGCCGGCCCACTTCGTAGCGGACTCGGAAACGCGCGGATCCGAGGGTGAGAGCGCGGGGATAGTCTCGCTCTAGTCGGGACGCCCAGGGCTCAGGGAGGTGGGGGACCATCAGGTCCTCGCGGTCGATGAGAGCCAGGTCCTCGTCGCTCTCCAGGCCGAGCGTTTCCAGGCGCTCGACCAGCCACGGACGCAGCTCAGCGCCGCGCGGACCCGCCTCGAGAATGCCCTCCGGATCCTCCACGAGACGGGCCCCGGCCAGTCTTCGGGCCAGGGTCCACGCCTCCCAGCGCTCCTCGAGCTCCTTCACGAGCCCCGAGAACAGCGAGCCGCGCTCCAAGAGCTGGGCGGTAGCTTCACGAAGCTCCGATCCTTCGGGGCGACAGGTCTCGGTGCGGAGGACGCGCCCCGCATAGACGTGCTCTATCTCGCAGGTCACCCTGCGCTTCGAGAGGGCCACGGCGCCGACCCTTGGAGTGGCGAGACCGTGGGCGTCGAGGGCGGCCAGAGCTATGCCCGAGGCCAGCGTGACGGACAGACGCAGACGCGTGCCTTCTCGAAAGCTGCGGAGGCCGAGGACCACGATAGCCTCCGGCTCTTTCTCCTCCGGGCGGGAGGCTCGAAGAC
>JBCBRU010000580.1:0-5817 GCA_039819565.1 Myxococcota bacterium | reverse complement strand
TGGCCATATGCAACCGACGAGAGGCGAAGCCGGCGGGGGCGCCAGGGGCGAAAAGCGCCCGCGAATTATGTAAGGAATCATCCTGACAGGGGACTAGCAGCCCGTTGATCTGGAGCTGCACGGCGCTGTCGGCCGGTCTTTGCGTGAAACGCTCCGACCGGCTTTGCCTCTCCTCGGTCGCGTATGCCCGATACGCTCTCCTCGTCGTCGAATCGTTTCACGAAAAGCCAGCCTCGACATCGCCATACACCTCCAAATCAACGGGCTGCTAGGGGATGGGCTGCCCCCGGGACCAGGGCGCATTCGCGTCGGCGAGCTTCTTTTGTAGCCTTGGGAGGTCTTCTTGCAGGAGCTTGGTCAGCTGGGTCCGCTGCTCCGCAAACCAAGTTTCGGCCAGTTTTAGGCTCTGCTCGTGCATGGGCGTCGGCCCGTAGGTGGAGTTCATCGTGCCGAGCTCAGCCACTCCCAAGCGTCGGCTCACCGTATCCGGGCCCGGCTCGCCGACCGATCCCCGCGAGGCGACTCCGAAGAGCTTGTTCTTGACGTCATCCACGCCCAGACGCAGTGCCCTGAGCTCGAGGTCCAAGGAGCCCGGACCGGACTCCGACCGGTCGAGCGCGGTGCGGAGGTCCTCCATCTGCTTTTCGGCGTGATCGATGGCTACCTTGGAGGCGGTCATCCCCCGACGGACCTCCGCCACCCGTCGCCAAAAACTCACGGTGGCTTGAGGCTCGGCGCCGGGGAGCGCGCCCTGGGTCATGCGCTTCACCTCGAAGGCCATCGGCTTTCCCACCACCTCGGCTCGACCTTCGCGCTTGAGCTGGAGCGTCGCGGTGTACCGCCCGGGGGTGACGAGGTGGCCCTTGGGCACGGGATCCGCCCAGGGCGGGGGCTTCAGGCCAACCGCGTCGACGGCAGGATAGCGAAGGTCCCAGGCCATGCGGTGCAGGCCCGCTTTCGTGGGCCCAGGCAGTCGGCGTACCACCTTGCCGTCTGCGTCGCGAATCGTCACCACCACCGACGGCGCGGCCTCGCGCCGCTCTGCTTCCACCGCGGCCCACCCTGGGAAGGGGGTGCTGGCGTTGGTCCTTTTCTCGAGCACTTTCTTCTCGAGGCGCTGGCGGCGCTCCTGGCGGCTCTCGAGCGGCTCCTTGAGGTAGTAAGTGATCAGCGCTCCAGAGGGGGGGTTGTCGGCCACGAAATAGCCATCACCCTGGAAGGCGGGCCCTCGGGCTCCAAGCGGCGACTGCTCAAGGTACCACCACGCATCCCGAATCGGGAAGAAGAGCGCGGGCTGCTCGAGTGCCTCGGCCGAGATACTCCGGAGGGGCCCGTAGTCATCCAAAATGTAGAACCCGCGGCCAAAGGAGGCGGCCACGAGGTCACTTTCTCGCCGCTGGATGGCGAGGTCACGGAAGGAGATGGTCGGGGTTCCTCCCTTGAGCTGGGTCCAGTCTTTGCCGCCGTCGACGGTGAAGAACACGCCGTATTCGGTGGCCGCGAACATCAGCTCGGGGCGCACGTGGTCCTGCACCACCCGCCACACGAGGTGTCGCTCCGGGAGGTCGCCGGCGATGGATCGCCACTTTCGACCTCGGTCCGTGCTCTTCAAGAGATAGGGCTTGAAGTCTCCCTCCTTATGGTTGTCGAGGGCCAGGTAGACCGTGTTGGCGTCGAAGAGGTCCGCCTTCACGTCGTTGATGAAGGCCCTCGGCGGCACCCCGGGCAGGCTCTTGACCTCGATGCGTCTCCAGTTCTTTCCCCCGTCCTCGGTCACGTGGAGGAGCCCGTCGTCGGTGCCCGCGTACAGCAGTCCAGCTTGCTTCGGGGACTCCGCGAGAGAGGTGATGGTATTGAAGTAAGACATGGCCCGCATGTCCCACGAAGCGTCCCAGCTCCACTGCTTGTCCATCAGAGGGAGCAGCATGCGATCCTGATTGCGAGTGAGATCGGGGGAGATGGCCTCCCAGCTGTCTCCACGGTTCTCGGAGCGCCACACCCTCTGGGAGGCATGATAGATCCGGGTGGGAGCGTGGGGGCTCACGAGGATGGGGGCGTCCCAGTTGAACCTCTCCTCCGGCTCGCCGGGAGCGGGCTGAGGCTGAATGTAGACCTGCTCCCCGGTGCGCCGGTCGATCCGGAAGAGGTTCCCCTGCTGAAACTCAGAGTACATGATGTCCGGGTTGCCGGGCTCGGTGGCCGGCTGATGCCCATCCGCGAAGAGGGTGATGAACCAGTCTGCATTGCGGATGCCGCTCTCGTTTTCGGTGCGAGAGGGTCCGCCCTGGGTATTGTTATCCTGGGTCCCGCCGTAAACATTGTAAAACGGCTCCGCATCATCGACGGCGACTTTGTAAAACTGAGTGACGGGAAGGTTAGCGACGAAGCGCCAGGTCTCTCCCAAATCGAAGCTCTCGTATAGGCCGCCGTCGGTCCCGGCCAAGATGTAATTCGGATCATCAGACCGGAACTCGAGAGCATGATGGTCGCTGTGTTTGGTCTTGGCGCTCGGGACGGTAAAGGTCTTCCCGCCGTCCTTGGACACCCGCAGGAATACGTCCGCCAGATATACGGTGTCGAAGTGGTGGGGGCTTGCGTAGATCTCTTCGTAGTAGTGAGGTCCGGTGCCCGTGGGCGCATCCTCCGCACCTTTGACCCAGGAGCCTCCGCGGTCGTCCGACCGCCAAACCCCGCCTTTTCCTCGATGAAGTTCGATAGTGGCGTAGACGATGTCGGGCTTGAGAGGGGAGATGGCGAGGCCGATCTTGCCCATCGGGACCTTGGGCAGTCCTTCCGTGAGCTTGAGCCAGGTCTCACCGCCATCGAGGGAGCGGTGCAGGCCCGACTCGGGGCCCCCTCCCATGTACGCGGCGATGGTTCGGTGATGTTGCCAAGTTGCGGCGTAGAGGACGGATGGGTTGCGAGGGTCGATGACGACGCTCGTCACTCCCGTCCATGGTCCGCCGCCGAGCACCTTCTTCCAGCTCTTGCCTCCATCGGTGGTCTTGAACAGGCCTCGCTCTCCGCCTTTGGACCACAGCGGGCCCTGAGCGGCGACCCACACCGTGTTGGAGTCTTCCGGGTGGACGATGATCTCCGAGATGTGCTCGGACTTGCCGAGGCCCATGTTCTTCCAGGTCTTGCCTCCGTCGATGCTGCGGTAGATGCCGTCGCCGAATCCTACGTGGCGACCGCCGACGTTCTCCCCGGTTCCGACCCAGACGATGTCGGGATGGCTCGGGTCCAGGACCACGCAACCCACCGAATAGGACTTCTCCTTGTCGAACACGGGGGTCCAGGTCGTGCCCGCGTTCTCCGTCTTCCAGACCCCGCCGGATCCGACGCCGACATACCATTGGCTATAGTCGGTGGGGTGGATGGCGATATCCGCGATGCGGCCCGACATCAGGGCGGGGCCAATGCCGCGCAGCCCCAGTCCTTCGAAGCGCGAGGCGGACATCGGTGGGTCGTCTTTTCCCTTGGTGTCGGCGGCTCCGGCGGATCCGATAGGGAAGAGGACAAGAGCCCATAGGATGGAGTACGTGAGGCTTCTCATGGGGGTCCGTGAGGTCCGGTAACGCAGGATGAGGCGGAGCGCACCTAAGCCCGCCCTCTTGGTTTTGTCGATTTTCCTCGTCGGGGCGGGGGACGACCGAATCACCTCGGGCGAGACTTCCGAAGTTGAGCAGATCGAAGTCATTCACCGTCGACGGGGGTGGTCGTCGACCGCGTCGTGGGACGCCGTGCCTTGGGATCGCGTGCAGCGCAGCGACGCGGCGAGCGTGGCCGAAGTCCTGCGCCGGGCCCCGGGAGCCTCGATCCGCACCAACAGCCGGGGCCAGACCCTGGTCTTTCTACGGCAGGGCGGCGAGCGGTCCGTGGGGACCTTCTACGAAGGGGTCCCGCTCGATGTTCCTTGGGATCATCGCTTCGATCTCGGGCTCCTGCCCGCGACGGCGCTCGGGGGGGCTGAGGTCGCTCGGGGACCGGTGGCGCTCCGCTATGGTCCGCAGGCGGCCGGGGGAGCCGTGTTTCTCTCCGCCCGCCCTGTGGAGCGCCCCGCGGAGCTCACCCTCGCCGCCGAGGGAGGGGAGGCGGGGCATCAGCGCGGCCAGGGGTGGGCCGGGGTTCAGCTCGGAACCGCGTGGACCGCTCTACTGGCAGGGGAGCGTACGGTGCGAAGCGGAGAGCCGCTGGCGGAAGCGCTGGCCTTCTCTCAGCCCGATCGAAGACTTCGCACCAACACCGACGCTCGGCGGTCCAGCGCCCTCTTCCGTCTTCACTACGGTCATGAGGGCACTGAGTTCACGGTGGGGGCCCTCTACGGTCGCGCCACCTTCGGGGTGGCTCCCGAGGCCCACCTCGATCCGCGCGCCGACCGGGTGCGGTTCTGGCGCTACCCCCACTCCCAGCTGGTGATGGCCTTCGCGAACGCGCAAACCGAGCTGGGGTTGTGGCGCTTCGAAGCCTCCGCCTGGGCCCAGAGTTTTCGACAGACCATCGATAGTTTCGGGTCGGCGGCCTACGCGCGCCTCGAACAGCGTCAACAAGACCAGGATGAAAGTCTGGGCCTACGCACTCGGGCGGCCGTCCTCCTCGGAATGCACGAGCTCTCCGCGACCTTCTTCGGGCGGGGCGCATCCCACGGGGAGCTCCGCACCGAAGGCTTGGGCAGCCGCCCGCTCGCCTCCGAGGAAGAGCGCTTCGTCCAGGCGGATTGGAGCGCGAGCGTGGACTACGCCTTCGCAGGGGACCGCTTTGGCGTCGAGGCGGCGATGGGCGTGGCCGGTCTCGAGCCCCTCGAGACCGCCGGTCGGGCTTCCTCCGGCGGTCTCCGAGGCGTAAATCTAACTTTCGGCGGGAGCTATGAGCTGAGCAACGCCTGCGCCCTCAAAGGGGCAGCTGGAACCCGCGTCCGACTTCCCACCCCGCGAGAGCTCTTCGGCACCGCGCTGGACCGCTTCGTGGTCAACGAGGGCCTCGACCCGGAGCGGGTGTCGAGCGCGGAGCTAGGGCTCCTTTGCCGGGGGAGCTTCTTCAGCGTCCAGCTCACTCCGTTCCTTCGCATGACCGAGGGGACGCTCGATCAGGAGAATATCGTCGTCGATGGGGTCACCCTCCGAAGGCGCATCAATCTCGACGGCAGTCGCGCCTTCGGCGTCGAGGTGGTGGGCGACCTTCGACTGCGTCCCTGGCTTCGGCTCGGCGGGCAGGTGATGGGGGTGGACGTCCGCAGCACGGAAGGGCCGGATCGCCGGCTGACCGAGCGTCCCGCCGTCCAGGGCTTCGGCGAGTTGGTGTTGGGGGCGCAGGAGGGCTTGGAGGTGGCCGCGGAGCTCTTCGCGCAAAGCGATGCTTACGGCCTCGCCCCCGAGGGGCTGCGGTCCGTGGACGGGGGGGCCCTCCTTCATCTTCGCGCCGCGTACCGCATCAATCATCCAGAGCTCGGCGGCGCGGAGCTCTACCTCCGGGTCGATAACCTGCTGGCCGAGCGCTTGGAGCCTCAGCTCGGTCTCCCTCTTCCGGGTCGGTGGATGCGCGTCGGGGTGATCCTGCGGCTGTGACGGCGTAGCCTTCGGGCATGGCTTCTCTCCGCTCGGGCGGTCTCGTAGTCCTGGCCAGCCTGATGGTCTCGAGCTGTCTACGAACCGTGTCCGAGGCGCCCCTTCAGCTCCCCAAGGAAATGATGCGAGGGGTTTGCTACGCGCATACCTACCGCGGCGACGGCTACGGCTCCGAGGGGAGTCATCGCCAGCTCGTCGAGCTCTCGCAGCTCGGCGCGGACTGGATAAGCATCACCCCCTTTGGCTTTGTGCC
>JBCBRU010000579.1:0-5832 GCA_039819565.1 Myxococcota bacterium | reverse complement strand
TCCTCGAGTACATCCACGTCCACCGAACCGCCGACGACGGCGTCGAGCTGCTGGGGGGCACCGTAGATATCAGGCACCTCATCATCACCGGAGCTGCCGATGACTCCATCGACTGGACCTTTGGTTGGCGCGGGCGAATGCAGTATGCCCTCGTACAGCAGTATGCGGGGGACTCCGACAACGGCATCGAGGGAGATAACAACGGGCTCGAAAACGAGGCTTCTCCGCGCTCCTACCCCGTGATCTCTCACGTGACCCTCGTGGGTTCTCCCAACTCCCCGAGCTCGGATACTGGGCTCCTCCTCCGCGCGGGCACCGGGGCTGAGATACGCAACGGGGTGGTGTACGGGTTCAACGGCGCGGGCCTCGACATCGACGATGAGGAGACTTTCTTCTACGCGCTGGCTTTTGGTGGGCTCACCGTGAGCGATTCGGTGCTGTGCAACCCACGGAACTTTCAAAATGACCGGGACGAGCCGTTCTCGGATGAGGTCTTCTTCACCGGCGCGCAAGGCGCGCTGCCCCGAAACGCCGACAACGAGGCTCGGGAGTTCCCCGACTGCGGTCTCGGTCTGGAGGACGCGCTCGTCGAAGGAGACCCGAGCTTCACTCCCCCGGCCGACTCACCCCTCCGTATGGGCGGTAGGCCGCTCAGGGACCCTTTCTTCGATCGGGTGTCCTTCCGCGGCGCCGTCGAACCCGGCACGGGCCAGTGGTGGACCTGGACCCGGTTCGACTGACTCAGAAGATGTGGCCCACGTCGATGTACAGCCCGGTGGTGTCCTGCGTCGGTGAGTAGGCAAAGTCCGCGCGAATGATGAAGGTCTGACCCCAACGCAGGCGTAGGCCCCCACCCGTCCCAGCCTCGAAGGTCAGAAAGGGATCATCGAGATTCTCGCCGTCGAGGGTTCGAGTCTCGAAGTCGGCCCAGACGCGGCCGGCGTCGAAGAAGGCGGTGAGGCCGACGTTGAACTTGGCCCCGAAGAGTTCGAAAGGCAGGAGCTGACTTCGGAGCTCCAGGTTGCCGACCGTCTTCACTCTGCCGGCGAAGCGCTGCCTCACGACACCGCGCACCGCCCCCCCGCCGGCTGGGCCGTCCTGAGGGCTGAAGGTTCCAAAGAAGGTCTGCTCGTAGAAGGGTACGTTCCCGAACTGGGCGTCGAAAACGAATCGCCCGGCGAGGACGAGATAGTCCCGGTAGAGGCTCGCGAACCACGACGTGGACAGGGTCACCCCGCCGTAGACGAGATCGGCGTCGACGCCGGGAGAGAACCGGCCCGAGAGCTCGGAGAAAGTGCCGCGGGTGGGGGCAAACTCCTGGTCCCGGGTGTCGAAGAGAAAGCCCGCGTTGAGGAGCCAGAGGAAGTGATCGTTGGTGCCGAGGAGGAGATCGCGGAGCGTCTCGGAAGCCGGATCCGAACTCCGGACCCGAAGCACGTCTCGCTCGAGGAGGCTGCTCTCGTAGATATTAAAGGCGTTGTACATGAGGCGCGTACCCCCGAACACCTCGAGTCGCCACTTCCCGACCTCGACCGGGCGATCGATCAGCTGCCAGCGCGCATTGGCGGTGATGGAGGGATAGATGCGGTCATAAGTATGGAAGTTGCGTTCGGCCTCGGTGGCGTCGGAGCCTGCCTCGACACGTTGCGAGCGGCTGCCAAACCCGTGGTAGCCCGCGTTCGAGAACTTTCGGAAAGCGACCTCCCCGGTGAGTCGCAGCCTCCGGTCGAACAGCTGAGGGATGTCGAACTGAACGAAGTCCGAGTGGAAGGGAAACTCCAGGCCGTCACCGTCGTCGCGGGCCGTAGCAAAGGCCAAGACCGCGATCCGCCAGTCGAAGGGCTTCTTGTTGGGGGAGAACTTGGCGACGACGGTCAACAGCCCGAAACCGAAACCCAGGTCCGAGTCGAAGTTGATCGCGGGGAGAATACCGACCTCCGTGCGATCCGGGTCGGGGGCCTCGTTCTCCCTCGGACTCTCAGCGAAAGCTTCGGGAACCTCCGGAGACTCGAGCTCCTCCGGGGGCTCCATCGTCGGACTTGGGCTGGCGACGAGGACGCTCAGGATCGCCGGCACAGGAAGGTAGGCCACGCGCCATCCATACCAGGCGTTTCGAGTTCTCGGAGAATAGCTCGGCGTGACCTTCGTCAAACTCGGCGGAGGCAGGGACCGTGGCGTCTTGGTCGCGTCCCGTGCATCCTCTGCCCGAACCCGACGCTATGATGAACTACGCGCTCTCTCTTTCCGTCCTCGCCCTCGCCGCCGCCTGCGCTACTTCTGAGGCGGGCGGGTCGAGTCCGCCCACCAAGAAGGGGGCGAAGATCGCCGATTCCGCGGCGAGCCCGGCATCGCAGCCAAGTTCTGAGCCGAGTTCCGAGCCTGCTTCCGTCCCGAGCTCCGCCAGCTCCCAGCCGGCCCTTACGCTGGCGCCGGATCAGCCAACGGTGGCCGGATCGCCTTCTTCTGGGCCCATCGGCGGGGCATCATCGAAGCCGATGACCCCGGACATGAAGCCGATCGTAGACAAGGCCCTCGCTCATCTCTCCGAGAAGCTCGGGGTGGCCGCCTCGGAGATCCAAGTCGCGCTGGCGGAAAGGGTGATGTGGCGAAACTCGGGTCTCGGCTGCCCACCCCCGGAGGGCGGCTTCTTTGCCATGGTGCTGACCAAGGGGTCGCGAGTGCATCTGGTGCACGGCAAGAACCGCTACGCCTACCACGCAGGCCCGGACGATGACCCCTTCTACTGCGAGCATCCGAAGGACCCCTTGCCTCCGAACGAGGGCGGCCTTCAGTAAGCTCGACGCGCTCAGCGAAGACGCGCGCAGCCTCGCCACTCGCAGCGCAAAACCGAGCGAGGAAGGCCCGGGATCGACGGGCGCAGTTCGTCGACCCGCTGAGTGCGCGCCCATCGAGCCGGCACGTCGAAGCCATGCACCAGGGCTGCCCCGAGTGTCGTGAGGAGCAGCCCGACGAGGAACAGGGCGAGAGCGCCCGCGGTGCCGAGGCGCCACGCCGCCATGACCAAAAACACGCCCGCGGCGAGCAGGAAGACCCCGAAGGAAGAGAGGCTCTCCACTCGGGATCCCTAAGCACGGATCCGCTCGCGTCGAGGGCTTTCAGCTGAGGGAGGGCGCGCGTCGGAGGCTGCGGTGGGCCGCCTCGAGGAGGCTCAGCGCAACGTAGCCGGCGAAGAGGAAGAGAAAGCCCGCAGGGATCGAGCTCACCGTGGCTACGAGCAGAACCACGGTGGTTCCGAACGCGAGATGCAGAGCGAGACGCCGCCCTCGGATGTCCTTGAAGGTGCGAAAGCGCACCGTCGAGACCATGAGGCCTCCGAGACCCACGGGGAGGAGCAGCGCCGTCGTGACCCCGCCGAGGGAGGGGGCCGGATCCGGGGTGCTAGCCAAAATTACGGACACCATGATGCTCGCGGAGAGGGGAATGGGGAGGCCGAGAAAGTGGGTGTCGGGGCCTTCCTCGTGCGAATCATCGTGCGAGAGCACGTTGTAGCGGGCGAGGCGGAGGGCGCCTGCGGCCAGGAACGCAAACGCCGAGATCACCCCGAGAGCGCCTTGGTCGGCGAGACACCAGCGGTAGAGCACGAAGGCGGGCGCTAACCCGAAGGTGACGATGTCGGAGAGGGAGTCGAGCTGCTCGCCGAGCGCGCTCTCGCTTTGGGTCATGCGTGCAACCCGGCCGTCGGCCAGATCGAAGAAGGCGCCGAAGCAGATGGCGAGGGCCGCCCTGGGCACCGCGTCCTCCAGAGGGTCCAGACAGACCACGACGGCGAGGAACCCGCAGAAGAGGTTTCCCAGCGTGAAGAGGTTGGGGAGGACGGACATCGCCCGCCGGATTTCGAAGCTGAACTGTCGGGGGCGTTCGTGTGACAACGCTATGACAGTATAGCAGATCAGAGGGCTGGGGTCAGCCCGATCGACAGGAGTCTGAACGCCTCATCCTTGTACCGAGCGACGGCGATGGAACCGTTCGCGGTCGAGAAGCTGGGTCGGGCATCAAAGGGGACGTTGAGCACGGAACGGATGAAGAAGCTGATCACGCCGCCGTGACTCACCACCACCACGGTTTCTCCCGGGTGGCGCTCCGCGATCTCCTCGAGGGCGGAGCGGGAGCGTCGATGCATATCGACCCGGGACTCTCCGCCCTCGCCAGGGGCTGGGCGCTCGGGATCCGTGGCGCTTCCCCACAGCCGCATGCTGACCTCGGGGAACTTGGCTTCGAGCTCGGGCCAAGTCAGCCCTTCCAGATCGCCGAAGTGCATTTCCCGCAGCCGCGGGTCGAGAATCGGCTCCAGATCGAGACGGGCCGAGATCGGCGCCGCGGTCTGCTGAGTGCGGTCGAGGTCGCTGGCGTAGAGCACCGTCGGGCGCGCTTCCCAAGAGCGGACCGCGGGCGCGTCCGCGTCGAGGAGCTTGGCTACGGCCTCCGCCTGAGCCCGCCCCAGCTCCGTCAGGTCGCTGTTCGTCTGACCCTGCACGCGGTTGGCGGCGTTCCATTCGGTTTGGCCGTGGCGAACGAGGAGCAAGGTGGTAGGTTCGGGCATGGCCGCCCGCTTACCGAGCTGGGCGGCGGCTGGCTAGCCAAGCCGGTGGCAGGCTTCCGCCACGAATTGCCGGGCGAGCCTCGCTTCGTCGACGAGGAGCACCGTGGCCCACACGAGGAGGCCCACCGTGCCGCAGATGCCCAGGGCCACGAAGGGCCCACCCAGGCCGCCGCTGTAGTCCGCGAGAGCTCCGAGGATCACCGAGACGGCCAGGATGGCGATGCCGATGTAGAGGAGCTCCAGCGCGAAAGCGAGGCGCTCGGCCCGCCGGAGCTGGAGCTGAACGACGGATGGGCTCCGACCCCCCTCCATGGGCTGATGCGTGAGCGCGGTCAGTCGGGCCGAGGTCGAGGCGACGATCAGCGCCAGGCCGGGCAGAAAGCCGAGGGGGAGGACCCAGACTCCGATGCCCTCAATCACAGAGGGAGTATGCCCTGGCCTGGCGCGTGGAAGCTATTGGGGGGCCGGCTCGGTGCGAGCCCTCCGGGCCTCCCAGCGAGCGCGACGCTTGGCTTTGGCCGCCTCCAGCTCGCTGGCGTCCAAAACCCCGTCGGCGTTGCCGTCCATCTTGGCGAAGCGCTTCGCGACGCGATCGGAGAGCCTCGCCTCCATATCCACGACGGTCATGTCCTCGGCCGGTCCCCGCTGCAGGAATCGACCTTTGCGGTGGCCGTGGGCCTCCATCTGGGCGGCGAGAGCCTCGCGCTCGGCCACCGTCACTACGCCGTCTCCGTCGCTGTCGAGGCGCTGGAGCTTACGGGCGAGCCGCTTGTTGGCTTGGTCCTGCATTTCCACGAGGGAGACGACGCCGTCCCCGTCGGAGTCGAGCCGCTCGAGGCTCAGGCCCTTGCCGGGGCCGCCTCGTCCCTGGCCTCCGGGGCGGGGCGTCGCGCGTTTAGGTTTGTAAAGGTCCCCTCAGGTCTCCGAAAGGTCGGCCCTTGAACGAAGCCGGGCCCAGACCGGGCCGTTTCAGGTTCCAGAGCGCAGGATTCGGCGCTCGAAAGGAGTGATTGAGCCTATGAACCTGAAGAAGAACCGATCGACCCTGCTTCTCGGAGGCGCGTCAGCGGCCCTCGCCCTGGCTGCAGCCGCGGCCATCGCCCACCCCGGAGGCCAGGGACGAGGCGGCCCCGGCAAGGGCCTGAGCCTCGAGCGGCTCGACTCCGACGGGGACGGCGTCGTCCCTGGCCTCCGGGGTGGGCGATGGCCGCGGCTGCAGCCAGGGCGAGGGCCGCTGACGCGCCTCCGAGAAGCAGGGTCGATCGGTTCTT
>JBCBRU010000578.1:0-5836 GCA_039819565.1 Myxococcota bacterium | reverse complement strand
CGAAGCGGAAAGCTTCGGCCGCCCACCACCACCTCCGCGCTGGGGATGTGGGCGACGAGCTCGGCCGAGACGTTGGTGATGACGTTGCCGAATCCGTCCTCAGTGGCGGCGAGGTACAGGGTGTCGTGATCACCGTGGACGGATTCGGCAACGTCATCACCAACGTCTCGGCCGAGCTCGTCGCCCACATCCCCAGCGCGGAGGTGGTGGTGGGCGGCCGAAGCTTTCCGCTTCGTCACAGCTACGACGAGGGGGAGCCCGGCAGCATGGTGGGCCTCATCAACGCCTTCGGAGTCCTAGAGATCGCCCGCCTGCAGCGGAGCGCCGCCGACCAGCTCGGGGTGGGGCGCGGAGCGCCCATCGTCGTGCGGCGAAGCCTCCATCGGGATTGAAGGGAGGCTGAGCCGCCGCCACCTTGGTCGGCGGTCGGTACGTGGGCGTTTCAGCTGGGGCTCGGACGCATCGAGGAAATCAGTTGCCCAACCCCGTAACATCCCGCGGCCGCGAGGAGGGAGAGGACGAACGGGGCTTCTGCGTCGAGGACAGGGCCGGCGAGGACGTAGCTGAGGGCGCCCACGGCCAAGGTGGCGTAGGCCACCGAGGCGTGGCGCCGTCCCCCCCATAGCGCCCCGAGCCCGACCACCACGAAGCCGGCGCTTCCGAAGGCGCTCGCCTCTTCCACCAGGCCATGCACGCTCTCCGCGCCGCGAGCGAGAGCCCAAGCCACGAGGCCCAGAGCGATGACGCCCAGGCGCGCGCCAAGGAGGCGTCCGCGGCCCGTTTTCCACGAGGGGAGCAAGTTGTGTGTCACGAGGCCGGAGGCTGCGAGGAGTGCGGAGTCGATGGTGCTGAGGATGGCCGAGACCAGAGCCCCGGACAGGATGACTTGCCCTACGGATCCGAGATGCAGCCGAGAGAGCGCGGGCAAGGCTGCTTCCGAGACCTCGAGGCCGGGGAGCTGTCGGCGCGCCAGCAATCCGAGTCCCACCGGAATCACTCCGACAGCGAGGTAGAGGAGGCCCCCCCCGACCGCGGCGCGCCGAGCCAGTGGCTCCGAGCGGGACGCGGAGGCGCGGGCCGCGAGCTCCTGGGCGAAGAGGGACCCCAGGATAGGGACGGTCCAAGCCTCGAGTCGAGCGAGGGTGGTCGGCACTTCGCGAGGAGACGCGAGAACGGGTTCCGGGGGGATCTCGGTAGACAGAGCCACGACCGCGAGCACGATCAAGGTGAGGACGAGCACCGTCCCCTGCAGGAGATCCGTCCATGCGTCGGCGAGCAGGCCGCCCAACGAGGTGTAGGCGATCGTGACTACGGCTGCGATCAGCAGACCCGACTGCGCGTCGAGGAGCTCGGTGCTCGAGCCCACCACGGTGCCGAAGGCGCGCAGCTGAGCAGCGGCCCAAAACAGGGAGCCCGGCACCATCAAGAGCGCCACCGTCCGCTCGACCCCGGCGGAGTAGCGCTGCCCGTAGAGATCCGCGATCGTCGTGCAGCGCATCCGCCACAGCGGCTGGGCCACGAAGAGCCCGAAAAACACGAGGGTCAGCCCGTAGCCGAAGGGGTCCGCAGCCACGCCTCCGAGCCCTTCGGCGTAGGCCTCGCCGGCCGCCCCTACGCAGGTCTCGGCTCCGAACCAGGTCGCGAACATCGACGCGGTGGCGAGGGCCGGGCCGAGACGTCGCCCGGCCACGAGATAGTCTTCGTCGGAGTGAACCTGGCGAGCCACCCAGGCCCCGAGAGCGAGCTGAACGAGAACGTAGAGTCCGATGAACCCGAGAATCACGAGGCGGTGCGCGCCACTCGAGGATCGATGCGCCACGCCAACAGAGCTTGCGCGGTCAAGGTCCCGAGGAGGAGGGAGGCCGCCCACAGATGGACCACCTGAAGAATACGGGGAAAGGCGAACACGTCGAGCCCGAGGCCGGCAACGCCCTGGACGAGAACGAGAGCTGCGCTCGCCTGCCCCACCCGGCGCGTCCACGGATCCGGCTCGCGGATGGCAAGACCGGAGACGACGACCACCGCCGCGACGGTGAAGGGCGCGAGCAACTGATGCAGCGTCTCGACCCAGCCCACGTGCGCAAGCCACTCTTCGCGCGGTACGCCTACCGCCGCGACGTCCTGCACCTCACCGCGCAAAAACGCGCCCACCCCCACCTGGAGAAGCACGCCCGCCAAGACGACGAGGGTCGCAACCCCCATCTCGGACCGGCTTCCCCGCGCCCGGATCTCCCCCGGCGGAAAGAAAGCCTGCATGGTCGCGTAGAGCAGACAGCTCACTACGAGCAGCGCGAACACGAGGTGCCCGGTCAGGATGAGCGGAGCAAGTCCGGACTTCACCACGACCCCGCCCAGCCAGCCGTTGAAGAGCACGAGCACGAAGGCTGCCGTGGTGGCCGCCAACACCCGAGGCGACCGACGATGATCGAGCACCGCGAGGATCAGCGTGGCCAGGATGAGGAGACCCGTCACCGCCCCGAGGAGCCGGTTGATGTACTCCGTCCAGGTCTTGAAGACGTTGAAGCTCGCGGCGTCCCACCCGGCCGGCAACCCCTCGGCGCTGAGCGGGGGGATCCACAGCCCGAAGCACTGAGGCCAGTCCGGGCAGCCCAGCCCCGCCCCGCTTGCCCGCACCAAGCCCCCCACCCCGATGAGCAGGTAAGTGGTGACCGTCGTCAAAAGCGCGACTCGTTGGAATCGGTCGAGAGCCACGCGATCGAGAAACGCGCAAGTGGCCGACTTGTAAAGTCGGAGGAGACCGAAGAGGCTTTCAAACCCGTGAGAGCAACGCGCTCCCTTGCCGTCCTCGGGCTCGCGCTCGGCGCCGCCGCCTGCGGTCCCGAGGCTATCCCCGGCACCCAACTCGTCTTCGACGCCGACGGAGGCTTCTGGGACAGCCCCTTTCCCGGCGAGCATCGCCGAAGCTCGGACGGGGGTATTTCCTTGGCGGGCTTCCCCAACCCCGACGACATCGACCTCGCCTTGGCTCTGCGTCGCCTCCTCGAACGGGACGCGCGGGGCTTCGGGGTGTCCAGTACGATCTATTTTCGCTCCGACGCGCCCTTGGAGGCTCAGAGTTTGCCGAGGCTGGCCGAGACCGTCGATGCGGAGGCGCCGCTGTTCTTGATGGACGCCGACCCTGCCTCCCCCGGCCGCGGCGAACGTATCCCGGTGGAGGTAGGCCTCATTACGGACCCGGGTCCCTTCGAAGTCGAAGGACTGCTGGCGCTTCAGCCGATCCAAGGCTGGCCGCTCCGTGAGGCCACCCTGCACGCCGCGGTCGTCCTGCGAGAGGCGAGCGACGCCGGCGGTGAGCAGCTCGGCGTGCCCCTCTCCCTTCGGGCCCTCCTCGAGGGTGAAGCGCCCGAGAGCTTCTCGGAGTCGGCGGCTGCAGAGTACCGCCGCGCGCTGGAGGTGCTCGATGAGGCGGGCGTCGATCGCGACGACATCGCGGGCCTCACCGTGTTTCGAACCGGACGCCCCTCTGAGGGCTTCGAGCGGTTCGTGGAGGCCACTGCCTCGCAGCGCCCGGAGCTCGGCCAGCTCGACTTCGCACCGCGAGAGGTCTTTGCGGACTTCTGCGTATTCGAGGCGGAGGTCGAGCTCCCTCTCTTTCAAACCGGGCGACCGCCTTACACCGCCATGGGGGGAGGTTGGCCTGCGGATGAGAATGCTGCTCCCTCCGAGCTGGCCCGAAGCCGTCTTTTTCTGACCATCCCTCGGGCTCCCGCTCCAGCCGCGGGCTATCCCACCACCGTTTTCATTCGCACGGGCGGCGGAGGTGACCGGCCCCTCGTCGATCGGGGGGTACGGGCCGTGGCAGGTGGACCTGCCATCGAGCCGGGCACTGGCCCCGCTCTGGAGCTCGCGCGAGTCGGTCAGGCCGGCTTGACATGGGACGGCCCGCACGGAGGCCTGCGCAACCCTACCGGAGGGGACGAACAGTTTTTGGTCTTCAACTTCGCCAACCCGGAGGCGCTTCGCGACAACGTCCGGCAGACCGCCCTCGAGGCCGTACTCCTCGCGGATGGCGTCGGCGACATCACGGTGACCTCCACAGCTTGTCCAGGGGTGAGCTCGCCCATTCGCTTGGACCCGGCTCGACTCGCGTTGATGGGCCACTCCATGGGCGCCACCATCGCTCCCCTCACCGCCGGCACGGGCCGCTTCGAGGCTCTAGTGCTGTCGGGGGCCGGGGGCTCCTGGATCGAGAACATTCTCTTCAAGGAGAGCCCGATCGCCGTGCGGCCGATCGCCGAGCTCCTTCTCGGCTACGACACCCGAGGTCGCCGCCTACAGCGCTTCGATCCGGTCTTGGCTCTGCTCCAGTGGGCCGGGGAGCCCGCCGATCCCCCTATCTATCTGCGCCGAGGGGTCCGTGAAGAGAAGCTTCCCCACGTGCTGATGATGCAGGGGCTCGGCGACACCTACATCCCCGCCCCCGTGGCGAATGCCACGAGCCTCTCCGCGGTGCTCGACCTGGGGGCTCCCGAACCGTCCCAGGACCTCGTGGGCCTTCAGGCGCTGGTCGGATCCGAAACGCGGTCGCTGCCCCTCCGCGGCAATCGAGCCCAGGGCATGCGAACCGCCGTGTTTACCCAGCACCCTGGCGACCCCATCGAGGATCCCCATGAGGTCGTGTTTCAGACCGAGGCCCCCAAACATCTGTACCGGTGTTTTCTCGAGGACGTCGCGCAAGGTCGGGTGCCGGAGGTGGCCGCTGAGGCCGGCCGCAGCTGTCCGCCCTGAGCGGGTTCGTGGTCACATCTCGTCGAAGCCCACGCTGAGCAGATCTTCCGTAGGCGGGGGATCCTCACGATCGGCCCGCTCCTCCACGACGCGTTCGAGCCAGGCGCGTTGGCGGTCGTCCATCTCCACGAAGCGCACCGCAAACTCGCCCTCGAGGACCCTCGTGACTTGCCCCAAGAGCTCGAGGGGACGCCGGCCGTCGCGCTCGATCAGCTGAAGGTCGATCAGATCTCCGGCGCGCACCTCGTGCCCCTCGATACGAATGCCGGAGATGGAGAGGTCCTCTCCATAGGCAGAGACGAAGGGTTGAGCGGGGTCGCGCCGATAGAGAACCAGAACGGGAAACGTGACCCTGGGATCCGCCCGACGCTCCACGCTAGGGGAGGTAGCACGAGGCTGGCCTGCCTGAGTAGGCACGAGCCCGCTCCGTCTCGGGAAACGGCGTCACCGGCTCGCGGGGATCCGCCCGAGACGGAACCGCAGCTCGAACCCTCGAGATTCGGAGGGCCCACCGAAATCCGGACCTCCTTCTGCCCCCACCCGAGACCGCCCCCATTGGCACGGGGCTCGCTTTCCACCTCGAGGCATGTGGAAGCGCCTCAGCTTGCAAGCCCTCTTTCCGATCGCTCTCCTCGGACTCCCCAGCTCCCCCACGGTCACCAGCACCGTCCCTCTGGACCTCAACCGAGCCACGCCGGCGGAGCTCGAGGCCCTGCCGGGCATCGGTCCGAGCCGGGCCCAAGCTATCGTGGCCCAACGCGAACGGCGGCCCTTTCGCCGGGTGGCAGAGCTCGTGCGCATCCGCGGCATCGGTCGGAAAACGCTTCGTCGACTCCGCAAACACCTCGTGGTCCGGCGCCATCGGTATCGCAAGGCCTCACCAGGCCGCTCTGGTCCCTCTGAATGACGCCTCTTCGTGTACGCTCTCGCGTCAGCGTGAATGCGTTCTGGGCATGGGTGGAGAGCCACGGGGTGCTGCACGGCGTGGGATTCGTCCTCGGCGCCCTGGTCGGCTCCTTTCTAAACGTCATCATCGTGCGGCTTCCACGCGGCCAAAACATCGCGTGGCCGGGGTCGCACTGCCCGG
>JBCBRU010000577.1:0-5837 GCA_039819565.1 Myxococcota bacterium | reverse complement strand
CTCCGCTGGACCCGAAAATGGGTCAGCGCGTGTTCTACTCCCGCGCCAAGGCCAAGTGCGAAGCGATGCTCCAAGAGATGCACGCCCAGAATGGACTGGATGTGGTGATCACCCGTCCGGGCGTGGTCATCGGCAACGGGGGCTCCCCGTTCCACTGGGGCATCGGGTTTTGGAACTTCGACCGCGTGTGCCAGTTCTGGGGGCAGGGTACGAACACGGTGCCAACCGTCTTGGTGGAGGACGTCGCGGCGGGACTCATCCTCGCCATGGAGACCCAAGGGGTGGGCGGTCAGAGCTTCAACTTCTGCGGCGACGTCTATCTGACGGCTCGGGAATATATCGAGGAGCTCGAGAAGTACTCGGGGCTCAAGATCGATGCCCGACCCACCCCGATCGCGACGTTTTTCGCCGGAGACTTTTTCAAGTGGCTGGTCAAGATGGCCGTCCGCCACCCGAGCCGGGTTCGGGTACCGAGCTATCGGGACTGGCTGTCGAACGCCCACCTCGCGAAGTATGACTGCACGGAGTCCAAGGAGATCTTGAGGTGGCGACCAGAGTCGAGCCGCCAAAAGGTCATCGAGCGGGGCATTCAGGTCCCTGTCGACCAATTCGTGTGACCGAGCCGGCCGGGGCCCGTAGGCAGCCCCATGGCGTTTACCTCAGCGTTTGGCGCTGGCCGGCGGTTGGCGAGGCGTCTCCGGCCTGACAGTCTGCGTCCCATGCGCACCCCCTTCTGGATCCTCATGGGTTTGGCGGCCTGTACGGCTCAGGCGGGAGCTCCCGCGGCCAAGCCGGCCTCCCTCCCGGCCTCCGCCCCCTCCTCGGGCTCTGCACCCAAGGCGGGCGCGCTGGCCCCTGAACCCGAGCCCGGTCTCGAAGTGGCGACCTTCGCGGGCGGGTGTTTTTGGTGCATGGAGCCTCCGTTCGAGAAGCTAAGCGGCGTCAAGGCGGTCGTTTCTGGGTACACGGGAGGCAAAGAGCCGGCCCCCACGTACAAGCAGGTGGGTTACGGCCGCACCGGGCACGCCGAGGCGGTCCGAGTCTATTTCGATCCCGACTTCGTGACCTACGAAGAGCTGCTGGATACTTTCTGGCGGAGCATCGATCCAACCGATGCGGGAGGGCAATTCGCCGACCGGGGTGCGCATTACCGGACCGCCATCTTCGTGCACGATGAGATGCAGAAGGCGGCTGCGGACGCATCGAAGAGCAAGCTATCGGCCAGCAAGAAGTTCGAGGCCGCGATCGTAACCCCGGTTGAGTCGGTGGGTCCGTTCTGGGTCGCGGAGGAGTACCACCAGGACTATTATAAGAAGAATCCCGGCCACTATCAGCGGTACCGCCGAGGTTCGGGTCGGGCGGGCTTTCTCGAGAAGCACTGGGGCAAGAAGAGCAGCTGAAGCTGTGGTGCTACACCTCGACGGACGCGGCGCCCGCCGCGCCCCCGTCTTCCTCGCGGGCCGCCGAGGAGGCGAGGTCGCTCAATCCCCATCCACTCATCCACGCGGCGAGCCACCCCAGCAGGGTACCGGGGAGGTAGTGGATAGCGTGAAGGACGAGCGCGAAGGCTGCGGCCGCCTCCACTCCGACCTCGAGAAGCCCTAAGGCGGGGATAACAAGGGCCTCGAAGACGCCCACAAATCCTGGAGCCGACGGGGCCGTCAACCCAAGGGTCAATACAGACATCACCAGGGCCAGGCCCGAAACGGGCAGGGTCTGTCCGAGGGCTTGGGCCACGAAGATGTACACCACGACTTCGAGGACCCAGATGGTCACCGAAAGAGCGAGAATCGCGGCCGTACGGCCGGGGTGACGGAGGACGTGGAGCCCCGAGGCGAGCTTCGTGAGGAGCCCGAACCCCGCCCCCCGAACCCGCTCCGGGAGCGGCCTTAAGGCCCGCTCGGCCAGCGCTAAGGTGAGCCCCTCGACGGCCGCGAGGAGGGTGCAGGCGATGAGGGCGCCTCCGAACACGAGCCCCATGAGCGCCCCTACGGCACGAAGAGGGGCCGTCCGGTCCTCGCTCACCGGGACCACGGCCAGGGCCAGGCCGAGGATCCCGACCACCACCACGCCGTCGAAGACCTTCTCGAGGAGCACCGTCGCGAAGGTCGCACTCCGAGGCACGCGGGCGGCGCGGGCCAAAACCAAAGCGCGAACCACGTCGCCGAGGCGGGCGGGGAGAAGATTGTTGGCCATGAAGCCCACCAAAAACCCCCGCGTGGCGAGCGCCGGGGAAACAGGTGCGAGGGGTCTCAGCAGGAGAGCCCAACGGAGGCCGCGAAGAGGGAACAGCGCGCAGTACACCAGCGCGCCCACGGCCAGGGGGCCCGCGTGGGCCCGAGCCACCGCCTGGGCCACGGCGTTGAGGTCCAGGTGCAGTAGGAGGGCCGTCAACAGCCCCAGAGAGAGGAAGAGACCGACCACCGCGCCAAGGCTCCAGGAGCTGCGGCCAGGCTCCGTCGGGGAGCGGGTCATTTTCAAGTTACGACGCGGAGACGACGCCGGCCCGCCGTGAGCGGCGCCAGAGAGAGCGCATCCATGCGTGGGTGCGAGGGGCGCTCGGGAGCTCGATGCAGAACCCGCTCGATGCGCCCAACCAGGTCGTAGTCGTGGGTTTCGGTGATCTCCACTTCGACGATGTCCCCGGCCTGGGCCAGTTCCTGACCCTCGGCCAGATAGATCGTTCCGTCGACCTCTGGTGCCTGGCCTGCGTGGCGACCCTCCAGCAAGAGCTCGGTCTCCGAGGACACCCCATCCACGAGGACGTTCACTCGACGACCCTCGAACTCAGCGAGATGGTCTCGCGACTTCTGGCGGAGGAGCTGCATGAGATGATGGTACCGGGCGTCGACTACTTCGGGCTCGACCTGGTTCTCCATCTCGAAAGAGGGCGTGTCCTCCTCACGCGAGAACTTGAATACGCCCACCCGAGCAAAGTCCTGGTCACTCACGAAGTCGCATAGCTCTTCGAAGTCTCGATCGGTTTCCCCTGGGAAGCCCACGATGAACGAGGTGCGAAGAGTGACGTCGGGGATAGCCCCGCGAATGTCCTCAAGCAGCCGCTCCACGAAGCGACGGGGGCGCCCTCGGTTCATTCGCTTGAGCACCCGGTCAGCGATGTGCTGAAGGGGCATGTCGACGTAAGGCACGACCTTCTCGCTCTCTCCCAAGGCGCGCAGGAGAGCTTTCGAAAACGGGCGCGGGTATAGATAGTGAACCCGAATCCACTGCAGACCATCGACCCGGTCTAGGGCCACCAGGAGGTCTGCGAGGCTGGGTTTTTGCTTCTGATCGTACCCGTAGCCCGTGAGATCCTGCGCCACGAGATTCAGCTCCACGACTCCCCGGGCCGCTAAACCTTCCGCTTCCCTCACGATGTCGGCGACAGGGCGGCTCCTCTGCTTCCCGCGAAGCTTCGGGATGATGCAGAAGGCACACTTCTGATCGCAGCCCTCCGAGACCTTCACGTAGGCGCTGTGAGGGAGAAAGGTGTTTATCCGAGGGGTGGTGGCCTGGTGGAGGAAACGCGGGCTCTCGACGTCGATGGTGGGGGGCTCCGCGGACGCTTTCGGGGCGGTGCCAGCGAGCTGCGCCACGGCTTCGTACGCCCCGTTTCCGAGGAAGGCGTCGACTTCGGGAATTTCGTCGGCGAGATCCTTGGCGTAGCGCTGGACCAGGCAACCGGTCACGATCAGCTTTCGAACGCGGCCCTCAGCCCGATGACGGGCCATCTCCAGGATAACCTCGATCGACTCCTTCTTTGCGTCCTCGATGAAGCCGCACGTGTTGACCACGACCACATCGGCGTCTTCCGGAGTGGTCGAAAACTCGAGGCCGGCCTCGTGGAGGTGGCCGAGCATTAGCTCCGAATCGACTCGATTCTTGGGGCATCCGAGGGTGACGAAGTGGATGTTTCGGAACGTGTCGTCGGAGGGCTTCATGGCACCGAGGCCGGGACAGTGACGCTGCGTGCCGGGTCCGTCCATCGGATTCTCACTCGGACGTGGGGTGGGACCCTCGGGAGCGCGCCTCGTCGGCCAGGCGTTGGGCGCGGGCGCGGGTGACGCCGCTGACTGCAGCGACGACGATGACGCTGCCCTCTGGGCGCACCCAGAAGCGACTGAGTGAACCCTCGAGGTCGAGCTCCGCGGTTCCCCCTGCTGCATCCAACGCGGTCACCCGAACTCCGTGCAGCGCGAAAGCGAACATGCCGGTGCGGGTGGCTTTGGCCACCGCTTCGCGAGCTCCCCAAGCCACCTGCAAGGCCACCGGGTCAGCCTCGCTCTGGGCCCTTTCTTGGGGGCTGAGCACCCGCTTCGCGATCCGGAGGAGGCGCACCCGGTCCTCGGCGTCGACCCAGTCGATGCCAAGGTGGGGAAAGGGACCGGTCAGCGGAGCGGCTACGGCGGCGGCGTGATTTCGGCCGTGAGTAATGGCCACTTCAAGCCGCTCCGCGCCCGGGCCCTCGAGGCGCGGCGCCCCTTCGTCGGTGCGGAGGACCGACGCCGCCCCGCCGCCCAGCGCGCGGAGGGCTGACCGCGCCGCGGCTCGGCCCGCCAGCCACTCCCGCCGTCGCTTTGGGGCTTGGAGCGTGTCGAAGAGCGTGCGCTCGCTCCGACTAAGAAAATCAGGGCTTCGGTCCACGATCTCCGTCACGGCCCAGGCGGCGCCCGGAAAGCCCGGAACCGGAGCAGCGAGGGGAACGGAGCGCACTCCGAGACGGTTCGCCGGGGGTGCGTCAGTCGGTCAAGAGTTGGTCAGTCTTCATCGAGGTAGCGCATCACGGCGGCGAGGGGGGCAGGCTTGGCCCAGAGGTAGCCTTGGCCGTGATCGCAGTCGAAATCTCGCAAGCGGTCGGCCTGGACCTCCGTCTCTACCCCCTCCGCGACCACTTCGAAGTCGAGCACGTGCGCCATCGAGATGATGCTCTTTACGAGGGCGGCGTCTCTGTCGGAGGCCGTCATGTCGTTGATGAAGCTCCTATCGATTTTGAGGGTCTGGACGGGGAGCCGGCGCAGATACGAGAGCGACGAGTAGCCGGTTCCGAAGTCGTCGATCGAAAAAGCAACGCCGTGATCGCGAAGCTCACCGATGATGGCGGCAGCCCGGTCGATGTTCTCGATGAGGGAGGTCTCGACCACCTCGAGCTCTAGAGCGTCGGGCGGGGCACCACTCGCTTCCAGGGCGGCGAGCACCTCGGCGGGGTAGTCGTCTCGCAACAGCTGGGCCGGAGCGACGTTCACGGACACGCGAAAGCCCGGATGCGTCCGTCGCAGGCTGAGGACGTCCCTGAGGGCGCACTCCAGAACCTGACGTCCGAGCTCGACGATGAGCCCGGTGCGCTCGGCGGCGGGGATAAACTCTCCCGGCGATACGAAGCCGAGCTCTTCGTCCGTCCATCTCGCGAGCGCTTCCATCGAGCTGATGCCTCCGGATGAGAGACAGACTTTGGGCTGGTAGGCCACGGTCACCGCCTCTTCGCTAAGTCCGATGCGGAGCCGTTGTTCCACCGCGACCTCGCGCACGAGGCGCTCTTCGAGCTCAGTCGTGAAGACCTCAGCGCGGGTGTGTCGCTCTTGAGCCCTTCGAAGAGCGATCAATGCACGATCGAAGAGTTCGGCGGTGCTCGAGGCCCGATGCGGATGCACCGCGGTGCCGAAGCACAGCTGGAGGACGACGTCCCGGTTCTCGAACTTGACGGGCTCCGAAAAGCCCACGGCCAGAGTTGAGATGAGGGCTTCGATCTCCTCCCCTCGGTCGCTCAGAGGGAGGGCGATGCCAGATCGAAAGCGTCGTGTAGGGAAAGAGTGTATGACGTCGGGGGGGGGGGGGGGGGG
>JBCBRU010000576.1:0-5843 GCA_039819565.1 Myxococcota bacterium | reverse complement strand
GGCCACACCGATATCTTCAGTCCCTATGGCAGCGGCGGCTTCGTCGGCCAGGGAGAGCTCGACGGTCTGCACGCGGCCCTCGAGCACCTGGCCCGGGACGAGGGATGGGTTGCGAGCTACCTCATCCGGCATCCTACGCTCGGAGTGGACGAGCCTCGGGAGACGAGCCACGTCAGCTACATCATGCCGCTAAAGGGGGACCTGCTCGCTCTGATGTCCCCGAGACGCCGGGCTCAGGTCCGGAAGACCACCCTCGACCTCGTGACCGACGAAGCGCTCACGATCCCGGCGTTCCTCGAGCTCTACGACCAACACCTCGCCCGCGTAGACGCCTCCCCGGTCTACCACTTCGGCTCCTCGACCCTGATGCGATGGTGTGAACACCCCCAGATCCACCTGCTGGGGGCCCGCGGAGCGGGGGGAGAGATCGAGTCCGTAGTCATGGTCGCGGAAGGGGATTGCGGTGAGTACCTACTCATGGCGGCCAACAGCTCGGGGAAACGGTGGGCCGCCCCGCTTCTCTATCAGGGCTTCTTGCTCCTTCAGAGACGGGGATGTCCGGAGGTAAATCTGGGAGGCGGCATCCGAGGTCACGATGGCGTGGCGGAGTTCAAACGCCGCTTCGGTGCCCGCCCCACCCCAACCTTCCGGTGCCGGGAGATCTTCGACTCGGAGCGCTACGACGCGCTCTGCTCCCGGGCGGGGGTAGGATCGGCGGATACCGCCTACTTTCCCGCCTACCATCAGAGGCGCGAGGAAGCCGCGTAGCCCCTCATCGAGCCCACGACCTCGGTAGCGGACCCTCCGCCGGCGCGGCCCTGATGTCTCGGCAAGGGATCGCAGCGCCTTCGCTCCGCACCCGAGGGACGACCTGGCGAGCGAAGAGCTGCATCGAGGCCCGAAGATGAACGTCGGGAATCGCGCCGATGTTTTGGAGGGTCATGATGCGCTCTGCCCCTCGAGCTTCGAGATGCGCGATGCGGCGAGTCACCGTATCGACGGAGCCAATGAGGGAGAGCGGGTCATCGGCGTGCAGCGCCATATGGGTCTGCCCGGGCGGGAGTCGGATCCCGCAGATCTCGGAACGCAGTCGCTCGAGATAGGGTCCCACCAGGCTGAACGCGTCCGCGTCGGTCTCGGCCACGAAGGTATAGATAAGAAGGTAGTGTGGTGGGGGGATTTCACCCCTACGCCGCGATGTGCTCCAACCCTCTCGATACTGAGCCAGGCATTGATCGTAGAACGCGAGGTCCTTTTCGCGAGGGAAGTCATTGGCCGAGAGCATCAAGCCCAAACCCTGCTCGCCCACGGCTCGACACCCCCGCGGGCTGGCGGTGCCGCGATAGAGTTCCACGGGATAGGGGCACGGAAGGCTCGAATGGAGATTCTCGACCTTGTAGCTCGGCGCTGAGACCGACAAGACCTCGTTATCGAGAAGCCGCCGCAAGATCTCGATGTTGAGGGCCAGAGTGCTCGAGCGAGCGGACGGATCGAGTCCAAACTGCAGAGCCTCCTGCGGATAGGCCCCCGTCCCCAATCCTATCCGGTACCTGCCTTGAGTGAGCGCCCCCAGCATGCATACATCCTCCGCGATGAGTTTGGGATTGTGGTAGGCGAGGAGCGTCAGAGCGGTGCCGAGGTGGATTCGGCTCGTCCGCTGGGCGGCCGCCGCGAGGAGCATCCGGGAGTTCGGTAGCCGAAAGTTCGGAGCGCGTAGGTGCCCCTCATTCAGAAAGAAAGCACCATATCCCAGGTCTTCAGCCATGGTGATGAGCTGGAGCACCCCTTCATAGAGCTCCGAGAGGTCAAGAGTGGACTCCTCGAAATGGACGGCGGGATGAAAAACCGAGAACTCGATGCTCACGGATGGAGCATCGACGCAGCCGCGGACCCCATGAGACATGGATTCGATGGGTCGTCTACGTTGTCTCTTTGCTGGACAGAATAGACCGCGGAGACATGAGGTTGGGGCTGCGAACTCAGCGCAGCTGAGCCTCCATTTCTCGCCTGAGGGCTTGACCGCTTTCGAGAGAGAGCCGCTCCAGGACGCTGGCGTGGTCTCCGGTGTAAGGGGAAAGAAACCGCAGCTCGAGACCACGGCGGGCGAATTCCTCTGAGGAGTACAGGTCCCGGCCTCCGGGAGCATTCAGATAGCTCTTCCCTCCGACCGCGTTCACCAGAGCCAGGATTCGGTCCTGTCCGCGAAGCTTCGGATCTATCGAGAGCTCGCTGGAGCGCACGACGTTCCATGCCAGTCCCAGGGTTCGACACACAGCGGCGAGCGTCTCCTCCAGATAGGGGGACAGCTCCTCTCGTAGCCGCGTGACCTGCTCCAAGACCGGGCTTTCGCGCTCGAGAGCGGGAAAGCGGCGCATGCGCCGCACCAACTCCTCGCGGTCGGTGTCGAGTCGAACGTCCCTGATCACGGTGTTCCGCGGGCACCGCTGCACCGGGAGCGTGAGCCAACGACGGCGGCCAAGTGCGTCGGTAAGATAGTTACGATGCACGAAGCCTCGAGCTGGAAACTGAACGCAGTCGTAGACTACGAATAGGTCCGTAGCCGCGAAGAGGCGAAAGTACCCCAAGTACGGCATGAAGTAGGGCTGCATGATGGCCACCCGCATGGAGCTGCTCGGCAGGTTAAGCTACGAGTCCGCGGGTGAGCCTTGTCAGCGCCCGCACCCGGTCGCCCACGAGCTGCACGTCTCGATCATCGAGGTAGGTATGGAAGGGAAGGCCGAGAATCTCATCGCCGAGGCGGGTCGAAACCGGCAGAGCCGGGTCCCCTTGGGGACCCACCTTCCGGAGTCCCTCGTAGGCAGGCTGCGCGTGCAGCGCCGGGCAATACCAACGGCGGGTCTCGATTCCATCCTCGGCCAAAGCACGCTCCACCGGCGTCGCTCCCCCGGGGCATCGAACGGCGAGCACCGCCGGAGCCGGAGCGGGGGGCTCGACCCAGCGAAAAGAGACGTCGGAGCCCCCGAGGGACGCTCGGTACCCGTCGTAGAGCGCGCGGCGCCGGGCGCGGATTTCGTCCCACCGTTCCAGCTGAGCGAGACCCACCGCGCACGCCATCTCACTGAGTTTTCCGTTGAGACCCACCCAGTGGATACGGCGATCGTCGCCGAAACCAAAGTTGACGAGTCGCCGGCATCGCTCAACGAAGGCAGGATCTCGCGATGCCACCACCCCGCCCTCTCCGATACCGAGAGGTTTGGTGGCGTGAAGGCTGAACGTGACGACGACCGAGCCCAGCACCTCCTGGCTTCCCCACGCGGCGGCGGCGTCGATCACGACCGGGATGCCCATCTCGCGTGAGAACGCGTCCCACGCCATCGCCGGCTGACGCATCCCAAAGGCGGCCACCGGCACGACGGCGTCGGCTTCCTGGTGTTCGAGGGCCTCCCGAGCGAGCTTCGGCGTGAGCGCCCATGAGATGGGGTCGACGTCTACCAGCACCGGTGCATGGCCGGCCCGCACGACCGCAGAAGCGGTGGCCGGAAAGGTAAAGCTCGGCACCAGAACCGTACTCCCCGGTGGGAGATCGAGAGCCAAAAGGGCCACCTCCAGGGCGACGGTGCCGCTGCTCACGGTCGCTACCGCAGCCGGAGTCGTGGGGGGCTGAGGAAGTGCATCAGCCAGCTTCAGCTCGAACTCTCTCAGGAGGGGCCCAAAATTGGAGTACCACCGGGTTTCGTCGAGGCGAGCGAGCCAAGGGAGAAGCGCCGACGTCGATGGGAGGTCAGGTACCAGACACGGCATCCTGGCTCTCTGAATGGGCTCACTCATCATTTAGGAGGGTTCGACGGGCTCGGGAGGAGCTTGAGGTGGCCCTGAGGCCCGGCACCGGAGCCGGCGAGGCGTCGCCGTTTCTGCGTTGTGCGGGTCGTCGGCGCCCCCGCGTTCCCTGGGGCACTTCCTCTAGCGAAGGCTCACGATAGAGCGTCCGGAAAGCGGTCCGACGCAAGAGCGCCCGAAGCCAACCGAGCGGGCGAAAAGAGCGAAGGCCGGAAACGGCCCCGCGTATCGCCCCGAAGCATCTCCTTCATCCATGTGTAGCAGGAGGAGGCGAAACGGCGGCGAAAGCTTGGCGCCTCCTCAACGCCGATCCGCGCTCGCCGATGTCATGGAGCAACGGTGGCCGGGCGTCCCGAGCCGAAGGTGCCGTTGAAGAACTAATGAAGCGCCACAAGATGTGGCCCTCACGCGTGAACTTTCACGGAGGAATGACTCCATGCTGAACATCGTAACTAACACCGCTTCCATGCAGGCCTCTCGAGCGCTCTCTCGCAACCAGCGAGCTCTCGCTCAGAGCTTCCAGCGTCTCTCCACCGGTCTTCGCATCAACTCTGCCAAGGACGACGCGGCTGGCCTCGCCATCGCGAACCGGCTCACCTCGCAATACCGTGGCCTCGTGCAGGCTTCGCGAAACGCGGGCGACAGCATCTCCCTGCTCCAGACCGCCGAGTCGGCGATCTCCGAGCAGCAGAACATGCTGCAGCGTCTCCGGGAGCTGGCCGTGCAGTCCGCCTCGGACACCAACACGGTGGCCGACCGCACCGCGATCGCGGCTGAGGCCGACGCTCTCGTCTCCGAGATCGAGCGCGTGGCCACTCAGACCTCGTACAACGGCCGGAACCTTCTCGACGGCAGCCTCTCGGCAGTCCAGTTCCAGATCGGCTCCGAGGCCAACGAGACGGTGGCGGTGACCCTGCGCGGGACCCGCTCGTTCAACCTGGGGTCGGTGTACACGGCCGACTTCACGCTGAACACGACCCCGTTCGCGGACGGTGACCTGACCCTCAACGGCGTCTCCATCGACGCTGCGGTGGCGGCCGACGACACCCTGTCGCCGGCCACCGACGCGGATCACTCGGCCATCGCGCTGGCCGCGGTGATCAACGAGAAGGCGGCGGACACCGGCGTGACCGCGACCGCGAACGCCAACGTGGTCACCGGTTCTGCCGCGGTCGGTGGTTCACTCACCATCGACTTCGAGATCAACGGCCAGACCGTCAACATCCCGGACGGGACGAACAACACCCTGGCCAACGACTCGGACGGCGCCATCCGCAACGCGATCAACGCCGTCTCCGGCTCGTCCGGCGTGGTGGCTACGCTGGATGCCTCCAACCAGCTCGTCCTCACCGCGCAGGACGGTCGAAACATCGTCATCACCAACCTGAGCACGGCTGAGGGCACCGACATCGGCATCGGGACTACGTCCGTGAACATCGGTACGGTGACCGTGAAGTCGGAGGACAACATCACCTTCGGCAGCTCGGGCACCCAGACCAACGTGACGGCAGCTCCGACGGCGGCGCTGTCGAACGTGAACCTGGACACGGTGGCCCTCGGCACTCAGGCCGGAGCCACCGCAGCCCTCACCGCCATCGATGATTCGATCGCTCAGCTGAACGATCGTCAGGCGGACATCGGTGCGCTCCTCAACCGGATGGACAACGCCATCAACGCCATCTCGGCGGCGGCGGAGAACATCGCGGCGGCGCGCGGTCGTATTCAGGATGCGGACTTCGCAGCGGAGACCGCGGCCTTCTCGAAGAACCAGATCCTCCAGCAGGCTTCGACCTCGATGCTGGCCCAGGCCAACGTCCAGGGGCAGCTCGCGCTCTCCCTCCTCGGCTGATCCGGGACTTCGTCGCTCCTGATGGAGCGGGTCGGGGCGGCTCCCTCTTCGGAGGGGGTCGCCCCGTCCCTTTTTGGGTCCCACGCAACTCCGCGGGGGGTCATACCGATAACCACACTCGCATGACGCCCCTTCGTTTTGACGGGGGACGAAAGCCCTCGAAGGCCCTTTCGTCGTCCACGCCAGATCGGGCTCG
>JBCBRU010000575.1:0-5852 GCA_039819565.1 Myxococcota bacterium | reverse complement strand
GGCACCACTCGCGGGGCTTGGTTCCGAGGCTACACCCGCTCAACGGAGGGCAGGGAGCGACGATGTCGTGGGACCGTTCGGAGCCCACCCAACGATCCCTGAAGGCTTGGAGGAAGTGGGCGTGGCTCTGGTCTCCGGGCTCGAGAATGAGACACGTGTCCTCAGGCTTCAGGAGGGTCGAGACGGCGCCGACGGCGCTGTCGACGTTCCCGTCGCTCATCTCGAAGAGGGCGTGCGCATAGACATGAAGAAGCGGGGGCACCGCCTCCTCAGCACGCCAACGCGTGGGGCTGGATGGGGGTTCGATGCCAAAGGCGTGAAAGAGCTGCTGTCGCACGCTTCGGTAGTGGGTGAATTCCTCGACGGCTGCGTGGGCACCTCGAGGGTGGAGAGCGAGGAGGGCTGGCGCGTAGCCGGCTCCGTGTTCGACGACCGGGAGGTCGGGGAGGAGTCCCTGAAGGGCGCGCGCCGCAAAGAAGGTACGCCGAGCGAAGATGAGGAGCCTCACGAGACTCTCTAGGGGGCTGGGAGCGGGCGTCTGGAGACTCCCGCCCGTGGCTTCATTTGGACGGGAATGGTGGCGACTCGAGAGTTCGAGGTAGAGGGGGACGAGCTGCGATAGGGGAGGGGGATCGTCGGCTGCGAGGCCGAGAGTCTCAAAGACAGCTGCGTCGTAGTCGGAGAGGGAAATGCGAGGCGAGCCAGGTTCCACGTGGAACGAGGCTAAGCGAAGCGAAGCCAGGTTTCACGTGGAACGCTTCGTCCCGAGACGCATCAAGGCAAAGTAGAGATCAACATCCTTAGCCTCGTGGCCCCTTCCTGCGAGAAGCCCGCGAAGCTCACTCTCCTTCTCCGCTTCGAGCTCCTCAAAAAAATCGAGCTCCGAATCGGTCAGACCCTCGTTGTGCTCAATGCCCAGGAAGTCCAATGCGTCCCCCAGAAGCTCTCGTCTGCCGAAAAGGTAGTTCCGAGCGAGCTCGTCCAGGATCTCGTCGTCGATCTCAGTATCCGAGGCCAGAACCTCCCCGAATCGCCCCGCTCTCGCGTCACCCTTCGAGGCCAGTTTGAACCCAGATCGGCCCTTGGCCTTAATCCCGAGTCGACGAAACATCTCCTCTCTCAACTTCCGCGGACTCGCGCTCAAGAGTTCGCTCATTGATTGAGTTTCAAACTTCGCTAGAGCTCGCCTAACAGCACTCACTTCTCTTCTCCTTGTCGCTCGCTTTTCAGGCGAACGAAACGACTCTGACCCTCACGAATCAGAACTTCCATCCCGCCGGATTTTGCGTTCCGGCAGCCCACCTCGTGCGTTCCATGTGGAACCTCGAGACCCAGAATCGGTGCCGAACCCAGGACCTGCTCTCCCAGCATCACTTCGCACGGCCCGTCCGCAGCCACGAAAAGCACTCCACTCCGCGGACTCGGCCCGGCATCCAGCCGGGCAAGAAATGCTCCCAACCCGATACTTGCTAGCCCAAACACCGCCCCCACCGCCCACCACGACCGCGCCGGCCTCAGCGCCTTGATGCTTCGGGTCTTGTCCATGACCTTCAGCATCGAAGGCTGTGCCCGCCCCAGTGGGTCCGTTACCTCGGGCAAGAGCTCGAATCCGGAGTCACGAAGAATTCGAAACTCCGTCGGACTCCCCAACGCCTTGCGCAAGGCCACCTCGCGACGCTCCAGCTCTCTCGCGAACACGGCGCCTAGCCAAAGCTCCAAATCGTCGCGCGCCTCCTCACGGTCTCGCTTGTCCCCAAGCAGCACCGCCTCGCGCATCGCGCGGGCCGATGGGTAGCGTAGCCAGCGCCGACGGAACAGCGCTCGCCTTGCGACCTGCCAGAGACGCCGGGCCTCCGCATCCAGATAGCGAGGCACCCGCGGAATTGGATGAGAGAGGACCGCCTTCACCGTCTCGAACTCCGTAGGGCGGTCGAACAGGCGGCGTCCCGACAAACTCTCGAGAAGCACCGACCCCACCGCGAATATATCCGACCGGGCATCCAGAGGCGTCCGACGTACCTGCTCCGGAGACATGTAGCTGACCCTTCCCTTCACCATGCCCACCCGGGTGCTCGACGTCTGCGCCTCAGACTTCGCCACCCCAAAGTCGATGAGCCTCACCAACCCGTCAAAACCCACCATCACGTTCGAGGGAGAGACATCTCGGTGCACCACCTTCAGCGGATGGCCGTCACCGTCCGCCGCTGAAGCATGCGCATACTCGAGAGCCTCCAAGACGTCCGCGATGATGGTCCGCATGTGCTCCAGCGGAACTCGAACGTCCTCGCTCTCGCACCGGTCGAAAATCTGCTGAAGCGTCGGACCGAAGATGAACTCCATCACCATGAACGGCGAACCGTCCTGCTCTCCCACTTCGATGGTTCGGACCACATTCTCGTGCTGAAGGAGCGGGAGGATGCGGGTTTCTTCAAGGACCTGCTCCGTGAAGCGCTCGTCATCCGCCAAATCCCCACGGAGCCGCTTCAGAACAACCGTCCTCTCATAGCCCGCCTTGCCGAATCGCTGGGCGAGATAGATGTCTGAGAACCCGCCGACCGCCATACGGCGCACCAGCCGGTAGCCGCCGAAGTCCGTAACCGCGTCTCGACCGCGCATCCGTGCGCCTACCAGAGACTCAGCGACGCGGCCGACCGGACCGGCGCAAAAGACGTGCGATGCAGCGGACACGGACCCAGCTCTCGAAGCGCTTCAAGATGAGCTGCGGTGCTGTAGCCCTTATGCTGCTCAAAGCCGTAGCCCGGAAACCTCTCCGCGGCCTCCATCATCTGCTGATCTCGGTCCACCTTCGCCACCACGGAAGCCGCCGCGATACTTAGCGACCGGGAATCACCGCGAATGATCTCGAGTTGCCGACCGGGATAGTTGGGCAGGATGCGTGCATCTACGAGCAGCTGACCAATAGCACTGCCCATTCTTTCAGCAGCGCCCTCGACCGCGCGCTCCATCGCGAGCATAGATGCTCTACGAATGTTCAGCGAATCAATCTCATCGACCGAAGCCTCCGCGACACACACGGCCAGCGCCGTTTCCCGTATCACCTCGGCCCAGGACTCACGCGAATCCTCTGTGAGGACCTTGGAGTCATCCACGCCGACCAGACCGGAGACCGCGTTCGGATTGAGGACCACGCAGGCGGCCACCACCGGTCCGGCCAGGGGGCCGGCCCCAACCTCGTCCACGCCCCCTACCGAGAGGTCGTGCAGCCAGAGCGCTCGTTCGATTTCGAGGAGCTCGCGATGCCGCCCCTTGGCCTTGGCTCGGGCCTGTTTCACTCGCTTCGAGGCCACGACCCTGCGCTATACACTCCGCACCGTGCCGGAACCATCGCCCCCTGAAACCTACCGGTTCGGCTGTACCCGCTGCGGGGATTGCTGCCGTTCCCCAGGTATCGTGGAGCTCGGTCTCGAGGAGCTCGAAACCTCGGCCGCTTCTTGGGCCAGAGCCCAGCCGAGCTCCTCCGCGAGCTGCCCCTGACTTGGCGCCCCCGGGACGCCACCTTCGAGCTCCTGGCCGCGGCCTCCTGCCCTCTGTTGGCCCCCGACGGACGTTGCTCCGTCGAGCCGGTCAAACCGCAGCAGTGTCGGAGTTATCCGTTCTGGCCGGAGATCACGGGATCGGCGCGGGCATGGAAAGCAGAGTCCCGCCGCTGCGAAGGCATCAATCACCCCGACGCGCACGGCTACTCGAGACCTGAGGTGGTTCGGATCGGCCGTGGCCAGGGAGGCACCTGATGGCCGCCACTGAGCTCGAGGTCAAAGGCGCCCGAGTCCATAACCTACAGGACGTATCGGTCGGCATCCCCCGCGACCAGCTCGTCGTCATTACCGGCGTCTCGGGCAGCGGTAAGTCATCCCTCGCCTTCGACACCATCTATGCCGAGGGTCAACGCCGCTACGTCGAATCTCTCTCCAGCTACGCTCGGCAATTCCTCGATCAGATGGAGAAGCCCGATGTCGACGCCATCGAGGGACTCTCGCCGGCCATCGCCATCCAGCAGAAGACGACCTCTAACAACCCTCGGTCCACCGTCGCCACGGTCACCGAGATCTATGACTATCTCCGTCTCCTGTACGCACGAGCAGGCACGCCAGCCTGTCCGAGCTGCGGAAAAGCGGTCCATGCCCAATCGGCCCAAGACATCGTGGACAGCCTCCTCAAACGCCCCGAGAAGACGCGGGTCATCGTTTTGTCTCCGGTCGTGAGAGGAGAAAAGGGAGCCCACGACCAACTGCTTCGGGAGCTCATCAAGGATGGCTTCACGCGGGTCCGGGTCGACGGCGACATCGTCGACCTGGACGAGAGCGTGAAGCTCGACAAGAGGAAGCGCCACGACCTCGATATCGTGGTCGACCGCATCGTCGTACGCGCCTCGGCCCGGCCGCGCATCAACGACTCTATCGAGCTCGCCCTCAAGCGCTCCGGAGGATTGGCCACCCTCCTCTTTCCCGAAACGGGGGAGGAGACCCTCGCGTCCGAACGCTTCGCCTGTCTCGAGTGCGGGATCTCTCTGCCCGAGCTCGAGCCCCGGCTCTTTTCTTTCAACTCTCCCCACGGGGCCTGTCCTTCCTGCAGCGGGCTCGGAGAGGTTCCCTACTTTGACCCCGGTCTCGTCGTCCCCAATCCCGAGCTCAGCCTTGCCGACGGAGCCATCGCTCCGTGGAACAGTAAGGGCACCTGGTATCGTCCGGTGCTCGAGGCGGTCGCTCGCCACTATCGACAGTCCACCGCCAAGCCGTGGAAGAAGCTTCCCTCCAAGTTTCGCGACGTGGTTCTCCACGGGTCCGGAGATGAGCCCATCGAGGTCGTGTTCGACGGCGACGATCGCGAGTATCGGTACAAGCGCCCCTTCGAGGGCGTCATCGGTAACCTCGATCGACGCCTGAAAGAGACCAACTCGGACAACGTGCGCGCGGCCATGGACGAGTACCAGGCGGTGGCCGCTTGCGTGTCCTGCAAGGGCTCTCGCCTGCGCTCCGAGGCCAACGTGGTGCGCATCGCCGACCGCACGATCGGCGAGGTCGTGGCGATGCCCATCGGAGAAGCCTTGGCGTTTTTTGAGGGCCTCGAACTTCCGGGCACCCAAGCCGATATCGCCCTCCCGATCCTCCGTGAGCTCCGCTCGCGTCTACGGTTTTTGGAATCCGTCGGACTGTCCTACCTCGCCCTCGAGAGACGGGCCGGAACCCTTTCGGGGGGAGAGGCCCAGCGGATACGACTCGCCACCCAAATCGGGTCGGCGCTGATGGGCGTGCTCTACGTCCTCGACGAGCCCTCCATTGGGCTCCACCCGCGCGACAATCAACGCCTCATCGGAACTCTCCAGGCCCTCAAAGACCTCGGAAACTCAGTCCTCGTCGTGGAACACGACGAGGAGACCATGCGCGCCGCGGACTGGCTCATCGACATGGGCCCGGGTGCGGGCAAGCACGGGGGCACGGTTGTGGCTGAGGGTGCCCCCAAGGCCATCGCCGACGATCCCAACTCTCTGACCGGCCAGTACCTCTCGGGGATGCGTTCGGTGGTGGAGGAGCGGCAGCCGCGCGAGCTGGCCGGTCCTTGTCTCACCGTGGTCGGGGCCAGCGGGAACAATCTTCAGAACGTCACCGTTGATGTTCCTCTCGGAGCCTTCGTCTGTGTGTCCGGGGTTTCCGGTTCCGGGAAGTCGACGCTCGTGACTCAGACCCTGCTTCCTCGTCTGGCCCAGGTCCTCCACCATGCGAAGGGGCGTTCCGCTCCGGTGGAGGAGATTCGCGGGGTTTGGTCGATGGCAATGACTTTGTCGAGGTGCTCAACCCCGCGAATCTCCTCCACCGGAGCGGAACGCCCCTTCG
>JBCBRU010000574.1:0-5855 GCA_039819565.1 Myxococcota bacterium | reverse complement strand
GACGTCAAGAGTCGCATCTTCGAGCCTCTCTTCACCACGAAGGCGCGAGGAGCGGGCACAGGCTTGGGTATCGCGGTGATCCTGGGCCTGGTGGAGCCGGTCGGCGGGGGGCGCAATCGCTCTCTCGCTGTCGGTGCGAGGGAGAAGAACCCGGAAGGACGTTCCCGCACCTGGGGCCGTGTCCACGTCCACCCGTCCGCCGACCGGCTCCACCAGGCCCAGGATCACCGCGAGACCCAAGCCTGTGCCCGCTCCTCGCGCCTTGGTGGTGAAGAGAGGCTCGAAGATGCGACTCTTGACGTCTTCAGGGATTCCGGGGCCGTTATCTCGAACCTCCAAGCCCACTGAGGTGCCTGACTCCGAGCGCCAGGTACGTACCTCGATGCGACCCGGCCCGTTCAGGGCGTCGCGAGCGTTGTGGACCAGGTTCTTGAGGACGCCCAGTATCTGTTGGGGGGTGAGCGGCACCGACGCGGCCGCGTCGAGCTCGACGTGAAGGTCGAGGCCGTCGGGGGCTTCATCGGCGAAGGCGATCAGCCAGTCTCGGAGCGCGTCGTCGACGCACTGCACATGATCCGCTTCCTCGCCGAAAGCGATGAGTTCGTCGACGAGGGTCATCGCCGTGCCGGTCGCGGACAGGACGGCGTCGGCGGTACTTCGGGTGGCGGCATCGGTCGCGGCGGCCTGGAGTGCCCCCACGCCGGCTCGGATGGAGGTGAGGAGGATGTGGAGGTCGCGAGAGAGTCCGCCGGCGACCCTACCCACCAGCGTGAAGTGTCCTTGGTGCTGAGCTCGCATGCGCCGGGTGATGCGGGTGACCGCGGCCGCAACCCGCGCTGCGACGTTGTGGGACAGCATGAGGTCCGGCCTATCGAAGGCGCGAGCGTCTCTCAAGGAGTCGAGCTGGAGCACCCCGATCGCCTCATCGTCGTGAAAGATGGGGACGCACATGACAGATCTGACGCCCTCCGAAACGATACTGTCCGACTGGTTCAAGCTCTCTTGGAGCCAGGCGTCGGCTACGATGACCCCCGTCCGCGCCTTCACCACGCTCTTCACTACGGTCGATGAGAGCCGTAAGCCTTCCGTCGAGCCGTCTCGAGTGCGGGCCACGGTCCGCGGAAACCCGGTGGCATCGAAGAGCTGGATGATGCCCCGGTCGGCCGACATGAGCTCGAAGGCCATGTCGAGCACTCGCTCGAGAAGGCTGTCGAGGTCTTCCTCGACGAGAAGGAGCCCGTCGAACTCATGGACCACGCGCAGGCGTTCGTAGTCGGACTGGAGCTTCTTGGGATCCCAGATCTCGTGCACCGGAGGTACGAGGCGCAGTCCCCTCAAGGTGTCGCCGGAGGTCAGGGTCTGCGCCCCGACGGCGTCGACCACATCGAAATCCGCCCGTCCAAAAGACACCACGGACCCCGCGAACAGCTCCGCGGACTCAACCCTTTGGCCGTCGATGAACGTGCCGTGGCGGCTCCCGAGATCGCTCAGCACGACGCCGTCTCTCGAGACTTCGATCTGCGCGTGGACGCGGCTGACGGTGGGATCTTCGATCGTCAGGTCAGCCGCCGGATCTCGACCGATGACGGCGCCGTCCGACAGCTCGAAGCTTCCGCCCTTCCTGGAATCCACGAGGTACACGGGCGACTCCAGTAAGGACCATCGGATGGCGGAGGCTAAGCTTGAGCGCGGAGCCAGAACCGTTCTTGGTCAACCCTGTGGCCGTCGCCGGCGTCTCCGCAGGACGGCGAGCCCGAGGACCAGGACGCCCACCGCCTGCGAGCTTTGACCCGGAGAAGCACACGCGCAGCCGTCCGCGGGGGCCAGATCGCGGCCCGGGCCGGAGTCTGCCCGGCCCGCGTCCGCGACGACCGGGGGTATGGTCCCGGCGTCGGTCTCGATCCCTAGGTCGGACTCGCCAAGATCTGGCGTCCCCAGGTCCGGCGCCGCGAAGCCGCGGTCGGGTACACCCGCGTCGGGCGTGAAGCTCCCGGGAAGGACGGCCACGGGCCCCGAGTCGACGGGGATGAGGCCCGGGAGGGTGCACCAGACCCGCGTGCCGTCGGCGCAGGCGTCGCGCATACGCGTGTCGAGCCAGTCGAGATAGGCGTCGACCCGCGTGTCGAGCCCGCCCTCGTCGCAGAGGGACTCGTCATAGGCGTGGGAGGTGACGCCCACCACCCGGCGAGGGAAGGCGGTCCCGGGAGCGACGTTGAGATAGGTGGGGCCGCCCGAGTCTCCTCGACACTTGCGGGTGCTGGCCTGGTCGGTGCCCACCTGAAACTCCCACTCGGCCACCTCGCCGATGAGGGCGGCGCCGCAATTCTTGAGGCCGACGGTGCCGCGAGGCGGGGGCATCAAGATGGAGCCGACATCCTCCGTGGACGCGCCCCAACCGGCAATGGTCACGGTGCTCCCGGTGGTGATGGAAGAGGCCTCCGTCGAGGTGATGACGCGCTCCGGCTCGAGCCCTTCGACCGGTCGCTCCAAAAAGAGCAGGCCGATGTCGTAGTAGCGCCCTGGCCCGTTCACCTCATTCCAGGAGTTGATGTCGAACTGCTCATGCTTCACCCAAGCTGCGGCCTCGATGGCAGCGGGCGGGAAGTCCATGGTCTCGCCAGCGGACAGGGCCACGAGATCTTCCTCGAAGGTCACAAAGAAGCGCGTGCCCGTAGCTTCGGCGATGCCCTGCCCGAGGACCGTCTCGTCCACGCAGTGAGCAGCGGTGAGGACGACGTCGGGAGCGATCAAGGTGCCCGTGCAGGCCACGGAGCGCACCGGGAGGGATCCGAGAAAGGGCACGGTCAGAGTCGTGTCCACCAGGAGGGCCATGGCGGTGGAGGCCTCACCCTGGCAGATCCCCCCGTTGATGATCGGTGCCTCCGACGCGGCGACGGGCGGGGATGCAGCCTCGCAGGCGGTGAGGGCCAAGACGAGCCCCAGGGCTGGACATCGAAACACAACCCTCAGCTCTCACGCCCCCGAGGGTCCGCCCAGCGGTCATCGATCCGGGGGGTCAAGTGGCGGGTCTCGGGGCGGTCAGGCCGCGCGTCGGACCCGCTCCAGTCCTCTCTCGATATCCGCCACCAAGTCCTCGACCGCCTCGATGCCGACCGCGAGCCGGACCAGACCGTCCGTAATGCCGGCTCGACGACGAGCCTCGGGATCCATGGCGGCGTGGGTCATGGTGGCGGGATGAGACACGAGGCTCTCTACGCCGCCGAGAGACTCCGCCAGGCAAAAGAGCTCCAGGTCTTCCACCAATCGCCGGACCCCCGTCTTCCCGCCTGCGATCTCGAGGCTGATGATGGCCCCGAAGCCGCGCTGCTGCCGACGCGCGAGGCCGTGGCCGGGATGACTTCGTAGACCGGGATAGTAGACCCGCTCCACGGCCGGATGAGCGACCAACCGCTCGGCGAGAAGGTTGGCGTTGCGCTCATGCACCGCCCATCGAGCGTGCAACGTGCGCATCCCCCGCAGCACGAGATAGCTGTCGAAGGGCGACTGCCCCAGACCCAGACAGTTACACCACCAGTCTGCGGTCTCTGCGTCTTCGCGGGTTTTGGCCACCAAAGCTCCGCCCACGATGTCGGAGTGGCCGTTCAGAGACTTGGTGGTAGAGTGGAGGACCAGATCTGCTCCCAGCGCGAGCGGATTTTGGAGCGCCGGTGAGAGGAATGTATTGTCCACGAGAACTCTCGCATCTCCGGCGCGCTCCGCGACCGCCTCGATATCCGTGACGCGGAGAAGGGGGTTGCTCGGGGTCTCGACCCAGATCAGATCGGCTTGGTCTCGGTCCAAGGCGTCCAGACCTTCGGGGGAGGATAGGTCCAAGAATCTCAGGTCGAACAGACCGCCCTCGGCGAGCGAAGTCAGGAGGCGATGGGTCCCGCCGTAGCTATCGTGCTGGGCGATGACTTTGCCGCGTCGGCCGCGCAAGGAGCGGTCGGTGACGAAGGCGTGAAGGGCGAGGGTAACCGCCGCCATCCCTGAGCCCGTGCCGCTGGCGCCTCCCCCTCCTTCGAGGCGGGCGATGGCTTGCTCGAGTTCCGCTCGGGTGGGGTTGCCGGAGCGGGTATAGTCGAAGCTTCGAGGCGCTTCGAGCCCCTCGAAGCAGAAGTTGCTGGATAGATAGAGCGGCGGCGCGACGGCGCCATGGGTGGGGTCGGAGGCGATCCCCGACCTTACGGATTGAGTGCACGGCTGACATTCGCGGGGCGGATGGGATTGGGGCGACATGAGACTTCTTTCCTCGGGCCCGTGCCTCATCGTCCTGCGGAGAGCGAAGGGACGACCTCGCACCGCGGCCCTCGTCGGTCTGCACGGCGTTGCGCGCAGCCGGAGGACCCATCGCTCGCCCGCTCCCCTTTCGTGAGAAGCAGCTCGGTTCCCCGAGAGAACCTCAAGCGACGGTGCGGGGCCTGCGTCCGAAGGGAGAGACCTCCCTCTCGCGCTCATCTCCCGCAGTTGCGTTCAGCAACTGCCGCAGGATTTGGCACCTTGTCGGTGCGTCCTCAGAGATGAGGAGCACGCGCAGGTTGCCCCGGCTTCATTGGGCCCGTCCCTCAGCCGGTCTCGATGAGTGGCTGCATGATGAGTTTGGGGATAGGGCGGATGTCAACCCCCGAGGAGGCAGCGACTCGTCCCGGTCGGCCGACCGGCCGCGTCGGTCTCGGTGCATGTGAACCCTGGCTCGACCCGGCAGCTCTCTGAGCATCCATCTCCGTTAGAAGTATTCCCGTCGTCGCAGCTCTCGTTGGCGAAGGGGGCCATTCGACCGTCGCCACATGCGTCGGGGAGGCGGGGCCCGTAGTGCAGGACCACGGTGGGATCTGACACACGAACTTGGCCATCGCCGGGCCCCGTCCCCACGCCCGTCGACGGGGTGAAACGTACGCGCAGGCGACCGCGGTCGTCCAAGACGCGAGCCAAGAGAGTCGGGCTCTCCAGTCGGCCGCTTACGATATCGGGAGCCTCGGCGGGGTGTCCTGCGGTCGCGGTGGTGACCCACCGGCTCCCCCCAGCGTCCCAGAGCTCGATCCGAACCCCGTCGACCGGCGCTCCCGGGCCAGGCCGAGCGTCCTCGTAGCCTCGACCGCCGCCCGAGGCTCGGACTTCGATAGCTCGCACGTCCGTCCGAGGGACGTCGGCCAGGGCCGCATCAACCTCGAAGATCCAGGCCGGCCGAGCCTCGGCGCTGGTGGGGAGAAGCCAGGTATCGGCGTGGCAGTCGCGCTCCGTGTACCGCTGGCCCCCGTGAAGGACGATAGCCTCGCGCTCCGGGTCGAAGAGGGTCGCCGGCTGACGCCGAGCCGCAGGGCGTGGGCCTTCCTCCGTGGTCACGGCGGTCCAGCGACCTTGGTCGAGCCGGCCGGCTGGACCCAGATCCAGCTCGAACACGTCGGTGGGAGGGACCTTGGCGATAGAAGGCGGAGCCATCGGCACGACCAGCTTGTCCCGCAAGGGATCGTAGACCATCGCCGCCGCCGCCGCCCGCGGTCCACCCGTGGGGCCGGGAACCCATTGGTCCCCGTTCGGATCGAGGATCCATGTATCGGCCAATCCGTCCTCGGTGTCGAGGACGACGCCACCGTGAAGGACGGAGAGGTTGCGTCCCGGGTCGTGAGCCATCGCGGCGCGGGCGCGTCCCGGCGGACCCCCGCCTGCCCCTAGGCTCGAGTACCGCCCGTCCCGATCGATCGCGAACAATCCGTCACCGACGTCTCCCGGGGCCGCGCCCGTGGGGCCGGGAACCCATTGGTCCCCGTTCGGATCGAGGATCCATGTATCGGCCAATCCGTCCTCGGTGTCGAGGACGACGCCACCGTGAAGGACGGAGAGGTTGCGTCCCGGGT
>JBCBRU010000573.1:0-5857 GCA_039819565.1 Myxococcota bacterium | reverse complement strand
TCGGGGTCGGTGCTCCTCTACGGCGGGCTCGAGGTCATCGAGGGCAATCTCACCCTCGGGGACGTCATGATGTTCTCGACCTATCTCCTCATGCTGCTCGGGCCCTTAGAATCTCTCGTGGACGCGGCCTCGTCGGTGCAAACCAACCTAGCCGGCCTCGAGCGTATCCAAACCCTGCTCGAGGAGGATCGAGAACATCATGACGTCCCCGAGGGTGAGATTGCCCTCGATGACCTCGAGCCCGCCGTAGAGGAGCACCGACCCCGACGCGAGGGGCACGAGGAGCTGCCAGGCTAGGCTCACCGCGAGCTCCCACCACCACGAGAACATCTCCTGACGCACCATCAGGTGGTTTCCCACCGTGAAGGCGCGAGCCTCGCTCTGCTGCTGGCGATAGGTTCGGACCACCCGCATGCCCGCGAAGGCTTCGGTCGCGTCCGCATCGATCTGCTGGCGGGTCTTTCGGATCTTTCGCCAGAGCGGACGGAGTCGGGAGATCCAGGTGCGGTGGCTGAGATAGATGAGGGGGATGAGGGCCAGGGCCAAGAGGAGGAGGAAAGGGTCGAGCGCGGTGAGGATGATGAGGGTGCCGAGGAGGCGGACGATGCTTCGCCACGGCCGAAAGACCATGCCTTGGAGCAGGGAGGCGGGAGCGCCGGCGTCCTGGCGGAGGAGGCTCGTGACCCCGCCGCTCTTGATGCGCTGAACCCGCCACAGCGGAAGATGCACGGTGTGGCGAAAGACGCGGTGGCGGCTCTCCGCGGCCAGGAGGCGAAGGCCCTTGGTCGTGGCCCATGACCCGACCAGGCCGAACAACGTCCCGAGCAAGGTGACGACCACGATGGCCGCGCCCACCCCCCACAGAAGGAGCACGCGGTCGCGGGGAAGGAAGGCGAGCCAAGGAGGAAGGCCGTCCGGTCCGGGGGCGTCGGTGAGGACGTAGTCGATCGCGAACTTGGTCCCCAGAGGCGTGAAGAGCCCGGTCACCGCGGACAGGGTCTGCATGGCCAGCACCAGCGCGACGAGTGGCCAGCGCCCCCGCCAGTGAGGAAGAAGGAGGCGCAGGAGCTCGAGAATGCCCCGTTCGCGTCGGGCCGGCGCCTCTCGGCCGAACTCGGGCCGCTTCGACGCCTCGGCCTCGTCCGGCTTCTTCCACACCGTCGCGCGGAAGTCGCGGTAGGCGTTCAGGCTTCGGGGGACGCGACCGGCCATTGGCGATGCTAGCCGGTACCGGCCGGCGGTCGTCGAGCGAATGCGTGCTTAGTCGGGGGCGGGGATGAAGAGGAGGCTGTTGGGGTTCAGCGGGCGATCGCCCATCGTGAAGGTGCGCCGATCGCTCCCGTCGAGCTCCATGCTCAGCACGAGATGGCCCGACCAGTTGCCGACGTAGAGGCGGCCGTCGGGGCCCATCGCGTAGCCTTCGAGGTTGGCCTCGGTGTCGAGCACCACCCGAATCAGCTCGCCGGTGGGTGAGAACTCGATGACGTCGCCGAGGGTCCAGTCGATCACGAAGAGGTTCCCGTTCTCTCCGAACCATAGATTGACGGGGCCTTCGAGGGGCGCGTTGACCAGGGTGGAGCGGGTGCCGTCTGCGGCGTAGGTATAGATCCGGCCATCCTCGAAGGAGGCCACCACGAGCTGGCCCTGCGCGTCCCAAGCGTGGTCCATGCCCTGTCGGAGCCCCTCCGCCACGCTGTCCACGAAGGCTCCGGTCTCAGCGTCGAAGCGGGCCACCCGCCGAGCGCTCGGACCCCACTGGCTCACGTAGAGCATCCCGTCCTCGCCGAAGCTGGTCTTGGTGGGCTCGGAGAGAGCCTGGCCGGTGGTGAACTCACCGAGGAGCTCCCCGGTGCTCGCTGCGAACTTCAGCACCGCGCTCGTGTCGCGCCCGGTGACCAACAAGGTCCCGTCCGAAGTCAGCAAGACCTCCTGCGGACGGGACAAGCCCCCAGCCCCCGAGGTGATGAAGTCGTCGATGTATTCGCCCGTACCTCCGTGGTAGCGCTTTACCGCGTTGGTGTTGCGGCTGCTGACCAGAAGGTCGAAGGCACGCGGGGGGAGCTCGTCGGAGCAGTTCGCGGTGGCGAGTACGATCGCGGGGAGAGAGACGAGGATCGAGGAGCGACGCGGGCAGCCCATGTCCCGTGGTCGGCCCGGGCGGAGGCGATGTCAATGCAGCCAGCGAAGGTCTCGTGTAAAACTCGTTACGAAAAGGTAAGATTCGTCAATGACCGTGCGTCGCCGAGCTCTCTTCGGCCTTTTTGGGCTCATCGTCAACGTAGGCTGCGCTGCCGCGGCGCCCCCCGCGTCGACGGTCATCCTCGTCCGTCACGCCGAGAAGCGCACGGATCAAGGGAAGGACCCCGAGCTCACGGAGCTTGGCATAGCTCGAGCGGCCGACCTCGAACGAATCCTCCGAGATGTCCCCCTGACCGCCGTTTACGCCACTGAGTACCGTCGGACGCAGGCCACCGCAGCTCCCGTGGCTCGGGCGAAGGGATTGACGGTGAAGACGATCCGGGCCGGCGATCACGCGGCGCAGGCGAAGGCAGCTCTCGCGGAGCCCGGGCCGGTGCTCATCGCCGGCCACAGCAACACCCTCGGACCTCTCATCGAGGCCCTCGGGGCGGCCGCCATCGACCCTATCGACGCTGCTGAATACGACGGGCTCTACTTCGTGACGGCCGTGAGAGGTCGGCCCGCCCAGGTCCTCCTTCTGCGCTACGGTGCCCCCAGCCCTGCCCAGCGGTAGCCGCCTCCGGCCCTCGCCCCTGGCCGCCCAATTGTCAGCGGCCAGGTGCGGTGATAGCGCCTGCACGGGATGCCTGCTTCGCGCCGTCGGACCATCGCCCGGAAGCTCATGACGACCAACGAGCCCCGCGTTCTCGGTCTCGCCTCGGCCCTCCTGGCGGTCGCAGGCTGCGGAGGTCAGCAAGGCGTGGATCCACCTAACCCATCGGAGCCGGTCCCCATGACCGCTGTGGAGCGCCACGGGGCCTTGTCGATCACGGGTGGGCACGTCGTAGATCAGAGCGGGCAACCCTGGTCGGTGGCGGGTCCCAGCTTCTTCTGGGGCAACGCGGGCTGGGGGGACGGCGCCCCCGCGGAGCCCTCCGACTATTTCAACCCTGACGTCCTGCGGTACGTGCAGAGCGAGTGGAACGCGGCCATCGTGCGCATCCCCATGGGAGCTGAGACGCCCGGAGGGTACATCGAGGACGAGGACGGACGATGGGCGCGCATCGTGGCGGCCGCCGACGCCGCCATCGACGAAGGCATGTATGTCATCGTCGACTGGCACAGTCATCACGCTGAAGATCATCCGGAGGCGGCGGTCGCGTTTTTCGAGCGGGTGGCTCGACAGTACGGCGGCATCCCCAACCTCATCTACGAGATCTACAACGAGCCCCTCCAGGACACGGATTGGTCCACGGTCATCAAGCCTTATGCCGAACGGGTGATCGGAGCTATCCGGGCCATCGACCCCGACAACCTCATCATCGTGGGCACCCAGTCGTGGTCCCAGGACGTCGACAAGGCGGCGGACGATCCCATCCTCGGCTTCGAGAACATCGCGTACACCCTTCATTTCTACGCCGGGACGCATGGCGAGGGCCTCCGGGACAAGGCTCGCTACGCCCTGCAACTCGGGCTGCCGATCGTGGTGACCGAGTGGGGCACCGTGAACGCCACCGGCGACGGCGGCGTCGACGCGGACGAGACCGACCGCTGGATGACCTTCCTCGCTCGTCATCAGCTGACCCACTGCAATTGGTCGCTACACAGCAAGCAGGAGGGGGCGTCCATGCTGACGTCCTCCGGCCTCCCCGACGCCCACTGGGACGAAGACAGCTTCACGGAGTCCGGGCGGCTGGTCCGCGAGATCATCCGCAAGTGGCACAGCGTCGACTACGCGGGACGCGGCGAGTAAGAGCCGCACCGGCATGCCCTTCACCCCCACCGTCGGAACCCTCGCCTACCTCTACGACCGAGAGCGCGACGCGGTGCTCATGGTTCGCCGCGACGCGCGGCCCGACGACAGCCACTTCGGGAAGGTCAACGGCCTCGGCGGAAAGCTCGAGCCCAACGAGGGGGTGGTGGCCGGCCTCCGGCGCGAGATCCGGGAGGAGACCACCCTCGAGCTCACCGACATCACGCTCAGAGGCACCATCACCTGGAGCAATTTCGGTCCCAAGCGCGAGACCTGGCTCGGCTTCATCTTCCGCTGCGACGGCTGGACGGGCCGCGCTCCGGCGTCGAACGACGAGGGCACGCTGGAGTGGGTGCCCCGCGAGCGTCTCCTCCGGGCCTGCTCGGCGTCGTCCGAGGTCCGGGACGGGGCGAACCTCTCCATGTGGGCCGGGGATCGCTTCTTCGTGCCGCTGGTCTTCGACGAAGACCCGCGCGCCTTCCACGGAACCATGCCCTACGACGGCGAGCGTCCCTTGAGCTGGACCTTCGAGCGCATCTGACCCCCCAAGCTTTTCTATAGCCCCCATAGATCCTGACGGAGTGCCCGAGACGCGGGTTCGCACGTACTCCTCTCGTCAGCGGTGCGCGGCCCTCGAGCGGGGGCTCTCGCCGCTGACGAACGGAAGGATCCGGTAGCTATGAGCACGAGCAGACAACTGACCTCCGCGACGGGACGGCGCCGGGTTTCGCCGCGGCCCCTCTCCGATCCGAGAAACCCAAGCCGCGGGCGCGGGTGGGGACCGCTCCGCTACCGCGCGGACCTCCGCACCCTTGCGTTCATGGCCTTCATCACCGGCCTGTTGATCTACAACTGGCAGCAGGACGCCCCCCAGGCGTGGTCGGTAGCCCTCGCCTGCCTCATGGGGGTGAGCATCTCGGCGATGATCCACAACCATCTCCACCTCTCGATGTGGAGGGCGCGGTGGCTCAACGTGCTCACCGACTACTGGCTCGTGGTGTTCACCGGCTCGACCATCTTCGAGTGGATCCCGGCCCACATGCGGAGCCATCACACTCATCACAACCGCCCCGGGGATTACTTTACGACCTTCCAGGCCCGAGATCGGAACGACCTCCTCGGCATGGCCCTCTTTGCCCTCGGAGCCACCCTCAGCCACAAGGGACCCGTGTTTCGCTACCTCCAGGAGCTCTGGCAGACCCGCCGGAAGCACTTCATGTACTGCATGACGCAGGTCTTGGTCGTGGTGCTGAGCCACGCGGGGCTCTTCTATCTATCGGTGGAGAAGACCCTCTACTATTTCATCCTGCCGCACCTCGCGACCCTCGCGAGCCTGCTCCTCATCGGCTACATCCAGCACGTCGACGCCGACGAAAAGGACGCCTTCAACCACGCCCGCAACTTTACCGGCTGGGGCGTGAACTTCTTCCTGATGAACAACGGGCTCCACACCGTGCATCACCACCGGGCCGGGCTTCACTGGAGCGATCTCCCCGTCGCTCACGCCGCTATCGAAGGCCGGATTGACCCCCGCCTCAACGAGGAGAGCATGCTCTGGTACCTCGTCCGAAACTACCTCCTCGGCCTCCTCCACCCGCGGTTTCGCTCCGTCTCGCTGCGGCGGACGAAGCCCGGGGGAGGCCGGCCAGAGCGCTCGCCGTCGATCCGCCCCCTCTCCCCTCCGTCGGGGGCCCCGCAGGCAGGCCTCCTCAGCTAGGACTAAAGCGCTGACCAAAGACTCCCGCGGCGCCTCGCCGCTCGCGGGCTCGGCTCGCACGGCCGCGCTTCGCGCTCGACCCCGAAGTCGAGCCTTCGACGCAATTCACCGCGGAGGGAGCGGGGGAGGCCGCTGCGGGGGAGCGGCCCGGGAGGATCCGGACCAGGAGGCTCCGGCCATGAGCCCCTCGATCCAGCTCTCGAAAGCCC
>JBCBRU010000572.1:0-5864 GCA_039819565.1 Myxococcota bacterium | reverse complement strand
GGGCTACAAGCTGCGCGCCCTCCTCCTCTACCGCCGGGAGCTCCCCGATGGCGCCCGCTTCCTCCTCTTCGGCGACGACTCCGAAGCCGACGCGGAGGTCTTCGCGCTGTTTGGTGAGGTCTGCGCAGGCCTGCGTGACGAGGAGCTGGAGCGCGCGCTCCCGGCCAAGGTGGCGCGCTGGGAGCGCAAGGAGATTCGGGCTCTCACCGAGGACCTCCCCCGCCGCGACAATCCCGTGGACGGGATCTTCATCCATCTCGCCAAGGGAAACGACCTCGAGGCCCTCCGCGCCCGCGGCGCCTACCCCACCCACTCCTATCTCCAAACCGCGATGATCCTCGCCCACCAGGGATACATCGCCCCGGAGGCCGTCACCGCGGTGGCGAAGATGCTCCGACGACGCCTCATCACCGAGGCCCAGATCGGAAGCTGGGCCGAGGACGCCCTGGATCGCTTCGAGCTCCCAGAGGCTCTGGCCGCCCGCGCCCGAGAGTAACGAACTCCTACGAAACGTACCCGCGCAGGGCTCGCATCTACAGGACGGCCGAAGAAGCATAGGCTGCATCTCAGCCTGCGAGATCTTTCGCGCGGGGGACGCTGCTCCTCCTTCTCTCCCGGACCTGCGCTCGCGTGGGTTGGCACGGCGATTGAAATCCCGAACGAGCGAGCGCTGAAAGCGCGCCTCGTCTCGCTGCGAATCGTGGGCGCTCGCGAAACGAAGGCTCGAGCCGTGCCAGGCTGGAGCTCAAATACTTGGGAGAGACCATCATGATGAACAAAGATAGATTCGGATCCATCCTCAACTCGGGGGCGCCGCGACTCGGCCGGGCCCCGTTGGTCGGCCTTCTCTGGGCCCTCTCGGCCAGCGTCGGCTGTGGCGATGGGGCATCGGACGCTCCGTACACCGCGGAGTTCGACATCCGCGCTGAAGGTCTCGAAAGGACCAACGACATCCGACTCGCGGCGACGGGACAGGAGTCCCTGGGCATGAGCCAAGCCCTCGGACTGTCGGAGTCAGCATCTCTACAGCTCCGCGAGCGAGCCCAGGTCGACCCTAGCTACCACCAGTGGCTGGTGGCACCCGGGCCAGACGAGGACGGAGCATCCGAACGCGGGGGGAACCGCCGTCCGCTGGAGCGGGGTTTTCGCGCGAGACTGGCGAGTTCACCGGAAGTTCGACTACGCTATTATTTTCCTCGAGGACCGAGCCAGCGCCGTCTCCCTGGGATGGATGGGGGTCAACTGGTGGAATAGTTCGTCGGGCTATAACAACCAGCTCGTGGCGGTGCGCGGCTATCCGGCGCGGAGTACCTCGCTTCAATCAAGGAAGTGCAATGCCTCTCCCTTTACGTCCAAGAACTGCGGCGGCTGGATGTACTCGGATTTTGCCGTGCTCAATTCGAGTAGCTTCCGCGAAGGTGGGTCCGACGATGACCAGCTCGCCTATGACATTGATACCACCGCGGGACAGAGCGGCAGCGCGGTCTACCGCGTGTCGAACAATGCGATTCTCGGAGTCCACTGGGGCACATTCAGTGGGAGTTCCACGAACTTCGCGGCACGATTCAGGAGTTCGATGTGGAACGACGTATGTTCGTGGATTCGGGCCGTCCCCAGTCGTCACGCCTCGCACTCGCTCTGCCGCTAGATGCGCCGGGCCGCCCGCCCGACGGGTAGACCCGCCCACGGGAGCTCTTCCTGAGGTCGACGCCCGGTCGGGAGATGGAAGACGTCCGCCCCTCAAATGAGCTCGAGCTCGATGCGCCCGAGGGCTTCGTCGGTGCTCGCAATCTGAACTGCGATCTCGTCGCCGAGGGCGAAGCAGCGCTCCGCCCCTTGGAGCCGCTGACGGTCCCGGTCCACCTTCCAGGGGCCTCCGGGGAGATCCTCGCTGGCCACCGTCCCGCTCACCCCAGAGCCGAGGAGCTGCACCACGAGCCCGAAGGTCTTGATGGCCACCACCCGGCCCGCGTGCTTCTCGCCCACCTTGGAGGCGAAGAGGCGCGCAGCCAAAACCCCGAAGCGCTCGCGCTCCGCCTTGCTGGCCTGGATGGCCCGGTCCGTGAGGTGCTGACCGAGGGCGTCGATATCCGCGTCCCCGGCGTGGAGGTCTCTTCGTCCGGCGAGAAAGCCCTTGATGATGCGATGCACGGCGAGATCCGCGTAGCGGCGAATCGGAGAGGTAAAGTGAAGGTAGAGCGGCGCGGCGAGACCGAAGTGAAGGCCCGGCTCCACCTGATAGTTGGCGCGCCCCAGAACCCGAGCCACGATTTTGGAGAGGGTGGGGTGGGCCTCGGTATGGCGGAACTGCGCCTCGAAGGCCGCCATCGCCTTCGGGGTCACGGGGCTGCTCAACCCGGCCTCGAAGCCAAAGCTGCGCGCCGACTCCACCAGGGACTCGATGCGGCTTCCATCCGGAGTGGCGTGCACCCGAAACACCCCGGGGAGGCCGCGGTCGACCAGCCAGCTGGCCACCGCCTCGTTGGCCGCTACCATCATCCGCTCGATGAGGAGATGCGCGGAGTCCTCTTTGCGCGCCACCACCGAGGTCGGCTCCTGGGTGGAGTGGTCCATCACGATCGAGGCGTCCTCTCGCTCGATCTCGATGCCGCCGCGCCCGGCCCGCACCACCGCGATGCGCGCCGCCGCCGCGCGCAGCCACCGCAGGTTAGCCTTCATCGGCAACTCGATCCCCTGCTCCTCTCCCTTCTCCAGGAAGGCCGCCACCGTGTCGTAGCTGAAGCGGCGGTCGGAGCGGATGAGGCTCGGGTACACGTCCACGCTTCGGGTCTCCCCCTCGGTGTCGATGCGCAGCTCCACGGTGAGAGCGGGACGCTCGCGGCCGGGCAGGAGGCTGAGGCGGTCTTCGGACAGGGCCCGGGGGAGCATGGGGATGACGCTGCCCTCGAGATACACGCTCGTGCCCCGGGCGCGGGCCTCGACGTCGAGGGCGCTCCCCTCTTTCACCATCGAGTCGACGTCGGCGATGTGGACGTACACCCGAATCGCCCCGTCCGGAGCGGCCGGGAGGGCGGTCAGGGCGTCGTCGAGGTCCATCGAGGAGTCGGCGTCGATGGTGAGGGTGGGCAGCTCGCGAAGGTCGCGGCGCCCGTTGAGATCCAGCTCGGGGAGCTGCTCCAGCTCCGCTTCGACGGCCTTCGGGAAGCGGGGGCGGATGCCGTAGCGCGAATAGAGGCGCTCGAGATGAGCGACGGTGGCGGGGACCTCTTCCTCGACCACCGCCGTCGAGCCCTCGAGCTGGGCGGTGACCGACGTTCCGACCTCGAGCTGATCCGCCCCTCGAAGCGGCCAGTCGGTGTTGGACACCTTGCGGTCCGTCTTCAGGTGCGGCTTTCCGCGGTGAAGGACGACCGTCCCGAACAGGCGGTCGCGCTTTCGCTCCAAAAGCTCGAGCTTGTCGGCCTTGTAGCGGCCGTCTCTTTGCCGCACCACCTGAGCCCGCACGCGGTCTCCGTGCAGATGCTGGTTGAGAAGCGGCGGAGGCAAGAAGGTGGAGTCGCCCTTGCCGCCCTCCGCCACCGACAAAAACCCGTAGCCCTTGGGATGGAGCGAGATGTGGCCCACGGCTTCGAAGCGCTCGGACATGGCGGGCAGCCTGGATCGGATAGGCTCCCAGCACCATGCTCGACGTACTCACGCTGGAACGCATCCGAGAGGCCGCGACCGTCATCCGCGGGCCGTCGGTGATTCGAACTCCGCTCCTCCCGCACCTCACCCCCTCGGGACGGCGTTTGTGGCTGAAGTGTGAAAACTTCCAGAGCATTGGCGCCTTCAAGATCCGGGGCGCCACCCACATGATCCGAAAGCTCCCTTCCGGGACCACCGGCGTGGTGGCTCACTCTTCGGGGAACCACGCCCAAGCCGTGGCGCGCGCCGCGAAGGACGCAGGTTTACCTGCGGTGGTGGTGATGCCCTCGGACGCCCCTCCCCTCAAGCGGGCCCGCACCGAGGCCGATGGGGCCGAGATCGTGGAGGTGGGGCCGGACAGCGACGAGCGGGCTCAGCGCGCAGACCTCGAGGTGAAGCGGCGAGGCTGGACCCTCGTGCCCCCCTTTGATCACCCGGACGTGGCCGCGGGCCAGGGCACGGCGGGCCTGGAGGCCCTCGAGGACCTCGGCGAAGATCGGCCCCGGCGCTTCTACTGCCCCACCAGCGGCGGAGGTCTCCTCGCGGGATGCGCCACCGCGTTTCACGCCCTCGCCCCGGACTGCGAGATCGTGGCCGTGGAGCCGGACACCGCCGACGACACCGCGCAGAGCCTCGCTCGCGGGGAGCGGGTGGCCGTGCCCCCCCCGCCCACGGTGGCGGACGGGCTTCGGGTGCGCATCCCCGGCAAGCAGACCTTCGAGGTGTTGAAGGCCCGGGTGCACCGAGCCCGCCTCGTGACCGACGAACAGATTCTGGACGCGATGGCCTACGGGCTCCGGCGACTCCGCATGGTGATCGAGCCGGGTGGGGCGGCGAGCCTCGCCGCGGCCCTGGCCGAAGGGGCAGACGATGCGGTGGTGCTGCTCAGCGGAGGCAACGTCGAGCCCTCTCTGGTAGGGGAGGTGCTCAGGCGGCCGGAAGGTCGGTGGGGATGAGCAGGTCTTCGCCGCCGAGGGCGCGCACCGCGTAGACCGCGATGGCCACCGCGCCCCAGCCGAGCGCGAAGACCACGCCCGCGTCGATGATGCCCCGCCACGGCTGGGGGGTGGCCCCCACCAGGCGAATCAGCACCACGATGCTGGCCGTGAGCACCCAGCTCACGATCATGCGGCGGCGGGTGGCCCCAAAGAAGCCCATGGCGAATGCGGGGGCGAGGAGCACCCGAGGCCAGGTGGCGTGCTCCCGAAGGGACAGCGCGCGCGCCACGACCCGAGGCGAGAACTGGAGCTGAAAGGCTCGATACCCTTCGGTGTAGCCGAAGAAAGCGATACTGACCAAAAGGGCAGCATAGTGGAGAGAACCTAGTCGTCCGGACAGGGCCTCGAGAGCGATCGGCGAGAGCCGAACCACTGCGTAGAGCAGAAGAGCGATAACCCCGGTGATGCCCCACAGGGCGCCCAGCCACCGCCAGCGCGCATCCATGCTCGGAGCTGAACACTTCGGGCCCGGCGAGGGAAGTCGACGATCCGCGTCATCGCTCGGCCGCGGGTCGGTGGGAGCCTGCGCGCTGTCGGGGAGCGAGGTCCGGAAAGGTGGCACGGCGTCGCTTCGAAGGCGCCGAGGGGACATCGGGGAGACAGGAAGGGTCTGCGCCTCCATTTCATTCCACCCGCTCGCTCTGCAGAAAAGAATAATAAAATCGATATTTTAACCAGCTCAAGACACGATTAAGACACCAAACTGTCACCAGCTTCACGCGGATGTTCCGACGAATTCCATGCCCCACCCCGTTCGCTTCGGTTATTGGGCGCGCAGTCCTAGCGGACGCCTGCTCAGGAGGAATCCAGTGAACAAGTACCTCAATCGAACCGCTCTCGCCGTCATCATGGCCTCGGGCATTGTCGCCTGCGGCGACGACGACCCCGATGACCCCGTGGACATGGGGACCACGCCCGCCGACATGGGCAACGACCCCGTGGACGGGGGCGTCATGCCCATGGCCGACTGCGCCACTGCCACCCAGATCACCTGCGCCGCCGGCAACTGCGTCGTGCCCGCCGGTGAGTACACCGGCGCCACCGAGTTCATGGCCGCCAACGTCTACGAGCTCTGCGGCCGCGTCTTCATCGGCGATGCCATGGGCACCCCTTCCTCGATCACCATCGAGGCCGGCACCAAGATCGAGTCGGCTCGCGCGGGCGACGAGACCGGCGCTTACCTCGCCGTGCTCCCGGGCGCGACCATCGACGCGAACG
>JBCBRU010000571.1:0-5868 GCA_039819565.1 Myxococcota bacterium | reverse complement strand
GGTCCGTTGTCCTTTGGTCCTTCCCTCGCCCTGTCGATCCTCCCCTGGGCGCTCTCGTGGCCTGCGAATCAGACCCGGCGGACGGCCTCGGCGGCCCCGAGGTCGACCCTCCCCCGGCCGCCACCGACGCCTGCGCCGAGCAGCGCAGCCCCGAGGTGACCGATAATCCCCTGGATATCGCGGCCCTCGCCCCCGCCCACATCCCTCTCGACAACGGTCGCTTCGTCGATTCGGCCCGCCTCACGGTCGACGCCGAGGGCTTCGTGGTGAACGAGAACGGCGAGCGGCTCCTCGGCGTGGTGCCCGCCACGAATCTCGTGGAGGCCCTCCCCGTGCCTCTCGAGATCTCCGCCGAGCCCACGGAGTCCGTCCGCGCCTCGGTACTTCTCACCACCTACCGGGCCGGAGAGAACCCCAGCGATAGCGGCGCCCCGGTGGTGGGCGCCGACGAGTTCGATCCGGACGACCCAGGCGCTTCGTCGTTCTTCTCGTTCCCGGTCGAGGTGTTCGATTCGACGGGCGAAGGGCACGACGTGGACGTCTACTTCTCGCGGGTGGGGCCTCGCGATTTCGCCTGGCGAGCGGTCGCCGACGCACAGGAGATCGACCCCATGGCCACCGCCGGGGGCCAGGTCATCAACTCCGGCCTCCTCGTCTTCGAGAACGATGGGCGGCTCCGTCATAACTTTAGCCGCCCCTCAGGGGTGCAGTTTTCCGGAGCGGACCCGCAGATGGTGACCTGGGACTTCGCGATGCCCGCGGAGGACGCGGACGAGATCACCTTCGCCGCCGGCGGCCCCTCGCGCGTCCTCAACTCGGCGGCCGACGGCCATCCCCGCCTGTCCTTCAGCGAGATCAGCGTGGACGGCTTTGGTGCCGTGCGGGCGCGATATGGAGAGGCGGTGTGGGAGACCGTGGGCTTCCTCGTGGTGGCCAAGCCCGCCATGGGCTGTCTCGACATGACGCCGCTCGGTCCCGGCGACGTCCGCACGGTGCGCCCTGAGGCCGGGGAGCCCCCCACCCTTGGGTTCCCGGGAGCGGAGGGCTTCGAGCGACTCATCCCGGGAGTGCGGTGGAAGTCCGTCGGGCTCGACGTCCCGGTGCCCGAGGCTCGATGCGATCAGCAGGAACCCCTGCAGATGAGCAGCGATCCGGGGGATCTGGCCGTGTCCGGGGGAGGCTACCTTGCGCTCGCCGGGCGCGGCTTCGCGCGGGCCCTGAGGGTGGTCCGCGCCGACGACGGTCGACTCACGGCGCCGGACGGCACCAACCTGCTCGGGTTCGCGGAGGCCACCCCGAACACCGCCGGGCCACTCACGCTTCCCCTCCTGGAGTCTCCGGAGCCCACGGCCTTGGTGGGGATGACCGTCAATCTCGATACGGGAGCTGCGATCTCCGGCGGGTTCGATCTCGCCCGCCCCACCGAGACTTCCTTTTGGTCGACGGAGCTCTCCATCCTTGACGCCCTCGGCCGTACTCATCCCACCACGGTCTACTTCTCTCGGATCGGGACCGCGACCTATCAGTACACCGCGACCGTCGACGCGAGCCGCCTCGTCACCACCAGCACCGGAGCCCTGGGCGCCATCGCGGCGGGGGAGCTGGTGTTCACCGGCGACGGACGGCTCCAGGACCAGCGGGCCGAGATGGTCTCGGCCTCATTCTTTGGGGCCGACCCCCAAACCATCGCCTTTCAGTTCGGCGCCCCGCTCGCGGACGGAGGGGACGGGTCGGGGAGCACCGCCACCGGCGCCCCCAGCGACGTCTCGTTGGCGACCGCGGATGGCTTCGCGGTGGGCCAGCTGGTGGACTTCGCGGTGGATACGGACGGCCGGGTGACGGCCCGCTACGACAGCGGGCGGCAGGTGGTCCGGGGCGCCCTCGTCTTGGGGAGCATCGCGGATCCCTGCACCGCGCTCGGCTGGCCAGACACCTACGGCATCCAGTCCCTCGAGGTCGGCACCTCCACCGCAACCTTGGGTCGAGCCAACGCCGACGGGCGGGGCAGCATCACCCAAGGCGCGGTCCTCGTCCCGTAGGGCGCTGCCGCCGCCGTGCGGATCTCGCGGTGTCATCCTCGCCACCTGAGAGCATCTCGGCTCAGGACGACTCGCCCTCGACGACCGGCTCCGGGACGGCGTCCGGCTGGGGAGCGCGACGACGTGCTCTTGGCCGCAACTTCCTGGGCGCGGCCGGCAGGGGCTCGTCTTCCCTCGGAATATGATGCCGCATTCTAAATTGCGGAACATGGTCGGCCGTCACGTCGACGTGGGCGTCCAAGAACGGGAGCGCGATGACGTCCGGAGGGCGTTCGGGGTCCGGCCCCGGGGGGAGAGCCTCGACGATGGTTCGCCAGGCGGGGAGGGCCGCGCGTCCCCCTGACTCCCCCCAACCCAGCGTCCGCCCGTCATCCTGTCCGAGCCACACCGCCACCACGTGGCCTCGGGCAAAGCCCACGAACCATGCGTCCTTGTTGCCGGAGGTGGTGCCGGTCTTGCCTCCCCGGAACTCGCCCTTAGCGAAAGCGGCCTTGCCGGTGCCGCGCTCGATGGCCGCTCTCATCATGTCGACCACCTCCCAGGCGGGACCGGGAGCCATGAACCGGGGGCCTTCCCCGCCGGGGAGCTGCACCCCGACCCCCGGGAGCGCGACTAGACGTCCGGCGCGCCCTACGTCCTCGCCGTCGAAGTCGACGAGGCGGTCGATCCAGGCCGGCTTGACCGCGACGCCGCCCCGGACGATGCCGGCGATGCCCCCCGCGAGCTCGATCGGCCGAAGCTCGCTCGTGCCGAGCGCCATGGTCAGGTCTCGTCGTATCGGAGATCGAATGCCCGCGGCGCGAGCTCTTCGAATGACCCCCAGCGTGCCGTACCGGGCGGCGAGGCGCACCGCGGGCGTGTTCAGAGAATGGGCGAAGGCCCACCGGAGGGCCACCCGGCCGAGAAAGTAACCTCCGGCGTTTTGGGGCTCCCAGAGGCGGTTCTTTCCCGCGACGAGGGCGAGGGGGGCGTCGAGGGCGGTGTCGAGCTGGGTATCGCCCTCGTCCAGAGCCGCGGCAAAGACGAAGGGCTTGAAGGCGCTGCCCGACTGGCGGAGCGCTTGGGTAGCTCGGTTGAAACCCTCGAGGGCCATGTCCCTCCCACCGACCAAAGCCCGGACCTGTCCGGTTCGCCAGTCGAGCACCACCGCGGCCCCTTCGACGTAGAGCTTCGTCCGAGGCGCGACCTCTCCGGTGGCTTGCACACACCCTTCGAAGAGGTCATGCCGACGCATCACCTGGGGGAAGGGCGTAGGCTTGGCGTCCGAGTCCGGGTTCCAGACCTGAAGGCCCAAAACCTCCGCCGGCACCGCCCGCGACCCTCCGCCGAGCCCCACGCGGCCGCGGCCGAGCCAGGCCACGGGACCGCAGCTGCCCGCGGTGGTGGCCGTCGAGGAGGTGAGGGCCAGGGCCCAGGTTCGCCGCTCCGCACGCGTGGGAGGCGCGGCTTCGTTCGGGATGAGGTCCAGGCGTATCCCTTGTCGAGCCTCGACCGCGGCCGCCGCCTCTCGGACGGCGCGGGTGGCAGCTCGCTGAACCCGGGCGTCGAGGGGGGTGTACACGCTCAAACCCGCCTCGAAAGGGAGACGCTTGCCGAGGAGCCGATGCACCACGCGCCGAACCGCCGTGTAGTAGCCGACGCCGGGGTCGCCCTCCGAGAGGCCCCGCGGGGGAGGAGCGATGGGACGTCGAGCCGCTGCGGCCGCGGCCGTGGCCGTCGCCGTGCCGAGGCTGACCATGGCCTCGAGCACCCGAGCCCGGCGCTGTTGGGCCGCTTCGAGGTCCGCCCGGGGGGAGAAGCGACTGGGCGCGGGGATGAGCCCCGCGAGCAGGGCTGAGCCGGAGAGGTCGAGGTCCCGAGCGGACGTACCGAGATAGTCCATGGCCGCGGCCTCGACCCCGTAGTTCCCAGATCCGAGATAGATGAGGTTCAGATAGATCTCGAGGATCTCGCGCTTCGTCATGCGCTGCTCGAGTCGGAGGGCGAGGGCCGCTTCGTGGAGCTTGCGCAGGAGACTCCGGGCGGCCCCGACCCGCACGTTCTTGACGACCTGCTGGGTGATCGTGGAGCCCCCCTGACGCACGGTGCCGGCCTGGAGGTTTCGAATCAGGGCGCGGAGGATGCCCAAGCCGTCCACCCCGTGATGGTCATAGAAGCGCCGGTCCTCCGCCGCGATGATGGCGTCGACGAGGAGAGGGTCCACGTCCTCCACGGGCACCCACACCCGCCGCACCAGGGAGAAGGCATCGACCACCTCCCCATCGCGGTCGAAGACCTGCACCGTGGTCGGGGGCTGCCAGGTCTCGATGGGCGCGAGCTCCGCATCGAGCCAAGGGATGAGGAGCCCCCGGGTCCCCGCCACCACCACCGCCCCCGACGCGATCAACCACAGGGCCGCGAGCATTACCCACCTTCGTCGGCGAGGGCTCCTCTGGCCCTCCGCGGAGTCTGGACCCTTCATGGCGACGGGGTCGTCTCCTCATCTCCCGCGTTCTCAATCCTCGCAACGAGGCTTGCGAAGGCCCGAGCCCAGGTCTCCACTTGGTCGAAGTTCCAGGCAAGACGAGCTGCGTATCGCCGGGTGCTGCGTCGGACCCGGGCGCGCAGGCGCTCCCGTCGGGTGGACCGCTCGGGTCCCAACAGGGGCCGAACCGCGTCGAAGGTTTGCATGCGCTTAGCTCGCGCCCACTCCGCCCGGGCGCTCTGGGTCAGGCGCCGGGCCCGGCGCGCCGCTTCCCTCAGCGCCGCCGCCACCGGGGCCCCCTCCGCCCTTCGGCAGGCCCAGCGCGCGCAGCCGAGGTCCACCCAGTCTTTTTGGAGCCTCGACCAAGCCGCGTCCGCTTCTTCGGCGTCGCTCAAGAGGGCGTCTACCCGCGCGTAGCTCGCGTCGACGTCACTCACCGAGGGGGCCAGGGGAGCGGACACGGCCCCGAGGGCGTCCGCTCCCAGGGGGTCGGCGTAGCGCTGCCGGCTCCGCGCGCGCTCGGATCGATCCGCCCGACCCAAGGCCTCCCAAGCCCGGCCCTCCGCCTCCAGGGCAGCGGGCCACCACGGGCGCTCCGCGAGCAGCTCCCGCGCTTCGGCGAGAGCCTTGCGTGGCTCGCCCTCATCCAGCCGCTGCAGAGCAACCTGCAGACGCGCCTCCGGGGAGGTCGCCCCGTCGTAGAGAGGAGAGGTCGGCTCCAGAGTCCCCGCGGCGAGGCGCAGCCGCCGCGCCACCTCGTCTCGCCCCAGCGCCCCCGCAGCGTCCGCGGCCCGCTCGGGATCCCCGAGATGGGCGGCCAAGGCCACGGTGAGCCGGCGTGCCTCTCCCTCCGCGCCCCTCTCGCGGAGGGTGTCGGTGAGCGCGAGCGCTTCGACGTGGCGTCCGGCGGAGAGGAAGCGCTCGATGCGCAAGCGGACCGGCCGCGGATCCGCCGGGGCGAGGGCTTGCCACACCGCGAGGAGAGGGTCGTCCAGGCGATCCGCGCGCTCCGCGAGGGCCACGTCGATGAGGATCATGGCGGATGGATCCGCGAGGGCGCCGGTCGGGACCTCGTCCAGAATCCGCAGCACTTCGGTCCGGACTCCGGCCCCGGCGGCGGCCGCCGCTCGAGCGAAGGCGAAGCGCAGGTCGTGGGGCCGGAGACGGTCGTACTCGCGCCAGACCGCCCACGCCTCGGGATAGGCCCCTGCCTCACTGAGAGCGATGGCGCGCTCGGCGAGGTCCGAGGGCCGCGGCTCGAGCACTCGGGACAGGAGCTCTGCGCGTGCCATCGGATCCTCGGTCACCCGGGCGAGAAGGGACCAGCCCAGGTCCATGCCCGGGTCGACGAAGACGGCCCGGTGG
>JBCBRU010000570.1:0-5876 GCA_039819565.1 Myxococcota bacterium | reverse complement strand
CTCAATCCCCGACCGAGCGGTCGGGGATTGAGGACCTGATCGCGCCGTTTCGAGACTTCGCGGGCCCGCCGCCGGCCGAAGCCAAGATACCCGAGAGCGCCGGCATGGGGATGAGCCCCCCACGGGTTCCTCGAGGAGCTCCGCCGCGAGGCGGCTCATCCCCATGCCGGCGCTCTCGGGTATCTTGGCTTCGGCCGGCGGCGGGCCCGCGAAGTCTCGAAACGGCGCGATCAGGTCCTCAATCCCCGACCGCTGATCGGGGTCAGCGTCGAGACCCTGAAGGATGGCGGCCTCGAGCTCGGCAGGGAGATTCGGGCGAAGACCTCGAAGGGCCAGCCGCGGCTGCCGCACGATCCGGCGAAAGGTCTCGAACTTACCGTTACCGGTGGAGGGTACCGGGCGCGTAAAGGCCGGCATCGGTCCCCCGTTTCGGCGGACGAAACAGCGATAGCCGGTGAGCAGCTCGAAACCGATGGTGGCCAGCGCGAAGACGTCGACCTTTGAGGTCCAGCCCTTCCCCCGGATCTGCTCGGGGGCCATATAGTAGAGGGTTCCGTACACTCGACCGACCGTCGTCTCCTGATCTCGGTCCCGTTCGTCGAGGAGACGGGCCACCCCGAAGTCGATGACCTTGACGCCCATCGGGGCCTCGGTCCGCGTGAGAAGGATGTTCTGCGGCTTGAGGTCCCGGTGGATCACGCCCTTGCCGTGGGCGTGAAGGCAGGCCTCGCCGATCTGCACGATGATCCGCGCCGCCTCCGTCACCGGCAAGCGGCGCCCCATGAGATGAAGCTCACCGAGGAATCGGGCCAGCGTGGGCCCCCCGATGCACTCGGTCACGAGGTAGGGCGGGGTGGCGTCGAGGCGCGCCTCGATGAGTCGTGCGACGTGAGGATGATCCAGGCGCATCAGCGCGTGCGCCTCTCGATGGGGGCCGCCGCCCCGAGCGGCGAGCTCAACCGCGGAGGGAGGCAGCAGCTTGATCACCACAGGGGCCCCCGTAGTGCCGTGATAGGCCCGCCAGACGGGGCTCGGCCCCCTCTGGCTGATCGGTTCCTCGAGCACGTAAGGTCCGCGCCCGAGAACGGCACCCGAGACGAGCGTCGTCACGGTGGAGGAGTATGCCATGGACGACAGACCACGAATCTACGGGATTCGGCCGCTTGGCGGGTCACCCCTCCCGGTCTAGCCTCGAGAGCCGTGCGGGGAGTCGTACTTGTCGGTGGGATAATGCTCGCGGTCGCGGCCTCAGGCTGTCGTACGACCCGTTTTCATGAGCGGGAGCGCCTCGCGGATCGAGCCATGCAGCTCGACGCAGACGGTCGCACCGTCTACATCCGCAACAAAATGGAGGCCGCTCGCGAAGGCGCCTTCGGTGGATTTGGGGGGGCATCAGCGGGCTCGTGCGGCTGTCAGTAGCAGCGGCGATCGTAGGTCTGACGGGGAGTCAGGCCTACGCCGCCGACCCCAGCCACGTGGCCCTGGACGTCTTCGCCTTCGGCCAGCGTGACCCGGGGGCCGTCGAAGCCTTCGGAGTGCGGCAGCGGGCTGGAAACCCTTACCGAGCCGAGGGCTTCGACTATGCCGCGGTCAGCGTCGACTTCAGCGTCCAGCTCAGCGAGCAGTGGGCGTTTCGCGGCAACGCGGTGGGAGGGTGGATCATCGACGAAGGCGAGCACCCGCTCCCGGCGACCCTCCCCGAGACCAACGTCACCTCGGCCAGCCCGGACCTCCTCACCCTCGACAGTCAGGCGGGCCTCGCCTGGACTTCGCCAAACGGTCTGTGGCGCGTCGCGCCCGGCCTCTTCTATCACCACCAGAAGTCCTATTTCATCGGAGGTCCCAACCTCGAGATCTCCCGAAGCCTGTTCGGGGGGGATACTTCGCTCTTCCTGAATACGAGCTTTCGGCTCGCCCTCGTGCAAGGCGCGGCCTGGGACGGATTCACGAGAGGTCAGGACTTCAACACCACCCTGAATGCTCTCGTGGGGTGGACCCAAACTTGGCATCCTTCGCTCCTCACCACCTTCAGCCTGCAGTATGCGTGGCAAACCGGCCGGCTCCACAGCGCCTGGAACTATGTCGTGCTCTCCGACGAGAAGAGCGTCCCCGTCCAGATCGTCGATGAGCGTCTTCCTTCCCACAGACACCGTGGTCAAGCCAACTTTCGAATCCGATGGTCTCCAGCCGTGCGCTGGTCCTTCGGGCTCGACCTCGGCGGCTACCTGGACACCTGGTCCCTTGCGCACCTGAGTGCTCAGCCCAACCTCGAGCTCCCGGTCGGACCGGTCCGGATACGGGTGTGGTACCGGCTCTCTCGTCAGTGGGCGACGCGTTATTTCAGGGACCTGGTCCGAGTCCCCCCGGGCACTCCCCCTCTTCTTTTCGTAACCCAGGACTCGGACCTCGGGAGCTTTTGGAGTCACGGCCCGGGATGGCTCCTGAGCTATCCCATGGGACGGGCGGGGGCTTTGTCCTGGGAGGCGCGCCTCTCGGGCTACGGCTTTTACCGAGACGATGGGCTCTTCGCTCTCGGAGGACAGCTCGGCACCACGGCCCGCTGGTAGCTCGGCTAAAAGGACACCGCGGCGCCGAGATGGGTGACGAGGCGGACCCTGTCGTCGGTGTAGACGCCGAGGGGATCCGCCACCACCACCGCCCCCAACGAGGTCCGAGCCTCTCGATAGGGATAGACATCGGCCGAGATGAAGAGCTGGAGCCGGTCGTTCGGCATGAAGGTCACGCCCCCTCCCACCGCCACCGACCACACCTCTCGGCTCAGATCCACGAGGAAGGCGTCGAAGTCGAACTCCTCGGACGCCGCGTCTCGCTGGCCGAAGACCTGAACGAAGAGATCCACGGACCCGACGTGAAGACGGGCTACCCCTCCTACCCCCACCTGAGCCTCGGACTCCGCCCAACCGAGGTAGCCCGCCGCGGTCAGCGTGAGGGCCTCGAACAGCCGCCAATCCAGATTGACGCCGAGGCGGGCCGTGACTTCGTCGCTCACCCCGAAATCATTGATTTGTATGGGTAGGGTGAGGGCCAGCACGCTCGACAGCCCGAGAGCCTCCCCCAAGCCCAGGCTATACTTGGCCCCCACCCCAAGCTCGGTAACCCCCACCTCGGATTCGTCCGAGAGCGTACTGCTCCCCGCGTCGGCATCCGGACGAATCACGACGCTCGGCACCTGCACCCGGACCTCGAAGTTGAGCGGCAGCCCCACCCGCAGCAGAGCCTGCGGGAGGTTCACCCGAGGATCCGCGAGCCCTTCGAGCTCGGCCTGGAGGCTGGCCGCCAGCTCCAGCACCGTGCGTCCTCTCGGCACGCTCGTGGTGGCCTGAGCAAAGCCGGGACGATCGGCGCCGAGTCGCTCCTCCGCGTACGCGGGAGATCCCCCCGAGCCGAGCCAGATGAGGAGCGCAGAGACGACGACCGCACGGTGCATACCCCATGGTCTCCGATGCCCGAACAAAACGGTAGTTGAGGCGCATCCAGCCTTTCCCCTCGAGCTGCTACCCTCGCGCCATGAATCCGCGGGTGGCGTTTTTGCTGGTCGGCCTCCACGCTGGGTGCGCGAGTACGGCCGCCCCGGGTCCCACCCCGGTCGGACAGGCGCATCCGCAGTTGGGCGAGGTCGAACTCCTGGACGGGACCCGAAGAGCCTGGACCGAACTGACCGAGGCTCATCCCCGGACGGTGCTCGCCTTTGCCACCACCTGGTGCGAAGCCTGCGCTCGAGAGTGGCCGGATCTCCTCGCGTGGGTCGACGCCCGACCTGACACCGGTCTGGTGTACGTGGTCAGCGGGAGCCCCCCCGCGAAGGTTCGGGAGAGCTTCCAGTCGCGGGCTCAGGCCGCCTCGAGGGCCGTGGTCATCGACGGCGACGGTCGCTGGGCGGACCGATTCGGCGTCACCGCGACCCCTACCCTCTTCCTCCTCGACAGGAAGGGAAACCGGGAGGGGCCCTTGCGACATCTTCCCGAGACGAGCGCCGTCGAAGACGCCGGCCGCGAGCTCGGAACGAGCTACGCCGTACGCATCGAGCTGGCCCCGGGAGATGATCCGAGCCGGGGGCGGGCGGACCTCGCGGCCGCGCGGGAGATGATCCCTGCCCTCGAGGCCGAGCTCTCGGAATGGAAAGAGGGCTCGGCCCTGACCCGACTCAACCGACACCGTCAGGTGCGAACGACCCCTCACCTCGAGACGGTCCTGCAAGGTGCCCTGCATGTAGCAAAGGCCACCCAGGGCGCTTTTGACCCCACCTGGGCGAGCCTCTCCGAGGTGTGGGAGGCCGCGGTTCGAACCGGCGTCTGGCCCACCCCCGAGGCACTCGCGGGAGCTCAGCGAGGCGTGGGCGTCGAGCACGTCCTCGTAAGCTCCGAGTCGGTGCGCCTCGCTCACCCCAGCACCCAGGTTGGGCTCGGCGGCGTGGCCAAAGGCTATATCGTCGATCAGCTCTTTCTCTTCTTACGGGAGCGCGGTCACGCCGGAGTCACCGTCAACATCGGCGGGGATCTCCGGACCTCGACCGAGACCGCGGTCGAGATCGCTCATCCGGCGCAGCCCGGACGGGCCATAGGCACCCTCGGAGTTCGAGCCCGAGCCCTCGCCACGTCCGGCAACCAGCTTCGCCGACGCCGCGTGGGTGATCGATGGGTCGGTCACGTCCTCGATCCCCGGAGCGGTCGTCCCGCCTCCTTCGCGGGGACCGTCACCGTACTTGCGCGCGACGCCGCCATGGCGGACGCCCTCGCCACCGGGCTCCTGGTGATGGGCCCCGAAGCCGGCATTGATTTCGCGTATCGCACGCCTGGTGTGGATGTCGTCTACGCCACAGAGATGGGCCTGAGAGGGACGCTGAAGACCACAGCGCCTGTCCGAAAGGCGAGCTGAGGCTTTTTCCGCCCGGTCTCCCCTGGGAAGCCCTCGACAACCCGGAGTGTCATCTTCGGCCGCGGAGAGTATGTTGGCGACGCTATGAGCGCTGGACCCGTACATCTCGCCTCCGACGACGCTTCGTCCATCACCGATGAGGAGTACGCTGTCCGCCGCGATCTCGCCGCGTGCTACCGCATGATCGCGCACCACGAGTGGGACGACCTGATCTTCACCCACATCTCCGCCGCCGTACCGGGCGAGGAAGGTCACTTCCTCATCAATCCCTACGGGATGCTCTTCGAAGAGATCACGGCGTCGAGTCTCGTGAAGGTCGACTTGCGGGGCGAGAAGATCGGCTCGAACCCTCACCCCATCAACCCTGCCGGCTTCGTCATCCACAGCGCCATCCACGAAGCGCGACCGGACGTGAAGTGTGTCCTTCACGTCCACACTCCCGACGGAGTAGCGGTGAGCGCCCAGACCGAAGGCCTCCTTCCCATCTCCCAGCAGTCGACCATCGTGCTCGCGTCCTTGGGCTACCATGACTACGAAGGGATCGCGGTGCGCGACGACGAGAAGCGGCGTCTGGCCGAGGACCTCGATCGGAACGCTCACCTCATGCTGCGAAACCACGGGCTGCTCACGGTAGGGAGCTCGGTGCCCGACGCCTATCTGTCGATGTACAACTTCCAGAAGGCCTGCGAAGTTCAGGTCAAGGCGCTGGCCGGCCAGACTCCCCTCACCCGCGTCGAGACCCAAGTCTTGGCCGAGGTCGAGGCCAACGTAGATACGGTCCTCAAGGGCCTCGGAGCCTCCCTGGTGTGGCCCGCGATCCTGCGCAAGCTGGACCGCCTCGATCCGAGCTACCGGGACTAGGGGCTGTCGGCAAATGTGCTCGATCTTCGCGTAACCAGATCGATTTGTCCGTTTTCGCCCTTTCGGGACGATCCAGATCATGATCTACCCTACTCGATGACACGGCGACGCTTTGATCT
>JBCBRU010000569.1:0-5879 GCA_039819565.1 Myxococcota bacterium | reverse complement strand
GATCATGCGCTTGAGCTTCATGACCTCGGTGTCGAGGCTGGGGTTGTCATTTTCCGGGCCTTCCGTGCCCGGGATGCCCGCGGTCGCGCCTTGAGTGGTCATGCCCTGCGCATGATCGACAAGAAGACCCAAATGATGGAGCTCTACTCGCAGACCCTCAGCAAGTACAACCAGAGCGCCAACAACATCATTACCAACATGAAGGGTTGAGGCTCCGCCCGGGGCGGCGCATCTTCCCCCACCATGGCCTCACCGACTGGCCTCGGTCTCCCCTCGAGCCTCCGCATCGAGCGCACCCCCGAGCAGTTCTCGCCCCACGCGGAGCTCCGCCATCAACTCTCTTCCCTGGTAGAGGACATGGTCGTGGCCCGGCTCCCGGATGGCCGCCGCTGTACGATCGGCTGGCACCCGGAGCGCTCACCGGGCGGGGCCTTTCGGGTCGACGTGGATCACTCCGAATCCCATTGGGCCGATTCCTGGTCCGAAGTGACCGCCCACCTCACCCGCGCCACCCAGAGCTGAACCCCAACCGATCTCCGCACAGGGGTCCGTCATCCCCGTGAACCAACGCCGGCTCCGATGAGATTCACCCCCGTTGTCTTCGGCCGAGCTCAGGGGGTGAGGGTCAGCCCCGTGCCCTGAGTGTCTGCGAGAGGGGTACCGGCCGAGCGCGCGAGTGGGTTGGGGAGCTGCCACACCTGACCGTTGGGTCCCACCACGGTGATGCGCCACCGCCCCGCCGGGGGCGTCGAGGGGCTGGTGTCCCCCGGTCGGAAAGCGGCACTCGGAAACGCGACCCTCACCGACGGAGCTACGACCTGCACGCCCAGCCGGGTCGGGTCGCCGGCGGGGAAGCCCAGTCCCTGAAATTGCGCCGGATCCACCCGCCCGGGAAGGGTCCATCCTACCGGGTCGAGGGTTCCGTCCTCATTCAGCCGCTGTGCGAACACCTGCGGGAAGAGGTCCGGCGCTCCGTCCTGATCTCGGTCGTCCACGGTGCCGTTGCCGTCCACGTCGGCCCATCGGACGTGGAGCTGTCCTCGCACCGCCCCCACCGCCGTCACTTCGTCGAGGGGGACCAAGGTGACCGTGCCTCCGTTGGCTGCGGGGAAGGTGGCCGACCCTTGAATGCGGACCGCGGGGGGTTCGGTCAGGATCGGGGCCGAACTTCCGATGAGAATGTCCGCGTCGATGGGCTCGGCCGCCACGTCGTACCTCCGAAGGTTTCCCATGGGGTCCACCGCCCCGCCCGCGAAGTCCCCCGCGTCGGGCTGCGCAAGCAGCTCTTCCCAGGGAACGAGGTTGGCGTTGGCGTCCAAAAAGGCACGCAGCTCGTAGCGTCCTGGCGGGACGCCGGTCAGGCGATAGGCCGCAGCAAGGGTGGCCCCGAAAGCGCTCGCATCCAGCACCGTGACCGCCGCAGGACGTCCTGCGCCCGCGGGCGGAGGGGGATCAGTGACGTCGTAGGCCGCCACCGCCACCGAAAAGTCGCTGCCCGGCGGGGTGACGGCGAGGCGCACCGTGCCCAAAAAGTCCCCTGCGGGAAGGGCCATCCCTCCGCGGATGATGAGCGGCTGGCTCTGGCTCGGCCGAGCGCGCGCCGTCCCGGTTCGGCCCGTGACCTCATCGAGGGTGTTGGGCACCCGCCAGGTCTGACCGGTAGGAGACAGGAGCGCGAGCTGGTAGCGACCATCCGGAGGAAGCCCGATCGGCTGGGGAGCCCCTAGACCTATGCGGAAGGCGGTGGGGAGGACCACCACGTCCAAAGTGTTCGCGTCCAAGACCGTGGTCGGGTTCGGCAAACGCCCGAGGAAGGGAAAGGGATCCACCCAAGCCGGCACGATGATGCCGTCGGGTGTGGGCTCGGAGAACCCGTCCGCGAGTCGGAGCAGGAGGGCGCGGGGCCAGACGTCGGTCGGATCGAAGCCATCTCCGTCCACCGCAGCTCGGGCCACCGCGAAGCGGGGGGCGGCGCGGTCCAGAAGCGGAATCTCCGTGGCGCGCACGCGGAGGCGGGCGGGGAGGGAAGCGACGTCGATCTCTCGGGCCCCCACCACCTCGAAGAAGGGGCGGCTAAAGCCGATCGGTGCCGCCGAGATGGCGAGCCGCACCGGGCTCGCCGCGCCCCCCGCGATCACCTGAGTGACGGCAGGGGCCACCGCGGCGTGATCTGACGCCGACGGCTCTGCAAGCAGGGCGACAAAGGGAGAGAAGTCGCCGTCCGCGTCGACGAAGGCCGTCACCGAATAGTTCCCGTCCGGAAGACCGGCCAGCTCGAACGATCGTGAGGTCCCGGGAGGGAGCAGCTGAGCCACGCCCACCGGAGCTCCCGTGCCCCGCGGCGGAGCGGGATCTTCGGCCGCGAAGGCCAGCACCCAGGCCGTGCGGTCGGCCAGGACCTCGGGCACCTCGAGCTCCCCCGGGATCCGGCCGGCGGGAGGTCGAGGCGACGCTCCTAGGGTCAGCGGCTGACGCTGCTCCGGTCCTAGGCCCGGAAAGACAACTTGCGCGTTATTCGGTACGGACCAGGTCTGCCCGCTAGGGGCGAGGACCGTCACCGTGTACACACCCGGGGGCGCCCCGCTTTGGACCTCGAGGCTCCCGTCGTTTCGGGCCCGAGCCGAGACCGGCCGAATCAGCACCGGAAGGCTCGTAGTGCTGGTGACGGGACTCGCGGCCAGGGCGTCCGTAAAGGGCAGCGGGTTCAACGCGCCCTCGATGAGCACCGAACCGTCCCCGTCGTCGGCCGGACGGGAGAGCAGGACCCGGGGAAAAAGATCCGCGAGACCGTCCCGATCCGCGTCCACCGGGCGCCCCTCGGCGTCCCGAGCTCGGTACGCAACCTCAAAGCCCGAGCAGCTCGGCATCTCCAGACTCACCGCATCGAGCCGCAGCTCGGCCGCCCCCGCGAGGGGCGCGGCCAGGCTCGAGGTGGACACGGCGAAGGCCGGCCGATCGAAGAGCACGGGCTGGCCGAGCCGAATCGTGACTTGGGTCAGGGCCTCCGGGCCGCCGACGTCGAGCCTCATGAGTTGCCCCTCGTCGTCGACAAAGCCCCCCGCGATGTCTCCCCCCGAGGGCTGGGAAAGATCCGGGACGGCCGGGTTGAAGTCTCCGTCGACGTCGAGGAAGCCGCTCACGAAGTAAGGCCCAGGCTCCACTTCGGGAAAGACGTAATCCGCGCGCACGAGATCCCCCGCGACCGCTCCCGGTGGAAAGAGCTCCGTCTCCGGCACGAGCACGAAGCCTACCGGCGCTCCGGTGCCGAGAGGGGGCCCGGGATCCTCGGCCGAAAAGAGGAACAGCATGGCGGCGCCGGAGACCGAAGAGGTCCCGCATCCTCCGGCGGCCCGCGTATCTACGAGCACCGAGCCGGAGATGATGGCCCGAAGGGGCGTCGAGCTCACCACGTCGGGGTCCGTGCACGCGTATCCTCCGGCCGCAGCCATCGTGAGGACCAGGATCCGACCGGTGAAGGTCAGCGAGGGTCGAGGGTACGCCGTCATTAGAATCGCCCCGTCACGCTGCCGAGGACCCGGGCCTCGAGGCGGTTGGCGAAGGGATGCTCCCGGTGGCGGGCATCGCCCACGTCGAGAAGGTTGAAGCCCGATACCGCGAGCTCCAGCCGGTCCTCCAGCAATCGGTACCCGACGCGGGCCAGCATGGTCACGTTGGCATCGAGGGGAAAGGGTTCCGTGTCGAAGCCCGTGGGGCTGGTGGGATCGAAGTCGGGCTCGACCCAGTCCTGGTCCGAGACGTAGTTGACCGAGACCCCGAGATCGAGGCCAATACTCGTTCGGAGCTGCCCCCAGAGGCTCGCCTTGTGAAGAGGGGAATCAGTAAAACGCTCTCCCGTGGACTCGTCGAAGATGTACTGGAAGGCATAGGAGCCCCCCAGATCGAGACCATCCACGGGATAGATGCGCCCGGCTACCTCTCCGCCCACCCCGAGGAACACGCGAGCCTCGTTGACATAGAAGCTGCGCGCCACCTCCACCGCGTTGAGCCTCGGAATGAAGCGCGCGTCCGCCCCCGTACTCTCGAGAGGGGTTCGAACGATGAGATTCGTGACCCGGTTGAACCACCCCACGAGCTCGAAGTTTCCGACGTCGGACTCGAGACGATAGCCGAGGTCGATCGTAGCGATCCCCTCCGGATCCAGCTCCTCCCGCCCGACGAGGGTCACCGCGGTGCCCGGTGAAGAGGGTACGTTCGCGGCCAGAGAGAGATAGGTCTCGGCCATGGTGGGCACCCGAAACGCGGTGCCCACCGACAGACGTATCGCCTGCCGCTCCCCCGGATTGAAGATGAACGCGAGGCGGGGAGATCCGAGCGGGCCGATCAGCGGGTGGAGGTCCAGGCGGGCGCTGACCACCGCCGCGAACCGTTTTCCGAAGCGCCAGTTGTCCTGGAAGTAGGCGGCGAAGTGGTTCTCGGTCTCGTCTTGGCGAATCGCATCCCACTCGAGACTCTTGAATCGATACTCCGCCCCGAGCACCATCTCGTGCGTCCCGGCCAGCTCGAAGCGCGGACGGAAGATCGGCTCCACCGCGAAGATGTCGTTCACGGCACGGGTGTCGAGGGGCACCGTCCCCGTCGGAAAGCTCTGCGCGAGAACGTCCTTGTCGAGCCGCGACCAGAAGGTTCGCAGCGTCAGGAGCTCGCTCTCGTAGCCCGCCCGAGCGTGCACCTCCACCCCGTCCGCGATGAGGTTTCGAAGGTTGGCGACGCCGAAGAACTCTTGCTGCCCTTGCACCACGCTCCCCCCGACGTAGAGCCGCGAGCTCGAATCGAGGTGATACTCGACGAGCGCGTTGGCCCGCGCGATCTCGAGCGATTGGTTCGGATCTTCGAGCCGCGTGCTCACGTTGGGCTGCGAGGCGTCGAAGTCGATGTCGTACTTTTCGCCCCGCTGATAGCCGCCCGTGATGCGGATCCCCACGTTGCCGAGGCGCTCTCCGAACTGAAAGCTGCCTTCGATGACCTCGCCGTTCCCCGCCGCCAGCTGGGCGGTGGCGCCGCCCAGCGTCTCCGGGCGCTTGGTGATGATGTTGATGATGCCGGTGTAGGCGTAGGCTCCGTACACGGCCGACCCGGGGCCGCGCACGATCTCCACGCGCTCGATGTCGACGAGCTCCACCGGCAGGGTCCGCCAGGATGTGGCCCCCAGAAAGTCCACGTACACGGTGCGGCCATCGACCAGCACCAGGACCTTGTTGGCCACGCGCCGATTGAAGCCGCGGACGGCCACATTGGCGTCCGAGTAGGACATCGACATGACGTCCATCCCCGGCACCCGACGCAAGAGGTCCGGCAGGCTCCGGGCCCCGCTCAGTCGAATGTCCTCTTCGGTCAGGATGGTGACCGCGTTCGGCGCCTCGAGCGGCGACTGGGCTCTCCGGGACGCGGTCACGACGATCTCTTCGTAGACCTCGCCTCCCTTGGCCTCGAGGCCCACGTCGCCCTCGACGAGCCCCGCCGTGGCCCCCACGTCGTCGCCTTCGGACGGATCGGAGCTCACCGGACCCGTGCCCTCAGCCTCGTCCTCCGGAAGCTCCGGCGAAGGTGAGGCCCCGAGCGGGGCCGCGGCGCGCGCGCCCCTCGCCTCCATCCGCTCCACGACGGCGTCCGCGAGCCGGGTCAGGTCGGCCTCGCTGAGACGCGGCGTCGCCGCTGGCGCAGGGGCCGAGGCCCGAGCCTCGCCCCCGCGGCTCCGCCCCGAGCGGCGACGGGGCGCCGGGGCCGGACGGGGCGTCGCCGCCACCGCCTCGGAGCGAGCCTCCAGCTTCGCGATGCGCCGCCTCACCTCGGTCGCATCCTCGGGTTTGGTGCGCAGGTAGGCCCGATAGCTGGACAGCGCCTCTCGCCTTCGACCCGCG
>JBCBRU010000568.1:0-5908 GCA_039819565.1 Myxococcota bacterium | reverse complement strand
GCCGGGCTTCTTGCTCTTCGCGAATCTTGTAGACGAAGGAGAGGACCTCAGCCACGGCCTCGTACAGCTCCTCCGGGACTTCTTCGTCGACGTCGAGCTTGTTGAGCGCCTGGGCCAGAGGCACGTTGCGGAGGATCGGCACGCCGTACTGCTTGGCCAGCTCTTTGATCTTCTCGGCGTGAACCCGCATCCCTTTGGCCACGACCTTGGGGGCGCGGTCGTCGTCGTCGTACTTTATGGCGACCGCGATGTGGGCTGGGTTCACCACCACCGCGTCGGCGTTCTTCACCGCCTCGGCGCCCCCTCCGAAGAGGAGTTCGTGCGCCAGCTGCTTTCGCTGTCCCTTCATCTGAGGGTCCCCTTCCATCTGCTTGTACTCCTGTTTCACGTCGTACTTGGACATCATCTGCTCCTTGTTGAACTGGCGTCGAGACCAGATGAGGTCGAGCACCCCGATGAAGACGAAAAGCACGATGGTCTTGACCAGATACTCGAAGACGAGCCGAGCGCTAAAGCTGACGGCCTCCTCCAGGGGCAAGGTCACCGCGAGCGTCATGTCCGCGAGCGCGTTCTCCATGACGTTCCAGGCCAGCCAGCCCGCCGCGGACATCTTGACGATGTTCTTGATGAGTTCGACGAACTTCTTGACCTTGAACAACCCCTTCAGCCCGTTGATAGGGTTGATCTTGTCGAGCTTCGGATTGAGCACCTTGAAGGCGAGAAAGAAGCCGGTCTGGATTACGTTGCTGAATACGCCGGCGATGAATACGCCGACCCCGATCGGCAAGCTCACTTTCAAGATCACGGGAATGGCGTCACCCAAAAGGTTGAGCAGGGTCTCGAGGCTCGGATCCCGCACACCCTGTTCGATGGCCTCGCGGGTGAACTTCTCGACCTCCCCGAACACGAAAGAGACGACGGCGACGAGGACGAAGAAGCCCACGGCGAAGCCGAGGGCCCCGACGAAGTCCTGACTCTTTGGGACCTGTCCCTCTTCTTTGGCCTTGCGGAGCTTTTCTGGGGTGGCCTCCTCGGTTTTTTCGCCGGTATCCCCGCTCACGCGGCGAGGGTAGCCGTCTCCGCGCCACGGGGCGAGGGCCGAAGCTCGGACCCGATGCTCGGGCCCCCCCGGTCAGCGCGAGCTCCAGCCGGTCTGAAGACAGCCACCAAAGACCGGGGTCGGACGGACGCTCATCGAGCGCCAAAAGGGCAGTTCCTCGTCTGGGCTCGAGGACAAACCATCGACGCTACGAGAGGCGCCTATGGCTCACCACGGCCATCGCCCGCGATGACAGGGCCCGGGAGTTTCTCCCCGTCTGTGTTCCTCGTGGCCGTTGCGTAGACCTGCTGAAGGGCCCGGCGATCGCTTCTCGCGCGGTTCGCTCGAGAACGAAACGAGGGTCGCAAGAACCCCGCCGAAGGAAGTCTTGGAGGTCGCGCGGGCAGACGTGTAGGCTCGGGGAGCCATCATGTTCGAGGCCGGTCCGGTCGCACTTCTCGCGTTCATCGTCTTCCCCTTCGTCGTCTACGCCCAGTTCACGCGGATGTCGGGGACCAAGGCCACTGCGGTGGCTCTCATGCTGGCGACGCTCTATCTCCCCGCCGGAGAGGCGCTCATCAATCTTCCGGTGCTCCCCCCGATGGGCCGCGAGAGCTTCGGGACCGTCTTCGCGCTGATCTTTCTCCTCACCTTTCATCGCAAACGCTTCATGTCGGCGAAGCCCGGGCGCGGACTCGAGTTCTACGCTCTGATGCTGATGATCCCCTATCTGATGACCTGGAAGACCAATCCCGAGCCGCTCGTGTACGGTTTCAAGGCGGTCCCCGGGTACGGCGCACGGGTCTTCATCCCTCCTCTGACCTTTGGGGACGTGCGGGGGTACTGGCTGGAGGAGTTCGCCTACGTCCTCATCCCCTTCATCGTCGGCCGGGCCATGTTCAGGACGCGGAACGAGGTGGTCACCCTCCTCAACGTCATCGTGGCCTTCGGCGTGACATACATCCCGCTCATGCTTCTGGAGCTGCGGATGTCCCCGCAGATTCACACGTGGGTGTATGGATACTTCCCTCATCCCGACTTCACCCAGACCATTCGTTGGGGGGGATATCGTGCACAGGTCTTCTTTGAGCACGGACTGGTGCTGGCTCGGTTCATGCTCGTGCTGTTCCTGGCCAACGCTGCGCTCTACCTCGGCAATGAAAAGAAAGCCTGGCGATTCACCCCGCGCGAGCTCATTCCTTTCCTCTTCGTGGTGAGCATCCTGGGTAAATCGATGGGGGCCATCATCTTTCTCTTCGCGTTCTCCGGTCTCATCTTCTTCGTCTCGCTGGGGATGCAGACACGGGTGTTGGCGTTGGTGGCTCTCCTGATCTGCGCCTACCCCTACGGACGCTCCACCGGGGCCTTGGATATGACGCCGGTCGTGGAGTACGTGCAGGCGCGTTACCCCCAGCGGGCGGAGTCCCTGCTCACGCGCGTGAACAACGAAAGAGCGCTCTCCAAGCGCGGGCGAGAGAAGTTCTGGTACGGATGGGGCGGGTGGAGCCGCTCTCATGTCTGGGACGTGGAGCACGGCATCGATACCTCAGTCACCGACGGGTATTGGATCATCCGCTTTGGGCGCTACGGAGTGTTTGGGCTGATCTTGCCCTTCCTCCTCCTCCTCGGGCCCGTGTTCCTGCTGTGGTGGCGGCGAAAGAAGATAAAGAGGCGAGAGGACCTCGCCATGATGTGCGTCATGGCGGGCATTTGCACCCTGTACGCCCTCGAGAACCTGCCTAACGCCGTTTCGACGGGCATGCCGTGGCTCATGGCGGGGGCGACCACCGGGTTCCTCACCACGTTGACGAATCCCAAGGCGGCCGCCGTCGCCCATCGCTACGAAGAGCCCGAGGGAGCTCGCGGTAAGGGCGGGCGTCGGCGGGGGCCGGCGGGACGACCCCGCCCCCCCATGCCGGCACAAGCTCCGGCCGGGGCCGCCTACCGCGGCGGCCCCTGAGCGGGCTCACCGGGGTGCGGGCCAGTCTTTCGCGTTCCAAGCGTCCAGGGTCGCTTTGGCTCTCGGGAGCAGCGGGGCGTCGGGCACATAGCTCTCCCACAGTCCAAAGGCGCCCCCTTCCTGGCCCTGCGGGAAGGTGAGGGCGTAGTGGAGAAAGAGGCCACCCCCGGCCTTTTTCCAATGCTCGTAGAAGCGTGAATACCACTCACCCATCTTCTCCGACCGGTTGATGCGCTCGAACTGCCGGAGCACCTTCGGCGTCGATCGCTCGCCCGGAGGCGTCATGTGGGACCCGCCTTCGTAGGCGATCAGAGCGACTTTATACTTGTCGGCAAAGGACTTCTGGATGTTGACCGCCTCGAAGACCTCCTCGAGCGCTTTATCCATCGCCTTGTAGATCTCGGCATCTGGCATCTTTCCGAGCTTCTTGCCGACCTCGTTGCCAAAGTATGGAGCCACCGCCCAAGCGTCGAAGCCACCGCTGGCCTTGGCCCCCGCCATGGCCAGTTCCGCGAGATGAGGTGGGTCCCAAATGAACCCTCCGAGAGCTACGATCACCCGGTCTTTACCCAATACTTCTTCAAAGACCTTACCCAGCTCCGCGGTGCGGATCCCGTGGAAGAGTCGCGCATAGATCCAGTCCTCTCGGCCATACTCCCAGCCGGGGACATACTTGTGCGGGTTCAGGTCTCTGAGTTTTCCCTTCTCCGTGCAGTAGCCCTGCCCGATGCCGAAAGGCCAGGCGCTGTTCCAGATCTCGTTTCCGTACTCGAAGACGACCTTGAGCTCGGGATCGAGGCATTCCTTCACGAGGGTCGCGAGCTTTCGAATGTAGTCTTCGTCGGCGCTGACGTGGACGTTGATCCACCAATGACGCCTCAGCTGCGTCACTGCCTTGCAGAGGAACTCCCAGGGCGCGGCCTTGGGGGTGTTGTAAGACCTATCCGTGATGCGTGGTCGACCGTCCCAGGTCACCGGTCCTTCCACTTCGTTGACGTCGCGGAACTGCATGGTGCGAACCACTGAAAAGTTGGCCGCGCGGTTGGCGACATGTTTGTCGACCACGAGCCCTGCTTCGAAGCGGTCGACTTGATCCAGAGGCACGAGATGGGCCTCCGTCACCGTCCCGGCTAACGTGACCCGAATGTCGCTGTCGGGCGGAACGTTGAAGGTCAGCGCGCGGGCGCCGAGGCGCTTGGGCTTGAGGGACTTTGCCTCGTAGTCGAAGTACCAGTCCTGAGGCCCCGCGAGACCCTTCCAGCTGAATCGAAAGGCGCTGGAGCTTCCCGAGTTCACCGTGAAAGCAAGGCTTTGGTCGTCATCCAGGACGGGCCATCCGCCCCCGAGCGGGCGCTCCGGCCGCGGGTCGAAGGTCTCGCCTCCCGCCGACTGCATACGGTCTATCGGAAAGCTCCCGTCCGGGTCTCCGGCCCCGAGGAAGCGGAAGTTGACGCCGATTGTAAACTCGTAGGGATCCAGATCGGGGATCTCTCGGTTCGTAGCCTTAGATGACTTACTGGCGGTCGGTCCGGAGGGTGCCGCGAGGTTGGGTTTCGCCGATGAGGCTAGAGCCGGGGCTTGAGAGGGTTCGGGCTCGGCCGCGGGCGAGGAACGCTGAGGGCACCCGAGCGAGAAGACCACCCAAGCGGCGGTGATGACTAAACGCGAGGAAATGGCCCGCATGCGGGCGTTATGTCAGCCGGCTTCATGCTTGTCCAACCTGTCGAGAGGGGCATCCGTGTGACAGGCGTCGCTCGGCGTACAAGGACCGGGAGCCCGACCGTGGGGCCGCCGTTATTCCCTTCGTTGGCAGCCTAATCGGCGGGCTCCTCGCGGACCCGGTAGAGCGTCCACATCCCCGAACTTCGTACCTTTTCCAGGCTGAGGCCGGGAGCCGTGCGGTTTCGGAGGATGTCCGGCCCTTGCACGAGGATATGGTCATAGTGGGGGCCGTGCGCCGCGAGGTCGAAGCGGTGCATCTGATTCCAGGCCGGGTGGGGCAGTTTCACGGTGTGGACGAAGGGCGTGCTCGGGTTGTCGAAGAGGAAAGGGTCGTAGCCCCCTCGAGCTGCTACCGCGTAGGAGTGGAACTGGTTGAAGGGGTGATAGGGAACGCTCGGATCGCCGTTTTGTAGCATCAGGGTGAGCAAGCGCGGCTCGGGATCGAGGGCCCCGATGATCTCCCGAAAGGGTTCGGCGCGTTCGGCGAAGGCTGCGAACTGATTGACGGCGACTCCGGATAGAAGCACCGCCGCGGCCATACCCGGGAGGACGGAGAGCACCCTGAATCCCTGGGCTCCCTGCCGGGCGATCCATGCTTTTCGCTGCTCCTCCCATGAGGGTGGGGCCCAGACCAGGGGCGGCGTAATGGCAGCGAGGGCGAGGAGAAGGACCGCGTGACGCGGATAGATGTACCACTGCTCGATGGGCCAGTTGATGCCCATGGGGGAGCCGAAGTAGAGCCCCGCGGACAGGGCCAGGAGGAGCAGCATCACCCGTCGGTTGCGGTCTCCGCGGCTGAGGAGGGCGCTCACCGCGGCTCCGGTCAACGCTCCTATGGTCAATACATCGGTACGAAACGGGCCGGCCTCCGGCCATAGGAAACACCAGGCGATCGCAGCCGCGCCCCCGCACCAAAGGGCCAGCCCGAGAGCACTGCGCCGAAGCGCGAAGGCGCTCGCGAGAACCGGGGCGCTCAACATGCTCACGAAGGCCAACTTTCCGGCGTGGAGGGCGACCTCTCCGTAGAGGATGCCTGTCGAATAGCTGAGCAGAGCGTCGAACTGCTGGGTCCAGGTATGAAAGCCAATCCAGTCGGCCTGAGGACCGCCGCCGCCGCCGTCACCGGCGAGCATTCGGGACAGGATCCACGGAACGAGGGCCAAGACCCCGGGGCCGATTGAGGTCGT
>JBCBRU010000567.1:0-5913 GCA_039819565.1 Myxococcota bacterium | reverse complement strand
CTCGGAGATCGCGGAGAAGTTAACTCAGATCTTCGAACCCAAGAACGCCCAAGCCCGCAAGGCCGGCGGCGCCACCGCCACGCCGCAGCTCGCCAACCAGCGCAAGACGAAGCTCTACCGGGTCCGGCACGGGGGTAACACCAACAACATCGTCAACTATCTCAACATCTTCAAGAGCAACCGGGGGCAGCTCCATCCCTTCCAGGGCTCGAACCTCATCGTGATGACGGACTTCGCAGCCTCCCTCGAGCGCATCGAGTCCATCCTCGCCGAGCTCGATCAACCCGAAGCGCTGGAGCGGATTCACGTCGTCCCGGTACAGTTCGCCTCGGCCTCGGAGATCGCGGAGAAGTTAACTCAGATCTTCGAACCCAAGAACGCCCAAGCCCGCAAGGCCGGCGGCGCCACCGCCACGCCGCAGCTCGCCAACCAGCGCAAGGCCGGAGAAAAGAAGCCCGCCGCCCCGAAGGGCAGGACTCAGGTCGACCCAAGCTCGGGAGGAGGAAGCGGTGGAGGTTCAGTGTCGAAGATCCTCGCCGACGACCGCACCAACTCTCTCATCATCATCGCGTCGGAGTCGGCCTTCGGGCAGATCGTGGCGCTACTTCGACGCCTGGACATCCCGGGAGACCAAGCGGACGGTCAGATCCACGTCCTCCGGCTCAAGCACGCCGACGCCGAGGAGCTCGCCTCCACGCTGTCGTCCCTCGCCCAGGGTCGTCCCACGAGCGGCAACCCGCGGCCCGCGGCGAACAACCGCCGCGTCGCGCCCGCCACGCCGCCTCGGGCCGGAAGCACGTCGGCGGCTCTCTTTCAGGGCGAGGTAAAGGTCACCGCCGACAAGGCCACCAACAGCCTGGTGGTCACCGCTTCGAAGAGCGACCTTGCATCGATGCGCCGAGTTATCGACCAGCTCGACGTGCCCCGCTACCAGGTCTTCGTCGAGGCCGCGATCTTGGAGGTGTCGACCTCGAACACCCGCGACCTCGGGGTCGGCTGGCACGGCGGCGTTCCCGTAGAGGTAGACGGGGAAACCTCTCCCCTCATCTTCGCCAACACCCCCACGAACGAGCTCTCGTCTTTGGTCAACACCATCAACCCCCTCGGCCTGGCCAGCTTGCTGGGCCTCGCCACCGCGTTTCGAGGCCCCACCCTCGACGGCACCGAAGGTCTCCCCGGCGTGCCTCAGGGCGGCATCCCCGCCATCGGCGTCGTCCTTCAGGCGCTCCAGACGTCTAACGACGTGAACGTCGTCTCGACCCCCCATCTCCTCACGATGGACAACGAGGAGGCGGAGATTCAGGTCAGCCAGAAGATTCCCTTCCCCTCGGGTCTGAACCTGGGCGGACTGGGGGGACTGGCCGGACTGGCCGGGGCCCAGGGCGCGAACGGAGCCACCCAAGGCTTGGGCAACCTGGGAGGGTTGGGCCTCAACTCCGTCTCTTTCAACCGCGAAGACGTGGGTCTGACCCTGAAGATAAAGCCGCAGATCAACGACGAGGACTATGTCCGCCTCGAGGTCGACCAGGAGCTCTCGGATATCGCCGGCACCGAGCCCGTCACCGGTCAGCTCATTACCTCCGAGCGTTCGGCCAAGACCACGGTGGTGGTGCGAAGCCAGGACAGCGTGGTCATCGGCGGGCTGATGCGCGACCGCGAGACCCGGGGCGAATCGAAGTTCCCCATCCTTGGTGACATCCCCGTCCTTGGGTGGCTCTTTAAGCAGCAGAACACCCAGATCGAGAAGGTGAACCTGGTCCTCATCATCACCCCCTACATCATTCGGGGCCCGAAGGACTTCCGGAAGATCTTCGAGCGGAAGATGGAGGAGCGCCGGGAGTTCGTGGACCGCTTCTACGGACAGACCAAGGAGTACCGAGCCGAGATCGACTGGAGCCGGAAGATGGGCCCGGTGGCCGCCTATCAGCAGGCGATGAAGCGAGAGCTCATGCGGGCCGAGAACGACGGCCCGGGTCTTCCCGGCCAGGTCATCATTCGCGCCGAAGAAGGGGACGATCTGGGCGAAGCGCCGCGTTCCAGCTCCGGGGGTGGCATCACGCCGGTGACCCCGGCGCTGCCCCCGCCGGAGGTGTTGCGGGGCGGCGAAGAGCCCACACCCCCGATCGTAGAGCAGTAGGGACGCAGGAGGCCATCGATGCAAGAGAGCCGGACCGAAGAGATCACCACCATCGGCACCGCGCCTCCGGCGCGGCGCTCTCTGGCCGGACGCCCGTTCGGAGAGATTGCCATCGAGATCGGAGCCTGCTCCGCGCAGGACGTCGAGGACGCCCTCTCCGCTCAGGTAGGCGACGACCCCCAGCGCATCGGGGAGATTCTCCTCACGCAGGGCCACATCAGCACCGAGCAGATCGCGCGGGTGCTCTCGACGCAGCTCGAGATGCCCTTCGAAGCTGCGATCGACATCGACCGCATCCCGGACGAGCTGGTCCAAAAGGTGCCCATCGGTTTTGCCAAGGCGCATCGAGTCCTGCCGCTGGCCGAGACCGAAGAAGGCATCTTGGCGGCCATGGCCGACCCCGTGGACACAGAGGCGCTCGATGACCTCTCGCTGCTCCTCCGAGCGCGGCCGCTCCCCATCATCGCCCTTCCGGACACCATCTCCGAGGCCATCAACCGGGTCTACGACCGAGCCACGGGCCTCGCCCACGAGGCCGCGGCCCAACTCCAAACCGACGAGGAAGTCGAGGACGACCTCGACGCCATCGACCTCATCGACGACGCCTCGAGCGACGACGCCCCGATCATTCGGTTCGTGAACGCGCTCCTTCGCGACGCGGTGAAGGCCCGCGCGTCCGATATCCACATCGAAGCCTACGAGCGGGCGGTGGTGGTTCGAAACCGAATCGACGGCATCCTCTATAAGAAGGTCGAGGTCCCAAAGCACGCGCAGGCTTCCATCATCGCCCGCGTCAAGATCATGGCCGGGCTCAACATCGCCGAAAAGCGCCTCCCTCAGGACGGCCGCATCCGGCGAAAGATCGCCGGCAAGGACATCGACGTCCGCGTCAGCACCATCCCCACGGCCCACGGGGAGCGGGTGGTGATGCGTATTCTCGACCGGTCCAGCACCTTGCTGTCGCTGGATGACCTCGGCTTCTCGCAGGCCAACCGCGAGCGCTTCGAGGGTCTCATCGCCCGGCCCCACGGCATCATTCTCGTGTCCGGACCCACCGGTTCCGGAAAGACCACGACGCTCTACGCGGGCCTCTCTCGCATCAACTCGCCGGACATCAACATCCTCACCGTCGAAGACCCGGTCGAGTACCAGCTCCCCGGCGTGGGGCAGATGCAGGTCCAGTCGAAGATCGACCTCACCTTCGCGAGCGGCCTGCGGGCCTTCCTCCGCCAAGACCCGGACGTCATCATGGTCGGAGAGATCCGCGACCGGGAGACGGCGGAGATCGCCATTCAGGCTTCGCTCACCGGCCACTTGGTGCTGTCCACGGTGCACACCAACGACGCCCCCGGTGCGGTCACGCGCCTGGTGGACATGGGAGTCGAGCCCTTCTTGGTCTCCTCGACGCTCATCGGCGTACTCGCCCAGCGCCTGGTTCGAAACCTGTGCACCAAGTGCAAGCAGCCCTACACACCCACCTCAGATCAGATGATCGAGCTCGGCCTCCGGCCCAGCGGAGAGCAAGTGACCTTTCATCGCGAAGTCGGCTGCAGCGATTGTTTGGAGACCGGCTACCGAGGACGCTCCGGCATCTATGAGCTCCTGATGATCGACGACGAGGTGCGTAGGCTCATCATCAAGAACGTCGACGCAGGCACCATCAAGAAGTACGCGACCCAACACGCGGACATGCGCACCCTCCTGCAGGACGGGGTGCGTAAGGTGCTCATGGGTCAGACCACGCCCGAAGAGATCCTCCGCGTCGCGAAGGACGAGGAGGTCGTGGTCTGATGCCAGTCTACGCCTACCGAGGGCTCGACGCCCGCGGCAAGGAGCAGAAGGGACTCCTCGACGCGGACTCCCCTAAGTCGCTGCGCGCGATGCTCAAGAAGCAGGGCATCCGCATCACCGACCACAAGGAGCAGTCCACCAAGAACAAGGGAGGCCAGCGAAGCTCGGAGGGGGGCTTCCTCAGCGGGCTCGGGGACACCGAGATCGACTTCGGGGAGTTCTTCTCGCGGGTCGATACCGCGGAGATCGCCTTGGTCACGCGGCAGCTCGCCACCTTGCTGGCCAGCGGCATTACTCTGATCGACGCCCTGTCGGCCATCGTGGATCAGGTCGAGGGCGAGAAGATGAAGCGGGTCTTCGGCAACATAAAGACCGACGTGAACGAAGGCTCTTCCCTCGCCGACGCTCTCGGAAAGCACGACGCGATCTTTGATCATCTCTACGTGAGCATGGTGAGAGCCGGAGAGGCTTCCGGCGCGCTCGACGAGGTCTTGCAGCGGCTCGCCGACTTCACCGAGGCGCAGGCTCGACTGCGTTCCAAGGTCATGTCGGCGATGCTCTACCCGATCATCATGCTCGGAGTGGGTTCGGTGATCATGCTGATCCTCTTCGTGGTGGTCATCCCGCGGGTGACTAAGATCTTCGATCAGGTCAAGGCGGAGCTCCCGCTGCAAACCAAGTTCCTGATCGGGACCGCGGACCTCATCAAGGGCTACTGGTTCATCATCTTTCCCGCCCTGTTCCTGCTCTTCTTCGGGTTCATGCGATGGCGGCGCTCAAAAACGGGTCGTCCGGTATGGGACCGTTTCACGCTGAGAGCCCCGCTCTTTGGCTTCATCGTTCGACTCGTGGCCATCGCCCGCTTCTCCCGCACCCTCGCCACCTTGCTCCGTGCCGGAGTGCCGGTCCTCACCGCTCTCGATATCACCAAGGATGTCCTGGGGAACGTGCGGCTCGCCGAGGTCGTGGCGGAGGCGCGCGACGCGATTCGAGAGGGTGAGTCCATCGCTCAGCCTCTGAAGCGCTCGGGAGAGTTCCCCCCCATCGTCGTCCACATGGTGGCCACCGGCGAGTCTTCCGGTCAGCTCGAGCAGATGCTCGAGCACGTGGCCGACAACTACGATTTTCAAGTGGATCAGCGGGTAGAGAAACTCACCACGCTGATCGAGCCCATTATGATCGTGGGTATGGGCGTGGCCGTCGCCTTCGTGGTGTTCTCCATTCTCATGCCCATCCTGCAGCTCTCGCAGCACGTGCGGTGAGCCCGGAGACTTTCATGCAGAACGTCAGCACCAACCCACGCGCACGCCGCCCCCGTCGAAAGGTCCGCGGCCTCACGCTCATCGAGATCCTGGTCGTCGTGACCATTCTGGGCCTCATCGCGGGCATCGTCGGAGTGGCCGTGGTGGGTCAGCTCGAAGAGACTCAGCTCAAGGCCGCTCGACAGCAGATCTTCCAGTTCTCGCAAGCGCTCGATATCTATAAGGTCAAAATCGGCAAGTATCCGACCTCGACCGAAGGGCTGAACGTCCTCAAGACCCCGCCGGGCGGCAAGAAACCCCTCATGGAGTCCATTCCGAAGGATCCCTGGGGCGCCGACTATGTGTTCCTCAGCCCCGGCCAGCACAACCCGTCCAAGTTCGATATCTACTCAAAGGGTCCGGACGGCCAGGGCGGCACCGCAGACGACATCACCAACTGGGGCGAGTAGCGCGAGCCCGCCGATGAGAGACCTCCCACCCCATCTTCGCCCCGCAGGGACCCGCGGATGCAAGGCGCAGCCGCGCAGCGAGCCCGTCGAGCGAAGGCGGGTGGCCGGGCTTCGCACGGCCGGGACCCGCGGATGCAAGGCGCAGCCGCGCAGCGAGCCCGTCGAGCGAAGGCGGGTGGCCGGGCTTTGCACGGCCGGGACCCGCGGATGCAAGGCGCAGCCGCGCAGCGAGCCCGTCGAGCGAAGGCGGGTGGCCGGGCTTTGCACGGCCACG